>NZ_QDKJ01000054.1:0-314 GCF_003115815.1 Brenneria roseae subsp. americana | reverse complement strand
CCCCTGATAAGGGTGAGGTCGGTGGTTCAAGTCCACTCAGGCCTACCAACTCTACTTATCCTTGAAATCTTCGCTGCTGCGTTGCTCATGTGCGTTTGCACACTGCGCTACTCGCAACGAACCTTTCGTCGGCTAAGCGAGTTGCCAGAGGTATGACTGAATTTGGAGCTATAGCTCAGCTGGGAGAGCGCCTGCTTTGCACGCAGGAGGTCTGCGGTTCGATCCCGCATAGCTCCACCATATAAAAGACTTCAGAGCGTATTGGAAACAGTATGCTGCGAAGTATTATGCTCTTTAACAATCTGGAACAAGCT
>NZ_QDKJ01000053.1:0-346 GCF_003115815.1 Brenneria roseae subsp. americana | reverse complement strand
TCATGGCCAATGCGCGGTATCGCAATCAGCCCGTACTGACCGCCCGCCCAGCCCTGACTGACCCGCACCCAGCAGGAACTCTGGTCATCGCTTGCGCCATAGCGGTCCCACGGGAATTGCAGCTTAATCCTGCCGTATTCGTCGCAGTAGATTTCCTCGCCCGCCGGCCCCACCACCGTGGCAATCTGCGGGCCGTCCACCATCGGCCTGTACGGCATGTCGGTACGCCACGTCGTGCTGGCCTTTACCACCTCGAAACTGTTGCTGTAGGTGGTCGGCTCGCCGCCGCTTTCTTCTTCCAGCGCCTGGGGCTGCTGCCCGCTGTGCGTGATGGCGACCAGTTGCC
>NZ_QDKJ01000052.1:0-359 GCF_003115815.1 Brenneria roseae subsp. americana | reverse complement strand
GGCTATTGCTGCACTGGTCGCATCGTCACCTGCTGCGCTGGATACGCTTGAAGAATTGGCCGACGCGCTGGGCGATGACCCAAATTTCAGCACTACCGTGCTTAATGCCATTGCTGATGCGAAAACAGATGCCGTTAACAAATTAGCCGCTCATGTTGCCGCCGCAGACCCGCATACACAATATGCACCGAAAGCCAGCCCGGCGCTGACCGGCACGCCAACGGCACCAACGGCCGCTGCGGGTACAAACACAGTACAGCTTGCCACAACGGCATTTGTTACCAGTGCGGTAGCACCGAAAGCGTCGCTTGCCAGCCCTGCGCTGACCGGCACGCCGACAGCACCGACAGCAGCACAGA
>NZ_QDKJ01000051.1:0-367 GCF_003115815.1 Brenneria roseae subsp. americana | reverse complement strand
TAGGCAGTCAGAGGCGATGAAGGGCGTGCTAATCTGCGAAAAGCGTCGGTAAGGTGATATGAACCGCTACAGCCGACGATACCCGAATGGGGAAACCCAGTGTGTTTCGACACACTATCATCACATGAATCCATAGTGTGATGAGGCGAATCGGGGGAACTGAAACATCTCAGTACCCCGAGGAAAAGAAATCAACCGAGATTCCCCCAGTAGCGGCGAGCGAACGGGGAGGAGCCCAGAGTCTGCATCAGCTTGTGTGTCAGTGGAAGCGTCTGGAAAGTCGCACAATAGAGGGTGATAGTCCCGTACACGAAGATACACAGGTTGTGAGCTCGATGAGTAGGGCGGGACACGAGATATCCTGTCT
>NZ_QDKJ01000050.1:0-451 GCF_003115815.1 Brenneria roseae subsp. americana | reverse complement strand
GATAATCTTCCGACCATGTGGTTTTGGTGGCAAACCAGCTTTTGGCAACCGTTTTGAAAGCGCGGGTGTTGTTACGCTTTTCCTGAACAGTTTTATGGTCAGCCTGTTTTTTAGCGCTCGGATCAACGCCAGCCGCCAACGGCTTTTTCGCTTCATCTCGTCGTTGTCTTGCATCAGCCAGTGAAACAGCAGGGTAGACGCCGATGGAAAACACCTTCTGTTTCCCCTCAAAGCGATAACCTAACTGCCAGTATTTGGAACCGTTGGGATGTACCAGCAGGTAGAGGCCGAATCCGTCAGTGAGCTTTACCGCCTTTTCTGAAGGTCTAGCATTTTTTACTTTAGTATCAGTAAGTGACATGACGGTTCCCTCCGATTGCTGGTAAAAACGAAATCGAACCCGCTTTACCAGTATTTTTACCAGCAAAAGGGTATGGCTTCGAGTGTTTTT
>NZ_QDKJ01000049.1:0-582 GCF_003115815.1 Brenneria roseae subsp. americana | reverse complement strand
TATCCATCAACGTCAGGGTGTTATCTCCGGTTTGCTCTATAAGTTGCTCAGCGAGCTCATTTTCGCTGTTTTTCATTGTGCCGAAGGCAGCTGCCGTCAGCAGATGGCTGGTCAGCTCCATCTGACAGACCATTTTTACCTGCGGGTAGAGTCCTGGTTTCCCGCCATGCGTCTGGCGGGGGAAGGCGATATCGTTTTCTGGCGTGTCCGGTGTTCGCCAGAACACACCATCGATGGCCAGCAGGGTCAGGCCGCACCAGTGCGGATGCGGCGTGGCGTTATGCCAGAGTTGCGCTGTTTGCGTGAACACGCGGCGGACGGCCTCGCTTCCCAGGCGCTGACGGGCCTGGATCACAGCGCTGGGTGCGACAAAGGGACGACTGCCCGGCAGCATGATGTCCAGCCGATTAACGAGCTGATGGAGGGGTTCTTTACGTTCAAGGGCCATACCGACGATACACCAGACCATCATTTCCAGCGGCAGACGACGTTTGCGCAGGGTGACGGTGCCAGCTTCGGCAAGACAGCGGGAAATGAGTTCCGGGTTCAGATAATCACCCAGAGAAGTCAGCGGGTTACGCA
>NZ_QDKJ01000005.1:0-323743 GCF_003115815.1 Brenneria roseae subsp. americana | reverse complement strand
AAAAAAACCGGCTTCGTAGCCGGTTCATATAGCGGTTAGCCCTATTGAGCACGCTTATACTGCCAAAGGAAAAGCGCCCATTCACCAAAATCTACCCGATTCGCATAAAGTAAATAGGAGCGAAATGTCTCGTCTGAGATTGATTTGTCGCGTGTCATCGCTGCCCACATACGCAGCCCTTTAGCCAGGTAAGCCACACAATTGTTATATACCATCCCTTGCGTATTCCACGGCACGTCATGGGGCTGACATTCGGTTGCTTGGTAGTCTATGTGGTCGATAAAACCATTCTTACCTAAATAAAAGAAATCCCGTCCATTAACGAGCACATCATATTTATCCTCTCTAAAACCAGACGGCTGTAGCGGCGTGACCTTAACGGGGACTCGATCCAGTCGGCATGTGACATTTTCCCGGTTGATAATATCGAGCAACTTCTTAACCACTTGATCGCCGCCCGGTGCTTGCAGGTAGCATCTTTGGCGGGGTATTGAGGCTATGCGCGCCTCTTCCCTCTCTTGTTTTGCAATATCCTCTCTCTTTGTTCGCTCCCAATCTTCCTGCATTTTTCTGTTTTTTTCTGCCATCGTGGTATTCCATTTTCTGGCTTGTTCAATTTTTTGATTGGAAATACTCGATGAACAGCCAGCAATAAAAAACGGTAGTAATGCTGCCAGTAGTGCCACGTTCCATCGCATAAATTTACCTCTCATAATCAGATGTTCAGGAATGATATCGGCATTTATGGCAGAGTCTGTACTGTTTGTGTCCGCTGGTGGCATCAAACCACCAGCAGCCATTTTCCGGTATGTAACGCTCGTAGCGTTAACATTTGCATACATTGTATGGGATGAGCTTACTTTTATGGACGCGGATCCAATCCGTTGATCTGTTCCGACTACCCCAGAGCCAGCCAGTAGAAAACTCCTAACAAAGCAAAACGCCAGTATTCACGCAGTTTTTCGGCAATATCGGCAAATTGATTTCAATTGGCGGGCAATTTGATTTTCAATTTGAAGAATTGATTTTTGGCATAGCGGCCTTGTCCGACCGTCCAGCTTTCCGACCGTTTTTTGGTCGGACACTTTACACATTAATGGTCGGGCGCTTTACAGGTGTTCGACGCTATCACCGGGGTAAGATGTGCCTGGTAACTCACTGATAAAACGTAGTGCTAACGAACGGTCAGAATTGAGGAATGCGTTGCTCTGCGCCTGATATACTGCCGATAACCTATATAAATCTATATATGGACGCTTTACACGTTGGGGTGATTCTTGACGTTACCACGATAAGGTTTACGGCAAACCTTAGCATGTCTGTACCTCACAGCTTTACACTCGGTACAAAAACGTCAAGGCCTGTCAAGATTTCTGCCTTTCACCTGGCTGGTGGTTTATATTTTGTTGCCTTGCCGTAAGCACAGCGCTGATAACCCCTGAGGACTCCAATCAGCCTCATCATCAACATGCCACGCGACATAGAAAAGCTCTGCCCGCAAAAAAGTGATCGCCACATCCACGCATCCTTTATCGTAGAATTCGTGGCGTACACTACCGCCCATGTACAGAGCAATTACGGATTCCTGTTCGTCGTATTCGCTGCTATCAACGTCATAGCCCAATTCCTCAGCAGCAGCCACCAGGCGAGTTAAGCGATCGATATGACTATCCTCATCAGGCTTTTCGCCATCGTGTTGGCTCACCCAGTCAGCGGCCTGTTTCCATGTCATTTCCATCGTGCGATGCGGCCACGGCGAATCACTGGCCTGGTTTCCGCCGGCGCGTTTCTGTTCGGTCGCTGTAACATCGATTTTCGCGCCAGAAAGAACCACCTCACCCTTTTTCACCCAGTCATATACCGTCTGACGGCTTACGCCACAATGCCGTGCATATTCGGCTTTACTCATTAACATGGTCATATCTCCGCGTTCTGCTGGCGGCCGGCAGTCGTCCGGTATCAATCCGGCACCTTGTTTGATAAGGGATTATCGCGGCCCCTGTGTGCTGCCTGAACCTGTTTCCACTCCATCATGAACGTGATCGCCAAATTCGATTTCCCCCACTGATAGGCCGCCAGCGGTGACCTCAGTTCGACCGTTTAATGTCGTTTTGCCGCTGTGTGTCACGCCATCTGGCGAAACCGTCAACGAAACGCCGCCACATGTCAGGACTATCCCGCTATCCGTCAGGTGGATACGCACCGAACCGTCGCGGTTGCTCATGCCCATACCGGACGTGGGCAGATCGGGAATCGCGGTTTTCAGTGATCGATAACCAGGGGAGAAAAAGGCATCATCAGCGGAGAAGTGGCGTTCATCAGTTGGCGCCACAATGCCGCCCTGATCGATCCACGCATCGATAGACTGTTTCGCGAAATGAACAAGCCCTTCCGTTCCCGCCGGCAGTTCATGGAACATTACCCAATCAGCCGTACCGGAAAAGCGCACAGGCACGTTGATAATAATTGGCACATTGACATAGCGACCGCCTAACTTGCGCTGGATACCACACTGTACTTGTGCGCGTTGCTTCACCGAGTTGTAGGCCATGATATGACCGGGGATTGTGGTCATTACATCCCGGATTGCGGAGGTTTTCACCGCCTCCATAGCGCGGTATAGCGGGTTTTCCTGTGAATTACTCATTGCCATGGTTGTGTCACCTTGTTGCTGCGTATATAAGCGGTAATCGTGGTTGTCCAGTCATCGCGCCAGAAGTTACCGATGTGATCGACACTTTTCACCACCAGCCGGCTTTTGTTTCGGAATGCTTGTGAATATTCCTGCATATTGACGTGGTACATATCACTAAAGCCCAATTGTTCATGCTCGGAGTACACCAGGATGACATCGCCGGGGCTAATGACATGATCCAATCTGACATCGACCTCGACATAATCCATATAGATACGCGGTATACCTTCCATGCCGTGGTTTATGTCGATCACTCTCGGCTTGCCGCTTTTTTCTGCGCCATTACGGATGATGGCTACGCCGTCCGTTTTCAGCCACCAGTCAAAGTCGTAAATACGTTTCAGGGCATTCATTGCGTCCTTGGTCATTGCCATCAGCGTTTTACCCTGAATAGCAGGAGGCAAATCAGAGAAATCGCCGATGATGTCCATTGGCAGGCCAAAGGTGGCAGCGGTGTCCCGGATAATCTCAATCGCTGGCGTATTCTCCCCCCATGTTTGTGTCACAAAGGCGCTGGACATTTTTTTACCATCACAAAAGCAGTAAAGCGTCAGGCTGGTGGCCACGCCGTCGCGTTGTGTTGAGCGGTTAAATATCTGCCCCCGATAAATCAGCCCGCAATTGCCCTGATAACCGGCTTTAATCTCTACCGTGTCGTATTTATAAAAAATATCCCGCCGCGTGTCTTTCGATGTGCCATAGATCGTGATTTTTGCCTTGCCGGTCATGTTGCCCGGCGTATGGGACACGTTAAAAACAACCTGCATCGGTGGGGCGAAAGTAAGGGTTCCCCTGCCGCTGCTGCTTGAGATGGTGATCAGGTAATCCCGACCAAACCGCTTTGAGTTATCGGCCATCATCTTTTGTCAGCTCCACATATTCACGCGACTGCTCATCCATCACTCGACGAACGGCGCGTTCGGTTTCTTCTACGCCTGCTACGCCGCTAATGGTGATCTGGTTGGAAATCGTTACCGGACGCGATGAGCGGGAATTGCTGCCATATTCGCCCTCGTCATCGTAATAGCTGCCGCGTGGGTGGGGGTATGATGGCCGCGTGTTATAGGGCGCCATCAGTTCATTAAACGTAGGGCTGGTGGGCATGTGACCTGTCACCTTACCGATGTATTTCCTCGTTTCCGTTGGTAGGGCGTTCATGCCGTACTCGTCCACGTTCCCCATGCCCCAGTTATACGACGCCAGCGCTTTGGGCAGATTGCCGTTGTGCCTGTCCATCAACTGGCGCATATAGCGTGCGGCCGCATCAGCGGATTTCTCCAGATTGAAAACATCAGAGCCGTACAGCCCCATATCTTTGGCTGTGCCGGGCATAAACTGGAATGGCCCCAGGGCACCTTTTGGGGATATCAGATTTTTGCCACCCGATGATTCAGTTTGGTAAAGCCCATTGAGTACGCCGGGCGGTAAGCCGTACTTGCCTTCTAAGGAGGAAAACAGTGATTGCTCACCGCTGCGTGGCATCGCTGCGCTGGAAGCGGGTTTATCGTAAGGGGAAATCCAGCGGCCATTTTCATAATGGCCTTTGCCATTGCCGAGTAGTGCCTGTCCGAAATCGCCCCAGCCCTGCGCCGTGCGGATATTCTGGAAGTATTCAGATTCGCCAAAAATGCCGTTCAGCGCACCATCAATAAAGGGTTCGGAAGTCACTGCCGCCGCAACGGGCAAGCCCAGTTTGTGCAAGCCCGGAATACCCAGCGCCTTAGTTGTCTTTGCCGCCGCCAGAACAGCCACGCCCGCCGCGATACCCTTGATATAGGGCAGGCTTTCACGGATAGAAGAAACAATATCGGTTTTGTTCGCCAGCAGCCATTCATCGGTTTTCTGAATAAGTCTGGTGATTTCCGGCGTCAGTAGCGCACCAATCGAGTTATTCAGATCCATCATGTTGGTGGCAAGGTCAGTGACCGCCGTCCGGTATTCGGTACCGATTTTTACGTCATCGTCACTAACGCCATTACTGCGCTTGTTGAATTCAGCAAAGTATCGATCAATGCCCGCACGCCCCATGCGAAAGAGCTTTTCATCATCTTCATTGATGTTCATCCCTGCCCGGAAGTTTTGCAGGCCATCAAAGCCGGACGCCGCCGCCTGGTTATAGTAATCGGCCATCGTCTTGATCACTTCCACGCTGTCCTTGCCTTGCAGGTCATGAGGGTTAACGCCTGCATTATTCATAAAGGCTTTATCGCTGAATGTGCCATAGGTGGCGGTGAGCGCCCATGAGTTGGCCTTATCGATAAGGCTGTTGGCGCTGGTGCGTTTCCCCCCGGCTTGCTCCATCGCATAACCCAGCCGCAGCACATCGTTACGGGCAATGTTGGCGTGCTTACTGAATGCCTCTAAGTCCGTCACCATGCGGGAAAAGCCTGCCGTCATCGCATTCAGGCCAGTGATACCCCCGGCAGCAGAGAACAGCAGCAGGGCAGTATCCTTGACGCCCTTTAGGGCATCGTTGGCTTCCTTGAAAGATTTTTGATCGACATCCAGCCCCAGCGATACCAGTAGCGAATCAATGGTTTCAGCCATGTGCTACCTCGATATCTTTTAGCGCCTTATCCATCAGGCTACGTGCAATCACATGGATAGTGGGCGCAACACCCAGCGGTGACTTGCTGCGCTCCTGCTCCTGAAGACGGCGAATTGCGCCTACCTGCTCTTTACTGAGTAATACCGGTACCACTTTCCCGCGTGCGGTCATACAACACCCCATACATGATATTATACAGTGTTGATTATTGCATAAATTAAAATGATATCAATTAACGTTGCAATAAATGGGATATTAAGGCGTAAAAAAACCGGATTGCTCCGGTTAATCGAACGCCTGCAAAATTTGCAGGGGGTTGCCTCCAAATGCCTACCCATCCAACCCGCCGCCCAGCAGATTGAGATACACCGCATCGTTATCCCCGCCACAGTCCTGGTGCCGGTCATTTTTCAGAAACCATTTCAGCACGGCAAGCGCTTCTTGCCGGTGGATCGGGCTGATAGTGGATAGTTTGCCATCCAGCCAATCTTCCCGGTCACAGACACATTGATCATGTTCATAAAATGTATCCCCCAACTCTTTGCTGGCGGCGCTGCGCATCGCATAGAGCCAGCGCCAGAATTCAAATTCGCGCACCACATCAGAAAGCGTATGTGGCTCAGGCAGAACGTCACAAAAGCCCTGATGCGCGGCTGAACGGGCATCTTGCACTTCGACGGATCGCAGTCCTTCCAATTCGCCGCTCTCGATCTCGTCCGGCGTCATGCCGTAGTTCTCATCCACCAGCAAGCCGGATTGTTCAATCAGGTGCTCCGGCTCGGTTGGCTCCATCGCAGCTTCATAGCCTCCGTAATACGCCCGTACCTGGCTGGCGGTATCAATCGCTTTCCTCGCGTTCTCAATACAGCGCTGAGGATTGTCCATCCCGATGGTACTGAACGCCGCAATAAACAATTCTTGCCCCTGCGACACCATCCAGTTGCGGTAGCGATTTTCGGCCTCCGGCGGGGTGATGGTGAGTTTTTGCAGAGCGATTTCCGCCGCCGGCAGGTGGGCAGGTTCATTCAGCTTGATAACCTCCAGTACCCACAGATACGCATCAGTCTGGCGATGACCGGTAATTACCCGCTGCGGGGGTAACGGTTTAACGGTCGCCAGTTCGGTACTGTAGCGCGGCGCAGGGATGGAGAACATCGCCCTATGCGCCGGATTGTCCGCAAACAATCCGCTTCGCTGGCAGACACTGCGCACGGTCGGGTGCTTCATGCCCATATGCGTGGCTATCGTGCGGTAGCCCATCCCGCCACGTTTAAGGCGGATAATCTCGGCTTTCTGTTCTGGCGTCAGTCGCATTTTGCATCCTCTGTACGCAGGGCTTTTTTCTGCTTGCGCTGTGCTCTGGCACGCTCCTGCTGTTCGGCGGTAACGTCGCCCTGAGGATTGCCGTTCAGGTCGTAGCGTTGTCCACCAGCCGCCAGCGCTTTGATATAAGCAGAACGATGGACATACAGCCCCAGGGAAAAACGCAGCGAACCCGCGCCGGATAATTGGCGACGTTCGATATCAGCCGCCATCGCCTTATCGATCCCGATAGCCAGCGGGCGGGGATTTTCCAGATTGAACGCATCCGGCCAGAGTGAAACTAGCCGTTCGAGTTTTTTCCGGTTCTTACGGTTTTGCTTATTGCTTGTTTTTTCCGTCGCCCGTGAGGTGTCGGCTGTGACATGTCCCGACGTCGTCGCCGTGCTCACGGTGGCGCGTTTCAGACGTAATACCGTGCGTGTGTTCTCGGTCATCATGGCGTTCCTCAAAATGGCGCGTCATCGCTAAAATCGGGTGCGTTGTGGCTATTACCTTGTGCGCTCTGTTCGTGTGCGCGACGCAATGCGTCAGTGGGTTGGCCTGCGGCACCCTTGCGGCCTCCGGGTCGTACCGTTCGGGCGCTCACTACACTGTCAGCAATCACCTGGTAGCCGGTTTGTACGTTACCGTGGCCGTCTGTCCATTGGGTGATTTGCATGTTGCCCGATACGCTCATCATGTCGCCTTTCTGGTGTTTCGCCAGCGCGTCCGCCTGTTTGCCAAAGGCCGTCACCGCCAGCCAGAAAGTAGCTTCGCCGTTCTCTGCCTTCTGACAGGGCAACGGTACCGCCATACGGGTGAAACTCATGGTGTTACCGTTGCTGGTGGTGCGGCTCTGTACATCCACCACCAGACGGCCATAAGCGGAAATTTGTGCTGTCATGGTTGTTTTACTCCCCTCAGCCGTTTATCGCTGTTGGTTCAAAATGCCCCTTTGTTGGTTCAGTGTCGGTTCAAAATGGAAAATATTTTCCTTACATAACAAGCATCTTTACACATTGAACCAACTGAACTGACTGAACCAACACACTTTCTACGTATGTGAGTAAATCCTATTCTGGCTGGCCGTCCTCCGGGCGATACTGAAGCACATAGACATTTATCTGCCGCCCATCGATACGCGGAGACTTGCGCTGATAGCCGCGCCCGCTGGTGGGCGGGGTCAACATCCCCGCACTGCGCAGGATTTCGGCAAACTGCTTGGCGTTAAACCCTTTGGCGATTTCGCCTTCAAAGGTGGCGGGGAAGGTGTAGAAAATCATCGGGGCTTCGTCATGCTTCCCTCTGTCGCGGTATCCGGCCAAATCCCGAATAGGCAGGCTGGCGGGATCATAAGGCAACGGCGCAAACCGGCTTAGCCCACACGCATTAAGAAACGCCTCGCACTGCTCGATAATCTGCTGGTGCTCTTTGTTGCCGGTACCGAATTCACGTACCCAGGCATTAAAGCTGTGCTGTATCGCGTCCCGGCTCGTTTGCTCATCCCAGCCAGTGATAACCTTGCCCAGCGAAAGCGCCGCCTCCATCACGGCAAAGCGCCCGGCCACGCGGTGAACCTGTTCGCCATAATCAGCGGGGATCAGCCCACGCCATCGCATTTCGGCGGCTCTCACGGCCTCGATAGCCTGTTGCTGGTGGTCGGCAAGGTACTTAATCCATTCCCGCCCGGCGGCGCCGTAGTGCTGCTGATAAGCGTCTTTCAGCGCATCGGCATGCTGTTTGCCGTTGCTGTGCTCATGAAAGCATATCGCTTTGCTTAACGGGATATTCAGCAGGCGCACCAGTTGGCCGGCTTTGGTCTTTCTGCCCACACTGGCGATGAAAGTTTCCAAATCCATTTCGCCGGTGCTGATCGCCACCGTGCGCCAGCGTTTTAAATCCCGGTTGCCTCCTTCTTTGGCCCCCTGTAGCTTGCCGACGCCATTAAACAGCGCATAGGCGGCTTGCGCCACGCTTACCGGTTCAGCGCCTTGCCCGACCTCATCCAGCGGCATCAGGCCGTCATTGTGGGCGGCGGCTTCGTTCGCCAGCCCCAGCGCGGTGCCGTACCACGTCAGACGCAATAAATCGGGGTTGCCGTACAGACTGGCGGAGACATTCGCCGCCGTGGTCTTGCCGGCGCTGGATTGCTCATAGAAATGGATACCGAACCCATCCGCACCGCTCAGGCCAATCAGGGGAGCGGCCAGCGCCGCCGCTATGCCGGTCATCATGGAGTAGTTGCCGTCTACCAGCCGCGCAATGCTGCTGCGCCAGCTTTCGGCTGTGCCTTTGACGGTGTACCCCGCCGCGGCAGAACTGCGACCGTTGAACAGTACCGGCTTGTCAGGATTCCCGATAACTTCACCGTCCGGCATGATGTAGGCGCCGCACTGCCAGCCCGTCGCATGGGCGATATGCCAAATCTCATGCATCGCGCTGCGCTGAATCCAGTCGGCCAGTATCGCCCTTAGGCTGTTTTTGGTGGTGACGTTCACGCCGCCGTTTTTCAGCGTTCGCCAGCCCTCGCGCTCACCGATATCAGCCAGGGGAATAGCCTGCGTGGTATCCGCGTTCGCGCCGATTGCCCGCCAGCGCATAATCAGGTACTGGTCTTTTTCATCCCGCCCAATGCCCACCACGTTCAGCGCGGAACATAGCCAGCTTTCGTTGTTGATCACCTCGCCACTGTCTTTATCCACTTTTGGGGTAAGCCAGAAAACGCCATCGCTACGGCTCTCTACACGCGGCCTTAACGGGTCGTCATGCGCAGGTTTACCGCCGTCTGATAGAGCATAGAGCGAATCGGCAAACGCTTGTTTCGCGGTGGTCAGTCCATGTTGCTGGCGGTAATCATCCCAGTCGGCCTTTTCGCTGGTGGGCGGCAGTGTTACCCAGCCGTTCACCTCACGGGCGGCTTTCTCGGCCCAGTCTTTCCCCGCGTTCGGCTTATCGGGGGAAATATCGTTATCCGCGGCAAGGATGATTTGCGCATTGGCATACAGGGTGTGCATCGTCTTTGCCACCGGCACCATATTGCCCGCGTCGATAGCGGCGATGGTCAGCGCATCCGGGCGTATCAGGTGAACACTTAACGCGGTTGCCAGCCCTTCGGCGATAATCACCGTGTCGTGCTGCGCGGGGGCGTTAACCGCATGATAGGCTCCGCGTTTGGTGGAATCCGTCACCAGTCGCTTGCTGCCATCGGGCTTTATAGTCTGTGCGGCTGTGGTAGTGCCGTTCGCGTCCTGTAACGCCAGTAGCAGGGTGCCATCAGACAGCAACGGATACGAAAAGCCGGTTAACCCTTTTCCGACCAGATACGCCGACTCTCCCGGCTGTGCCTGCGCGGTTAGTTTCGCCAGACGATCGGCAAAGCGTTGGGCTTTCACTCCAACGGAAGGAGAACGGGAATTATTTTCCGTTGGTAGTTGTCGGGTTTTGTCCTGGCCGGTGACCTGCTCCAGCGTTCGGGCATCCATACCCAATACCTCCGTAACCATTTGCGCGGCGTCCATTGCGGCGCATTGGCGAACGTTCATCACCAGCGCCAGCCCGTCACCGGCTTCCGGCTCGCAGTGTCGGCAATGCCATGTCCCGCGCCCTTTCAGATTATCGAACTGAAAGCGATCGGTACCGCCGCAGGCCGGGCAAGGGGTAAGCATTGTCGGATGACGGGGAACCTCGATCCCCAACTGAGAAAGCACATCAGGCCAGCGACCAGCAGCGGCGGCGGTCACGTTGCGGATAAAATCGATATTACGCATTCAATCGCCCTCAGTGCGCCGTGGGTGTCGGCGGAAACTCATTCATCTTGATTGCCTGTATCGTTCTGTCGTGTAAGGTCGCCATCACTCCGCGCCCGATATCGGTAAGTTCACCGGTTCTGAAGTCGATCATGGCGACGTAAAACGTCAACGCGTTGCGTATCCCCTCTTCGGTGCCGTAACACTCCATCAGCCCACCTTCCACAACACTGGCGATCGCGGAACGCTCCGACCAGGGATAAATAGGGATAGAGCCGTATTTTCCGCGATACAGCGTGGCGGCGACTTCACCACCTTTGCCGTCTGACACGGTGATATGGCCGTTAAGCTGCTCCTGGTCGAGCACAAATTTCACGGACACGAACCAGCGCCATAAAATCAGCTGCTGCCTGTCACTGGGCTTGAAATAACCATGAATAACGGCATCAGTCAGCGCCCTGAGAACCTGAATACCGGCCAGCCATTCGCTATCGTAAAAATCACTATCCAGACGGGAAACAGCTTCATCAAACATTATCAGCAATGCCTCACCACCTTGACTGGCAGCGCCTTGATGAATGATGCGTATCCCCTCTGGCAGCGCATCAACACGATGGGGGGCGGATTGCTCCGCCAGTGTGGGAAAGGGAAGGATCTTGTTCACTTTGTTTCTCCTGCTAGCGCCACATGCCAGCCCGCACGCTTTGCGAGATCGATAAAACCATCTACGGTTAATGCGATTTGGTCATCAGAAAGCGGCATATCACGCTCCACTTCCCCGTTCTTCACATACACCAGCACACGGCCAGTGAAATCAGGGGCGACATTTAATGTCGCAGTAATGGTTGGGGTCTGGTTAGGCATCGCAACCCCCTTTAGAAACCTCACTGGCGTAATCATGGGCGATGTCGCTTAACTCAATACCCACGCTACGGTGGCGTTCTGTGTTCATCAGGAACATGCCCGCGTTCAACAATCCGGCAATATTGGTGATCGCATCCTCGGCATTCATCGCCATGCCTTTGAACGGGTTAGCGGCTGCGTTTTGCGCATTATTAGGCATGGGACACCTCCGCTTGTGCTGGTTCTTCCTGGCTGGTGCGGTACAGCTGATCGATACGCTCTTGCAGGACAAACAGCAGGATTTCACGCGCCTGTGGCTCATCGGTATTAACAGCGGCGTAGGCCAGCGCACGGCATTGGTCGATAATTTCTTCGAGCGCTAACGGGGTGTTATCGAACATAGCGCACCTCCTGAACGGGCAGGCGACCAGCGAAAAAGCAGACATAATCACGAACCAACACGCGGCGGGCTTCACGCTCAGAAACAGCAGGGATATGGTGGATAACAGGGGTGATCGTCGCACCGTCACGACGAACGGCGGCAATAAGCCAAACAAATTGCGGTTTTTGGGTAGGGGTAGTAGCCGACATGTATCAGCCTCCAGTAGATAGCGGGTAACGCTACCACCGGAAACGCCAATTTCGCTGGTGGTAGCCCAGACGGGGTTGGCGTAACCGGCTCTACTGGATACCGGCGAACCTTGCGGTTCCCCCGCCTGAGCCACCATTACTCTTGAAAGGCGTCGGATTATATACCAACGCCCAGAAAAAGGGTGTGTCAGGCTAACGGCACAAAAAAAGACGCTTGGCGCGTCATGTGTCGCCAGTAGAATGCTCAGGACGCCAATCCCGACACCAGATTTTGCTGGTGCCATATGACCATAGCCCATGTTCGCAGCAAACGGCAAGCGGTTTTTGCGTACAGTGTGCGCAGTGTTGATGATATGAAGGTAATTAATCATGAGCGTTACCTCCCGCCAGTGGTAAGGCTGGTTGATACTCACGCCATAATTGTTCTTCTTCCGTGCTTAAGTGCCGTTTCTGCTGTTTGCAGGCTTGCAGATCGCGGCCTTTCTTACTGGCTTGCTTTAGATAGGATTGCTTACGGCGCGTGAAGTCATGCAGGAATGCCCACGGCACACCGTCAGAGCCGGTTTTACGAATGGACGGTATAACCTCACGGAATACCCAAGTACTAACGCGATGGGCGAGCGTGCCGGGTGTGGTGGCTTTCCGACTGCGGGCAATCAGTTTGTAGAAGCCGGACTCGGAAACAGCCCCGTGGTTAGGGTTGCCTCGAATACCGTAGGTTAAAGCTACAGTATTCTTTTCATCAGGGTCTAACGCTGTCAAAGCATCCCGTGAGTTGACTACCTCCAGTGCGTCGCAAACATCTTTTGCAATAAACCACGGCTCACCATGAATGTTCACGATCCGCACCTTCATACCCTCAAAATTGATAACAGAAATATCCTGTTCACTGGTTTTGAAAATATCGCTCTGGCTGTTTTCAGGGTGAGCGAATCCCTGACCGTTAAGGTCATTATTTTTTGATGTCATTATCAGGCTCCGTTAGCTGGCGGCGTAATCCGGGTATAGGCTCAGGATATGGTTAATTTCCTGCTGGGTAAGTGGCTGGTGTCCGTTCGTCACCGCGCAAGCGTTCACCAGGGTAATAACTTGCTGAACATCAGCGCGTTTTGTGAAGCGATAGCGATAATGGCTACCGATACCATCCGTATTAGGCTCATCAATACGTTCAAATTGAATATTAAGGCGGCGCTCAAGATCAGTAAGATAATTTCGGCCAGATGATAAACGACACTGGCGCAGAATTTCATTCTCGGTAATACCAGCATCACCGGAATAAAGGATCATCAGCCTCGCCTTATGCTTCTTGGGGACTGGTCTTATCCGCTCTGGCTGGCTATCATATCCACCAGCAATATTAGTTTGCGCAGCAGGTTTTATTTGTTCAAGTTGACGCTCGGTAGCACGGGCGTTTTTCATTTCATCCATTCGCCACCTCACGCACACTGCCGAACCGACGCCAGATAGTCATCTAAATCCGATTTCAGATAGATCGTTTTCTTGCGACCGACTTTATAGAAGGGAATTTTTACACGCCCAGAACTATGCCAGTTCGCCAACGTTCTCGGACTCACGCCAATATAATCGGCGGCTTCTGGTCGGGTAAATTTAGTGGTTTTTGTTTCAATAACATTCATAACGCTTCACCGTGTCAGTTAGGTAACAACGGTGAAACTATGGGCGTTACTCGGTGTGTTAGGTAGCCCAGCATCCGGCTATTGGGTAAGCAATAACCGGCTATTACTCATAGCTACGATAATATTAAGTTAAAACTTGTGTATTTTTTCGGTTGGGGGGGTTGGATTTTTTCTTTCTTTATCCAATTATCGATACTTTTAATGCTCACCTTACCGTCAAAATGATCCCGTAACTTTTCACACATACGTTTTTTGCTAGCTCCGGGATGTTTTTCCCACGTTAACTTAGCTATACGTAGCGCCTCTTCTCGGTAATAAGGTTTACGGGGCTTAGACGATATCGTTTTTTGCCTCGATGACTTAATAACCTCTTCAATGCCACTCAGTTTCACATGATCTGATTGGTTATCAATTAATTTCTGATACGCCTGAATAAGTAGTTTATTACTCAATTCATCGTGCCCATAAAGGTGAAGCACACATGCTGCTTTAAAAATTTCATTAGCGTCCGGGCATACCGAGTTAATTTTTTCATACTCAAATACAAACCGACCATCTAACATACATTCAAGTGCTCTTTCCTTAGATAATGGCTCGCGCGTGATGTTGCTTACAAAGGTAAACTCATGAGATTTGGCCCTTTCTTCTGCTCTATTCTTCGTGTTGTTATCAAAATCAACCCAGTAGCAACAAGCATCAATAAATTCATATGTGGTTGAAGTTAACTGACGTTCTGAATAAGTTTTCATGTTTTCTTGCCATCTGCTGGATTATTAAGGAATTGAAACAACATCTTTCGCTTATCTTCATCCGCCATAGCTCCTATTACAGCCAATAGCTGGGCATCAAGATTAGCGGCCTTTTCCACCAGCCCGGCATATTCAAGAATGGCCTGTTCTATCTTTCTGGCTGGTTCCTGCAATTCGTCAGCGCCGAAATGAAGATACCCTTGCGTTACATCAGCACTACGCAGCGTTCTATGGTTCATGAGGCGTTTAAGGATATAAGAGCCAACTCCAGCCAGTTCCGCCACTGTCCCAAATGTCCTACGGGCATCGTGACATTTGAATTCAATCGCCGGCAGGCCATCAGGATTAGGCTCTGGAACAGTGGCAGCAACAATACGCGCAATCACCCTGCGCGGCTCCTGAATAACCCCACCGTTCCGACCAGGGAAAACCTGCATATCCCTTTCTCCTTTCAGTTGGAGACGGCGCCGGAATATCTTTAGTAAGGTTCCGGTAATGGGCAATTCCAAAGGATCGCCGTTTTTAGTGGTATCAATCCAGAAATACCGCCCGCCCATATTTACCTTGTCCCACGTCAGCCCGAAAACCTCCGAGCGGCGCAGGCCGGTAAATAAGGCTGTATCAATCGCGTCACACATAGCCACCGCAATATCATCCCGGGTTTCTGTGGCTCTCGCTCTGACGGTATCAACGGCTTTCAACCATCGCCCTAAATCATGGGTACGGATACGCTCCGTTTTTCTGACCGCTCCATGCCACTGGCGTTTAGTGCTCAACACCATTGTAGGCGGCTCAGGAAGCAATGTTTTCCCTTCATCATCCCGGTAATGATCGTAAGAGAAGCGGTAAACAGCGCGTAAAGCCCTCGCCCATAAATCTGCCTGTGCTTTACTGCCAGAACCCACACCAGAACGCAGAGTGCTTTTATCAACCCCAAACCACACGGTGCCTGCTGTAATGGCTTTATGTCGGTTCTCTACTCGCTCACGGCTGATATTAGTCATCGGCTGTTTCATCCAGTCACCAGAGAAGTTATTGAGCGTTGCCCTATATTGATGTTCTGTTGCTGCTTTGAGGCGGTGGCCGCGGTTATGAATATAGGTATTAATTGCTTCTTCCAGTGTTACCGTGCTTTTGTTCTTTGCACGCTTTAAAACATTTGGGTTCTTGCCGTTCGCCGCCACCTCGCCAAGTAATTCCAGCGCTTTGGTTCTGGCACTATCGACGGTCAGATCGGGAAAGCGTCCCAGCGTCACCCGGATGAATTTATTATCTCGGTACCGCGCCACACAGAAAGACTTTACGCCCGTTGGCGTAACCCGTAAGCGCAAACCCTGCACAACACTGTCAGCGAATTCCAAACGCTTGTTCTGGTCGGGTTCGATCGCAATAAGAGCGGCTTTGGTGAACCTTAAGGTTTCCATCTACTCCCCAACCCCGGGGATATGCCGGGGATATTTTACATAGGTAATTATGGGTAATATTAGGGCATATTGGAGGGGGTGAGAAAGCGATAAATTACTGATTTTTCTATATCAAGTAAAAACAGTGATTTAAGTGACTCAAAACTCATAATCGAGTGGTCGTTGGTTCAAACCCAACAGGGGCCACCAGAATTTCAAGGAGTTACGTTAACCGCGTGGCTCCTTTGTTTTTTCTGAGCTATTCACGCCATCAGCATATCCCGATCGTCTGGGATATTGATAACCTCCTAGAATCGTCATCAATGGCCGTATCCCGGTACGATGTTACCGCTGTCCATCCGTACCCTGCCCCCGGAAACGATGCGCATAAATTACGCATGATTATGGCTTTTCATGCTTTTCCAGCCAGGCCTGCATCTGATCGATTTCTGGCTGCTGAGCTTTGATTATCTCTTCCGCCAGCTGACGTAACTCGGGATCTTTGCCGTATTTTAGCTCTGTCCTTGCCATGTCAATTGCCCCCTGATGGTGAGCAATCATGCCTTTGGCAAAAGCAATATCAGGATCGCTGGACTGCATACCTTCCATCATCCGGGCATGCATCTCATCCATCCCTTTCATATAAGCCTGCTGAGATGATTCCGTTTTATCTTCAGAACCATGCCCGAGGTGGGCACTATCCGCAGCAAACGTACAGAGCGGCGCCAATAAGGCCGCCATAATTAACAGATTCAATTTTTTCATCGCACCCCCTCATTCATTCTTTCTAAGGATAGACGTTCCAGTGAGAGGAAGGTCAAGAAATGGGTGAAAAATCGGGCAGAGCCGCGCTGGCGAATCTGAACCGCAGGTAGGCCAGCGCGGCAACAGAACATATGCTCGCATGGTTTCCCAAAAATAAAAAACCGCCGAACCTCTCTCCATCGCAAAATAGTGCCAAGCAATGGAGAAATCCGGCGGTCTTAAACGTTTATTGAGCTATAAAAAACTTACTGGGCAGGTGCGGGCGCGGTCCTGCCAGCATGTCTCGGCTGTTGAGGTTGAGTCAGCCGTTTTTCAAAATTCTCACTGTATTGTTTCTTCTGTTCAGGCGTCAGAATGTTATAAATCTTATTCTGCGTTTCCAGCGCGTTCAGGATCCTGGCTTTACGCGTTGCATCCGCTTTATCCAATTGCGCCTGTGCTTTTGCCGCATCAAAGGTATCGGATGTGATCAGGCTATGCATTTCGCGGCGTTCATCCTGCATGGTCTTACGCATATTTTCGCGAGACGCATCTTTGATTTCTTTAATCTGCTGTTTCTGCGCATCGGTCAGATTCAGTCCGTTGAACATCATCTCCATGCCATGATGTGCCCTTCCGTCTTTCATCATTCTGGATTCTGGCATCGGGCCTTTAGGTGCTTCATTCGCATGGGCAATACCCACCGCGCTCAACGCCAGAGAAGAAGCTACCAGCATCGCTGCTAATTTACGCATTATTATATCCCTCACTCAGGTTTAACTTATTTGGCGACGGTTGTCGCGCTATCGAGGTGAAGTATAGGCCTGACAGTTTCAGTTAATTAGAGCAAGGGTAAATCTCTGCAAGTAATGACTTCACATTTGCATCAATTGTGGAGAGTACGATGGAATTGTGTAAGGAAGAAGGAGAATTGCGTTAAATCGATTATGACTGACTTCACATCAACCACGCCGCCAGTTCCAGTTATGGAAGCGAACGACTGAACTCGGAGGCATCCCTGGCCAAAGCATCGAGATGGGCGCTGATAATTTTTACTTTCTGTAGCAGCGGATTACGTTCCGGTGAGCTATCCATCGTGTTCAGTCGCGTCAGCAGTTGCTCAATCTGTGAGGAAAGCTGCGCTTCACGCTGCTTCGCCAACAACAGTTGCTGCTGCAACTGTTGGCAGTCACGTTGCCACTGGTATTGCTGCTGTTGAACGCTTCTCTCCAGCGCCTGCAATGCTTCTTCCAGCTGCGTTTCCAACTCTTCGAGCCACATGAAAGGTACCTTCGATTGATTATCGGGCGAATTATAATGACACATGACCCTGACAACAAACAATCTGATGAATCCTTATCTGCGCCCGCCTTTTTCCACATCGTTCGGAATGATATTTATCACAATAATAAAACAAAAATTTCACAACTTAGCTAATTGCCGCTAGATTTATTGCAATAACTCATCAGACCAGTTGTGCTTATTACCTGCCGGAGATTGCAATGACTGCCTACCCTCATCTGTTTTCACCACTCGATCTGGGGTTCACCACATTAAAAAACCGAGTGGTGATGGGTTCCATGCATACGGGTCTGGAAGAGCATCCCGACGGTACAAGAAGACTGGCGGCGTTCTATCGTGAAAGAGTCTCTGGCGGCGTAAGCCTGATCGTAACAGGGGGGATTGCGCCTAACGCCAAAGGGGCGGTTGTAAAAGGTGGCGCTACGTTGCACAACGCATCGCAGTTACCCCACCATCGTGCGGTAACACAGGCGGTTCACGCAGCCGGTGGCAAGATCGCTTTACAAATCCTTCATGCCGGACGCTATAGCTACCAGCCTGACCCGGTTGCCCCCTCTGCGCTACAAGCCCCCATCAATCCGTTTATGCCGCTGGCGATGACTCCCGCGGAGATAAAGCAGACGGTTGACGATTTTGCACACTGCGCCTTTCTGGCACAGCAGGCAGGCTATGATGGGGTGGAGATCATGGGTTCGGAAGGTTACCTGATTAACCAGTTTCTCACCGCCCGAACCAATCATCGGGATGACGCATGGGGCGGCGATTTTCAGCGCCGTAGCCGCTTTGCCCTGGAGATTGTCCGGGCGGTCAGGAACGTGACGGGTGGCGAGTTCATCATCATTTATCGCCTTTCCATGCTCGATCTGGTTGAGGGCGGATCGAGCTGGCAGGAAATTGAACAACTCGCCCGGGCCATAGAACAGGCTGGGGCAACGCTCATCAATACCGGTATCGGCTGGCATGAAGCCCGTATTCCGACCATCGCCACGCTGGTGCCGCGCGGCGCTTTTGGCTGGGTAACCAAACAGCTGATGGGCAAAGTGGGCATCCCATTAATCGCCACCAACCGTATCAACGATCCGGCGATCGCGGAACGGCTACTGGCCGAAGGCTGTGCCGATATGATTTCGATGGCGCGTCCATTTCTGGCTGACGCGGCCCTGTTGCAAAAAGCGGCTGAGGGGCGGGCTGATGAAATCAATACCTGCATCGGCTGTAATCAGGCCTGTCTGGATCAGATTTTTGTCGGCAAGTTAACCTCCTGTCTGGTGAATCCGCGGGCCTGCCATGAAACCGTCATGCCCGTTACGCCGGCGAAGACCATAAAACGGCTTGCCGTGGTCGGCGCGGGTCCTGCGGGCATGGCGTTTGCCGTTAACGCCGCCGGACGCGGTCATCAGGTCACGCTATTTGAATCTGCGGAACAAATCGGCGGGCAATTCAACATTGCCCGCCAGATCCCCGGTAAAGACGAATTTAATGAAACGCTGCGTTATTACCGCCGCCAGTTATCATTGCATGGCGTTACGGTGCGATTGAGTATCCGGGCGACGGCGGCAGACCTGACGGATTTCGATGACGTGATCCTTGCCTGCGGCATTGTGCCGCGTACTCCGGTGATTGAGGGCATCGAACATCCGAAGGTATTAAGTTATCTGGACGTACTGCGGGATAAGAAACCAGTCGGGCAGCGAATTGCCATTATCGGTGCAGGCGGCATTGGATTCGATACCGCGCACTACCTCAGTCAGCCCAAACATGCCGATTTTTACGAAGAATGGGGGATCGATCGCCGACTTGAACAACGTGGCGGTCTGTTGGGCCATAAACCGCAGACGCCCAGCGGGCACAGAGACATTACGTTATTACAGCGCAAAGCCGGTAAGCCAGGAGAAGGTCTGGGAAAAACCACAGGTTGGATCCATCGGGCCAATCTGCTCCGGCATGGCGTCACCCTGCTCGGCGGCGTGAGTTATGAACACATTGACGATGAAGGATTGCACATTGTGCACCAACAGATGGCAACGTGCCTGCCCGTAGACAACATCATTATCTGTGCAGGTCAGGAACCCTGTCGCGACCTGTACCAACCGCTACAGGACGCGGGACGTCGGGTTCATCTGATTGGCGGTGCCGACATCGCCCAGGAACTGGATGCGCGCCGGGCGATCGAACAGGCCACCCGACTGGCATTGACGATATGATTTAACGAGACGCCGCCGTTTTCACCGCCCGTAGTACCACAAACTTGGCGTTGCTGGCGATCACCTCGCAGTTGCCAAACAGGCGTTTCAGCTTATGGAAATAATCCAGATGGCGATTACCCACAATGCGTAATTCCCCCCCGACCTGGAGACAACGACGCGCATCAAGAAACATCTGCCAGGCAATTTGGTCTGTTACCGCCTGCTGTTGATGAAACGGGGGATTACACAGTACAGCCTGTAACGTATCGCGCCCCACACCGGCCAACCCGTGATTAACGGCAAAACCACAACGCTCGTTGTCTTGCGGACAGTTAACCTCAACATTCATTTTGCTGGACGCAACCGCCATATAGGATTCATCAAAAAAGCTGACAAACGCATCGGGATTGGCCGACAAAGCCGCCAGCCCGATAACGCCATTGCCGCAGCCTAAATCAACAATTTTGCCTTGCAACTGTTGTGGTAGATGTTGCATGAAAAAACGCGCGCCGATATCCAACCCGCTGCGCGAAAAGACATTCGCATAGTTATGGATACGGTATCCGTATTCTTCCAAATCCCAAATATAAGTTGGTGATTGCTCACTGACGTTTGGCTCAGCGAATTCACAGTGAATCAAACGCGCCTTTTTCCAGGCCAGCGAGGTTTTGGTCGGCCCCAGAATGCGTTCGAACAGCTGTAATGTCGACGTATGGATATCGCGGGCTTTTGCCCCGGCGATGATCCGCGTTTGCGGAGTAACCACCTGGCGCAGCATACGCAGCTGATGTTCTAACAGCGCCATGGTTTTTGGAATTTTGATCACCGCCAGAGCCGGCGCGGCAGGTAACAAATCCAGACTATTCAACAGCTCTACCGAGTCTTCTTCAAAATCGTTCAACGCCAGATTGTGCCGCGTCGCCAGTTGACTCAGGTAAGAATCACTGATGCTGACGGGCGACTGCGCCTGTAAACCACAGGCCAGCGCACCAAAAGCATCGTTAAAAATCAGACGGGGCCCAGGGGCGATTTCCATCGCAGAAAGCTCGCGCAGCAAGAATTCATCTGCCGCTTCCCACGCCTGTAGCGCCGAGTTATCCGCCACTTGAGGATAACGCACCAGGGTCAGACTACGCGTTTCCAGTTCGAGTTGGCTCATTCGCCTCTCCTGAGTCATAAAATTTGCGCTGTTTATCCCTTAAAACCGCACGCCAGTAAATGCTTTTCTCGATTGGCCGGAAAAATGCACGCCGTCCGCTGTATTAACAGTAACATTGTCTTGTTATTTCACCATGGTAATCTGATACTCCGCACGGATGTCAGCAGGATACCAAACGCTTATGATTCGCTTTGCTATTATAGGAACAAGTTGGATCACTCGTCAGTTTGTCGATGCCGCCCATGAAACCGGTAAAATGAAGCTGACTGCAATCTACTCACGAACCCCGGAGAAATCGCAGCAATATCAGGCAGACTATCTGGTTGACGCGCTATTCGGCTCGCTGGAGGAAATGGCTGAATCCGATCTGATCGACGCCGTTTACATCGCCAGCCCCAATTCACTGCATTGTGAACAATCACTGCTCTTTTTGCGCCATGGCAAACACGTTATCTGTGAAAAGCCGCTGGCTTCCAACCGATATGAAGCGGAACAGATGATCGCCTGTGCCAGAGAAAATCAGGTGGTGCTGTTCGAGGCATTCAAGACCGCCAGCCTGCCGAATTTCGGTGTGGTACAGCAGGCGCTGCCGAAAGTAGGCAGATTGCGCAAAGTTCTGCTGAACTACTGCCAGTACTCTTCGCGCTATCCGAAATATCTGGCAGGCGAGAACCCGAATACCTTTAACCCGGCGTTCTCTAACGGCTCCGTTATGGACATTGGCTATTACTGTCTGTCTTTTGCCGTCGCACTGTGGGGAGAACCCGGCACGGTTCAGGCCAGCGCCACGTTGTTGGACAGCGGCGTGGATGCGCATGGCAGTATCATCTTGAATTACGGTGATTTTGACGTAACCATTGTTCACTCAAAAGTCAGCAACTCTGCCATTGCCAGTGAGATTCAGGGTGAGGATGGCTCATTGGTTATCGAGAAACTGTCGGAATGCCAGCGGATTATGTTCATTCCCCGTGATGGAAAACCGCTCGATCTCAGCCAGCCGCAGCACATCAACAGCATGCTGTATGAAGCGGAAAACTTTGCCGCGCGGGTGGCGGTCAATCATCTGAACCATGCGGAACTCGCCCGTTCACGCGCTGTGGCAGGGTTATTAACCGAAATCCGCCGACAAACCGGGGTGATTTTTCCTGCCGATACCGCGACGGCGGAACGTTCGACATAAAAGGCACCGGGATAATTATTTGACCCGGATCAAGTTTTCACCTATTGTTTGTCGAGCAAAGGGGAGTAACTTTCCTGCCGGTTAATCGTCATTACGGTGCCTAACGCACCCGGTTACCGGGCAACTTAATGAAACGACTTCATTACTGTTGTAAGTGAGACCTTGCCGGAAGGCGAGGTTCATTTGCAGCTTGATGATAAAGCGGCCAGCGTCTTCCGATGTTGGCCGTTTTTGTTTTCATTAAAGGATACCGCTATGCACACCATTGGCACGCCGTGGTTATGGGGCAGCTTTGCTGCCATTGTTATCGTTATGCTGCTCATCGACCTGCTCTATCAGGGTAAAAAAGGGTCTACGGTGATGACATTCAAACAGGCGGCCGCGTGGTCCCTTGTTTGGGTGGCGCTCTCTTTGCTGTTCAATGCGGGTTTCTGGTGGCATCTGGATGGAACGATGGGACGCGAGGTCGCCAACGCCCAGTCTCTGGCCTTCCTGACGGGTTATCTGATTGAAAAAGCGCTGGCCGTCGATAACGTCTTCGTCTGGCTGATGCTCTTCAGCTATTTCTCCATTCCACCGCAATATCAGCGACGCGTTCTGATTTATGGCGTGCTGGGCGCCATCGTGCTGAGAACGCTGATGGTGTTCGGCGGCAGTTGGCTGGTCACCCAATTCCAGTGGCTGCTGTATGTCTTCGGTGCATTCCTGCTGTTTACCGGTATCAAAATGGCGCTGGCCAGCGAGGATGGCAACGCGATTGGCGACAAGCCCGTGGTGCGTTGGCTGCGCGGGCATCTGCGTCTGACCGACACTATCGAAAACGACAGGTTTTTTATTCGTCGCAACGGACTCTGGTACGCGACGCCGCTTTTCCTGGTGCTGATCCTGGTGGAAATCAGCGATGTGATTTTTGCCGTCGACAGTATTCCGGCCATTTTTGCGGTAACAACCGACCCCTTTATTGTTTTAACTTCCAACCTGTTTGCGATCCTGGGATTGCGCGCCATGTATTTCCTGCTGGCTGGCGTAGCCGAACGTTTCTCGCTGCTGAAATACGGGCTGGCCGTGATTCTGGTCTTTATCGGGACCAAGATGCTGTTGATTGATCTCTTCCATATTCCAACTGCCATTTCGCTCGGCGTGGTCGCCGGAATTTTGACCCTCACCCTGTTGATTAACGTTTGGGTTAACCGCCGCACGGCACAATAATTCGCCTTTTCGGTCTCTCCGTGCCAGATACATGCAGTATGGAGAGACTGATGCATTAATAAATTCCGATTTAAGACATAAAAAACGGCATCTGCTCTTTTCCAGCTATCAAATTTTCATATACTGATACGCGCAAACACATTTCGTTACGGAACATACCCTGAATAATTCGAGTTGCCGGGTCACCAAGCCAACGTACATGCAACTTGAAGTATGACGGGTAATAGAACAAAACCCAGTGATCATTGACACCAGAGGTTATGCATCCGTAAAACACAACTACTCAGCGGAAACGGTCACACCGTCAAAACTATGGAAAAGAATAAGTCACGTTTTTTGCAGTACATAACTCAAGGTAGTCTGGTTCAACAAATTCTTCTGGGGCTCATTGCCGGAATTATTTTGGCGTCGGTATCCACACAGGCTGCTATCGCAGCAGGGTTGTTAGGCACGCTGTTCGTCGGCGCCCTGAAGGCCGTTGCGCCTGTACTGGTTCTGATGTTGGTAATGGCATCCATCGCCAACCACCAGCAAGGCCAAAAAACCAATATTCGTCCGATACTGATGCTTTATCTGATCGGAACCCTCTCAGCCGCGCTGGTTGCCGTGGTGCTCAGCACCCTCTTCCCTTCGACGTTGGCGCTCAATGCACAGGCGGCGGATATCACGCCGCCATCAGGGATTGTCGAAGTGCTTAAAGGACTCTTGATGAGCATTATCGCCAACCCGATTCATGCACTGCTTAATGCAAACTATATTGGCATTCTGGTCTGGGCAATTGGACTGGGGATCGCTTTCCGGCATGGTTCCCAAAGTACCAAAAGTATGATTACCGATGCTTCCAACGCCATTACTTTCATTGTCCGCGTCGTGATTCGTTTCGCACCGCTGGGCATCTTTGGTCTGGTCTCTTCAACGCTGGCGGAAACCGGGTTCGGCGTACTGTGGGGCTATGCGCATCTGTTAATGGTGTTAATCGGCGGCATGCTGTTGGTTGCGCTAGGGGTTAATCCATTGATTGTATACTGGAAAACTCGCAACAACCCTTATCCGCTGGTGCTCCGTTGCCTGCGGGAAAGTGGCGTTACCGCCTTCTTTACCCGCAGTTCCGCCGCCAATATTCCGGTGAATATGGAACTGTGCCGTAAATTGAATCTGAATGAGGATACTTACTCCGTCGCCATTCCGCTGGGCGCGACCATCAACATGGCAGGCGCGGCCATCACCATTACCGTGCTGACGATGGCAGCAGCCAACACGCTGGGCATCCATGTGGATTTACCGACAGCCCTGCTGCTGAGTGTGGTTGCTTCAATCTGCGCCTGCGGTGCTTCCGGTGTGGCGGGCGGCTCACTGCTGCTTATCCCCCTGGCATGCAGTATGTTTGGTATTTCAAACGATATCGCCATGCAGGTTGTTGCCGTTGGTTTCATCATCGGTGTGTTGCAGGATTCCGCTGAAACCGCGGTAAACTCCTCAACGGACGTGATCTTTATTGCGGCGGTTTGTGAAGCTGAAGACGCAAAACTGGCGGAAAAAGAGCGTCTGAATATACTGTAACCGATCTGTCGTCCCTGCTCAGGCAGGGACTTGCTTTAACCGGTAACCTGAGAGGAGAGGCTTCCTCGCGGGAATGACAAAAACGTTTTTTGTTCCACAGACTATCAAACTTTTCCGGTTTCTTTCTTCTCAATCTTGAACGGATCGATACCGCGTTTCAGCATTCGCCGGAAACGGATGATGTTAAAACCATTCATCAGCAGGAAACTGCCTTCAATCAGTGACCCCCCTATCGAGCCCAGCCAGATATTGTGCACAACCCAACAGGCGGTTGCGCACCACATGACGCAGCGCGTGGTTAAACCAGAAGTACGGAACAACGCCCAGGTACTGGCGACCGTACCCAATATCGGCAACAGTTCCATGGCATGTTTCAGGTTGGAGAGGCCAAACACCAGCGTCAGGGCAATGAACACAAACATCACGGCAATGTTATGCGTCTTTAGCGAGATCAACGTACGGGCCGAATTGAGTACCGCACTGGCTCCCGCCGCATTCGCGCCCATCAGAAAAAAGTGTAACCCGATAACGGCGCTGTAAGCCGAAAGCTGTAGTTTGAATTTCTTATCGTCACGATTAAAAAACATGGTGATGCCGACCAGAAAGGCAAACACGCCTACAGACTGGGCAAACCAATAAGATGTCATGATCCCTGCCTCTGAAAAAATTACTGCGGAAAAAAGAAAAACGGCGTCAATAAATGAAACGCCGTTTTATTTTAAATAGAATATCGTCGCTTTACAATGTCACACCGCTTTTAAATATCGCCAGCTCGCGGAAATCATTGATTTCATTCTTAGCCCGCTTCCCATCGGCAATCTCGACAATCAGATCGATAAATTGCGCCAGCAACTCATCCATCGGCATGCCGTGAATCAGGCGGCCTGCGTCAAAATCTATCCAGTGCGGCTTTTTGTTCGCCAGTTCACTGTTGGTCGCCAGCTTGACGGTTGGAACGAAGCCGCCGTAAGGCGTGCCGCGCCCGGTACTAAACAATACCATATGGCAACCCGCCCCCGCCAATGCACTGGTTGCAACCGCATCATTACCCGGCGCACTAAGCAGGTTAAGACCGGGAGTATGTAAGCGCTCACCATATTTCAGAACATCCATCACCTTGCTCTGTCCGGCTTTTTGCGTACAACCGAGAGACTTCTCTTCCAATGTCGTAATCCCCCCCGCTTTGTTACCCGGTGACGGGTTTTCATAAATCGGCTGATCGTGGGCGATGAAATACTGTTTGAAATCATTGACCATGTGCACCGTTTTTTCAAACGTGACTTCATCATGGCAGCGGCTCATCAGAATGCGTTCAGCACCAAACATTTCCGGGACTTCAGTCAGAACGGTTGTGCCGCCATTGGCGATCAGATAATCCGAGAAACGCCCCAGCAGCGGGTTGGCGGTAATACCAGACAAACCATCCGACCCGCCGCATTCCAGACCGAATTTCAGTTCACTGAGTTTACCGGGTACGCGTTTGTCATGACGCATCGCCTGATAAAGTGCGTGCAGTCGTTCCAGACCCGCTTCCACTTCATCATCCTGCTGCTGGCAAATCATAAAGGTGACCCGCTCAGCATCATATTCACCTAGCGTAGTGCGGAAGGCGTCAACCTGATTATTCTCGCATCCCAGACCGATGACCAGTACCGCACCCGCATTCGGATGACGGACCATGTTTTGCAACATGGTTCGCGTGTTCTCGTGATCCTGTCCCAGTTGAGAACAGCCGAACGGGTGGCTGAACAGATAGACACCGTCAATATCCTGCGCATCCTGCGTTTCTTTCAGGAAACGCTGCTGGATTTGACGGGCAATACCGTTAACACAACCGACCGTCGGCAGGATCCACAGTTCATTACGAATACCGACATCGCCGTTCTTGCGGCGGTAAATCTGCACCTGCCGATCCTGCATTTGCCGCGGCAGATCGATAAACGCCGGCTGATACTGATATTCATCCAGATCGCTCAGGTTCGTTTTGGCATTCTGTGAATGAATATGTTCACCGGGTGCAATCGAAACCAGAGCATGACCAATCGGCAGGCCGTATTTGGTTATCATCTCCCTTGGGGCAATGGTTTCCAGCGCGAACTTATGCCCGCGAACCACAGGTTGCCGCAGAGTGACCGAATGCCCTTCCACCGCCACCGTTTCACCTTGTTCCAAATCGCGCAGAGCGACAGCCACATTATCCAAAGAATGGATTTTTATGATGCTTTGCATGGATACGCCTTTTTGCTGTTAGCAATAATCTTCCACCGCTGATCGCATACCGCGCTCAACGATCGTTTGCACCTGTTGTGTTACCTGCGCTGCCAGTCCTGGAACCTGTGTCAAATCCTGCTCCCAGTGCCCGGCATCGCTTAATACGACAGTCACCAGTTCACTCAAACTAACGGTGTTGTCTTTCACTCCACGCCAAAGTGCGGAATAACGTTCCAGCCAATGCGCATCATCCTGCAACGGATAGCTTTCGCCGTTGCGCTCACCACGATAGAACGTAATCAGTGCCGCAAGCGCGAATGTCAGACGCGGCGGCAGCTCACCCTGACGTTCGCGATAAGCCAGCAGTTGCGGCAAAATACGGGTACGGAATTTGGTCATGCCATTCAACGCGATAGACAGCAGTTGATGTTGTATGAAGGGGTTACGGAAACGGCTTAACACCGCCTGGGCAAAGGACATCAGCTCATCATGAGGCAAGTCAAGCACCGGGACGATCTCTTCCGCGATGGTTTTTTCCACAAATTGACTAATCTGCGCATCATTCATCGATTCGCCAACGGTATCCAGACCAGCCAGAAACGCGACCGGCACCAGTGCGGTGTGCGCGCCGTTCAGAATAGCGACTTTGCGTTCTTTATACGGCTTGATGTCGTCAACGATGCGAACATTCAGATTCAGCTTGTTCAGGCGTAATTCTTCTTCCAGCCACTGTGGTCCCTGAATCACAAACAGATAGAAGTATTCGGCGGTATCCAGAAAGGTATCCTGATAGCCCAGTTCCTGCTGTAGCTCATTGACTTCTGCACGCGGGTAACCCGTGACAATACGGTCCACCAGCGTTGAACAGAACGTATTGCTCTCATTCAGCCAGGTAACAAACGCGGGCGCCAGTTCCCACTGGTTTGCATAACGCAGTACCAGTTCTTTCAGCGCAACACCGTTATAGTCAATCAGTTCACAAGGCAGCAGTACCCAGCCTTTGTCCGCGGCGCCGTCAAAATGACGGAAACGCTCATACAGCAAACGGGTCAGCTTAGCCGGGAAGCTGGTCGGAGGCGCATCGCTAAAGCTATCGTCGGCGCTGTAGCTGATCCCCGCTTCCGTGGTGTTGGAAAAAACAAAGCGGATGTTCGGATCGTGAGCCAAAGCCAGATAGTCATCAAACTGGCGATAGACGTTGATTTCGCGGTTTACGGAGCGAATCAGGCGTGGTTCGCGTACCGCTTCGCCCTGTTCGTTCAAGCCACGGATAATAGTGGTATACAGGCCGTCCTGAGTATCAAGCGCTGGCGGGAAATCCGTATCGATTGGACGAACGACAACAATACCGGCATCCAAATCGGTATGCTCATTCAACAAATCCAACTGCCAGTCGACGAAAGCGCGTAGAAAATTACCTTCACCAAACTGAATGACACGATCCGGATGCTGACGACCGGGAAAATTACGACGATTTAACGTTTGCATTAACAGGCTACCTCAGGACAGAGATCACTCGCATTCCAGGCACGGCTGATTTCAAACCACCTTCATCCTTGCCCAAAACTCATTAAACGGCGAGCCTCCACACGAGGCCCACCAACGGTATTACAGCTCAATGGCAAAATAGTTTTTGGCATTATCAAAACTGATGTTTTTAACCATTTCGCCCAGCAACGGAAGATCGGCTGGCGCTTCGCCATCCTCCACCCAGCGACCAATCATCTGGCACAGGATACGGCGGAAATACTCATGACGGGTGTAGGACAGGAAACTGCGGCTGTCAGTCAGCATACCGACGAAGCGGCTCAGCAGACCAAGCTGCGCCAGCTGGGTCATCTGACGCTGCATGCCGTCTTTCTGATCGTTGAACCACCAGCCGGAACCGAACTGCATCTTGCCCGGCATGCCTTCACCCTGGAAGTTGCCGGTCATGGTGGCGATGACTTCGTTATCGCGCGGATTCAGGCAATAAAGGATGGTTTTCGGCAGCAGATTTTCTTCATTCTGTTTGCTGAGCAGGCGCGAAAGCTCCTGTGCCAGCGGACGATCGTTGATAGAATCAAAACCGACATCCGGCCCCAGCAGTTTGAACTGGCGCAGGTTGTTGTTGCGCAGCGCACCAATGTGATACTGCTGAACCCAACCGCGACGTGCATATTCCGCCCCCAGCCATACCAGAACAGCGGTTTTAAACTGGGCGACTTCATGTTCATTCAGCGCTTCCCCGGCCAGTCGACGAGCCAGAATACTATCCAGAGTGGCTTCGTCCGCTTCGGCGAAAAGCACCACATCCAGCGCGTGATCGGAGACTTTACAGCCGTGGGCCGCGAAATGATCCAGCCGTTTGGTCAGTGCGGCTTGCAGATCGCTGAAACGGAGAATGTCGGTGTCAGACACTTCGCCCAGCTTCGCCATGTAATCGTTGAAGGTTGCCTGCTCAATATTGAACGCCTTGTCCGGGCGCCAGCTCGGCAGCACTTTGATGTGGAAATCCCCATCCTGCGCGATGGTTTTGTGATGGCGCAGATCGTCAATCGGATCGTCCGTGGTTCCCACCATTTTCACGTTCATCTGCTGCATAATGCCGCGCGCAGTGAAATCATCACGCTCCAGCATCGCGTTACAGCGATCCCAAATATCTTTTGCCGTTGACGGCGACAGCAGCGTGCCAGCGATCCCGAACGGGCGGCGCAATTCCAGGTGAGTCCAGTGATACAGCGGATTACCGATAGTGTGAGGAACCGTTGCCGCCCATGCCTCGAATTTTTCCCTATCACTGGCATCGCCCGTACACAAACGCTCAGGCACACCATTGGTACGCATTGCACGCCACTTATAGTGATCGCCTTTCAACCAGATATCATACAAGTTTTTGAAACGATAATTTTCCGCAATCTGTTCCGGTGGTAAATGGCAATGGTAGTCGAATATTGGCTGGTCGACGGCATACTCATGATACAGCCGACGGGCAAATTCACTATCTAACAGAAAATCTTCATTAAGAAACTGGGGCATGTTTTTCTTCCTTTCCGTGCTTCTTGTACACCACGTTGGTTGATCGTTTAAAGATATCACACCAATTATGTTCTATATCTCACAGCATTAGTGAGGCCATGATCGCAAAAATCTAACAGACGGTACAACATTGCAGCATTTTTGCCATTAACTCTCCAATAGAGGCGTTTTTGTGGAAAAACTTGCTTATTTTCACCTAAAAAGATGGTTTTTTGGTATCACTCAATCCAAAGATGTATGACAAATTATTGTAACGCGACATCAAGCAATGCATTCCATCTCTCTCTTACAAATAGAGTGGTTTTTCCTGCGAAGTACAAACAAGCCAGCCGACTCACCCGCAATTTAAAAGATGATGGTGATAACTGTGACAACGGCATGAGTTGCAGTTAATATTAAGTGGTATAACAAATCATTCCTCAAAAATTAACAAGATAGTACTTCAGGCCCTGACGTCGCACATGGACCGTCATCTATCTAAGAGCAGGCATTATGGAATTCACAGAACCACGACGTTTATACCGGCAGCTAGCCGCAGAATTAAAGCAGCGTATCGAAAGCGGTATTTATCAGGTCGGCGAGAAATTGCCGGCAGAACGCTACATTTCTGAAGAATGGAATGTCAGCCGCACCGTCGTGCGTGAAGCGATCATCATGCTGGAAGTCGAAGGGTACGTTGAGGTTCGTAAAGGGTCGGGTATTCATGTCATTTCCAACCAGCAGAAAAATCTGCTACCCAATAATGGCGACGTTGAATTTGTCACCGCCGGCCCGTTTGAACTGCTTCAGGCCCGCCAACTGATCGAAAGCAATATCGCTGAATTCGCGGCAACCCAGGTTACCCGGCAAGATATTGTGCTCTTGATGGAAATTCAGGAGCATGCCCGGCAGGAAGATCGCTTCCGCGACTCGCAATGGGATCTGAAGTTCCATGTGCAGGTGGCCCTCGCCACGCAAAACTCAGCGATGGCGACCATCGTTGAAAAAATGTGGAGCCAGCGCATCCACAACCCATACTGGCGTAAGCTGCACGAACATATCGATGATAAATCAATCGAAAGCTGGTACGAAGAACACGATGAGATCCTCAAGGCGCTGATTCGCAAAGATCCTTATGCCGCCAAACTGGCCATGTGGCAACATTTGGAAAATACGAAGCAAATGCTGTTCAGAGCCACCACGGATGACTTTGAATTTAATGTGGATCGCTACATGTTTTCCGAAAACCCGGTGGTTCATCTGGAGCAGATAAATACCAATAAATCCTAGCGTTTTTCCCGCTATTGCCCCCGGCGCCTTATTGGGGGCAAAAAGTCAAAAAGCGTCGGTTTCTGTCAGTGAGTGTAAAATATGGCAGAAATATCAATGATCCCTTCTAAACCGCCTTAAATCCACCTGCTTGCTGTGATATTTTTCTGTCTCAGCCACACCTATTTTGTTACAGTTAGAGCGCTTTTCTTACGCTTAATTCGTGACTTCGAGTGCAAAATACGTTAACGGCAGACAATTCATCATTGGATGGTCGCGCCCACGGTTCGGATGACGCGGACACAGGAAGGAATCGGCCCAGAGACTCAATATCATCATCGGTGCGGCGCAGAACCAGAGAGCATCCATACCCACATAGATTTCGGGTTGCAGGAAGGGGCAAGTGGAAAAACCGGTGAGTTTCAAGTCAGTGATTTGAACACGGCCCGAAAGGGCGAGCGGTCCAGGGAGGAGGCCGAGTAACGCAACCAACACACCTGCAACGTGAAAGATAACGGGTATCATAACCATAACAACGTGTTGAAACGGACCGCCTGGTGAACCACAGTCACCCTTATCATGACCGGACTCTTTTCATAGAGCCGGATTTAATGAAATGCAGCAGTATTAGGATACCGGATGGATATTATTAAAGAATTATTGCACGCGCTCTGGCATCAGGATTTCGATATCTTAGCCGATCCCAAACTGGTCTGGACTATCTACATATTGCTGTTTTTAATTCTCTTTTTAGAAAACGGCCTCTTACCCGCCGCCTTCTTACCCGGAGATAGCCTGCTCATTCTGGTTGGTGTGCTGGTTGCCAAAGGCACCATGAACTTCCCCTTTACCATCGTATTGTTGACGACTGCCGCCAGTCTGGGGTGTTGGATCAGCTATATTCAGGGGAAATGGCTGGGTAATACACGAATAGTACAAAGTTGGTTATCACACTTACCGGCACACTATCATCAACGTGCGCACCAGCTTTTCCATCGCCATGGCCTTTCCGCCTTGTTGATCGGGCGCTTTCTGGCATTTGTGCGTACACTGTTACCAACTATCGCCGGCTTATCGGGTCTGAACAACGCGCGTTTCCAGTTCTTTAATTGGGTGAGTGCGTTGCTATGGGTATTGATTCTGGTTTCACTGGGTTTTGCTTTGGGAAAAACCCCCGTATTCCTGAAATACGAAGACGAGTTGATGTTTTTCCTGATGATGCTGCCGTTGGCTCTGCTGTTTATCGGCCTCTTTGGTTCGTTATTTGTGCTTTGGCGTAAAAAACGAACCGCTAATGCAGAAAAAGGAAATTAACTGTGTCGATCAGGTGGTTATATCATAAAAAAACGCAGGAGCATTTTTCAACGTCACGCAGTGACGGCCCGAAGGGCGGCGGTCATCGCCATAAAAAAATATGGCGCCTGCTGCTCTTGGTCATGCTACCGATTCTCGCGATCACCCAGTCGCCGCACCGCTATCAGAACGATGCAATGCTGCACATCAAGCCGCTTTATCAGGGAGCTGCGCTGCCGGACGGATTTTATATTTATCAACGACTCAATGAACGCGGCATTGCCATAAAAAGCATTACGACCGCGCAGGATAGTCTGATTATCCGGCTCGCCTCTCCTGAGCAGAGCATCGCCGCCAGGGATGTGTTGCGTCTGTCATTATCCAAGGTTAACATCACCACGCTGCAAGTGGCTAAACCCACACCATTCTGGCAGCAAAAACTTACGCAGATACAATCCAAACTGGGGTAACGATTTGAAAATACGTGTATTAGGCATCGCCTTATTATGTGGAACCTTTGGAATATCGCTGGCTAATGCGGAAAGCATCCCCGGAGGCTGCCTGCAAAAAGAGCAGGAAATCCAGCGTCAGATCGACCATGCACGCCAATATGAAAACGCCCCGCGAATCGCTGGGTTGCAAAGAGCATTAGCGGAGGTGAAGGCTCACTGTACCGATGAAGGATTGGCCGCCGAGCGCCGGGAAAAAATCGCCGAGCAACGACAGAAAGTGGCTGAGCGAAAGCAAGAGCTGAGCGAAAGCAGGCAAAAAGGCGACGCCGAAAAAGTCCTGGTGCGGGAGAAGAAACTGGCTGAAGCAGAACAAGAATTACGCGAGTTAGAAGAGAATTAGTATTTACCGTTTTCGTCTGAACATATAATTTCCCTTCGGTATCATTATTGTCTAATTTATAGCCTAAATATAAATTACTAAAATTTACAGTACGTTATCAGAATTATCCGTGCTTCGATTTACAGGCATAAATCAAAACTTCAGCTATAGTTAAATCTCTGGATTACAACATTAAGGGTTATTTAATATGGCTAAAGATCAAAATTCTGAATTTTTACGCGCTGAATTAAAATCGCTGGCGGACACACTTGAAGAAGTATTAAGCACCTCCAGCGATAAATCCAAAGCAGAATTGGATAAACTGCGTAGCAAAGCAGAAACGGCCCTGAAAGAAACCCGTTCCCGCCTGAGCGATACCGGTGAGCGCATTGCCAGCCAGACTCGTGAAGCGGTGGGATGCGCAGACGATTACGTCCGTGAAAATCCGTGGACAGGCGTTGGTATTGGTGCAGCAATCGGTGTTGTGCTCGGTGTTCTACTCTCCCGCCGTTAATTAATCTGAATTATGACTGATAAACAACGACAAGGCCCCGCAAGCGGGGCCATAGCGTCTGCGCAACGTATTATTTCCATCCTGGTCAGCATGGTGGAAACGCGGGTTCGTTTGGCCGTCATTGAGTTGGAAGAAGAAAAAACCAATCTGATTCAATTATTGATGATGGCCGGGCTGACGCTGCTTTTCGCCACGTTTGGCCTAATGACGTTAATTGCGTTAATTATTTTGGGAATTGATCCCCAGGATCGCCTGTTCGCTCTCGGGTGTATTACCGCCACGCTGCTGGGATTGGCGCTGATTATCGGGATCTGGACATTGGTAAAAGTACGCAAATCCACACTGCTTAAAGCCACCCGCAAAGAGCTGGAAACAGACCGCGCCTTGCTGGAGGACGAATCAAAATGAGTCAGCAACAGCGCAACAGGGAAAAAGCACAACTGCTGCGCGCAATACAGCAACAGCGGCTGGATCTATCCGCAGGAAAGAATGAGTGGCTGGATTCAACCGCGCATTACGATCGCTACTGGCACAGCCTGATGCAGTGGCGCAGATACTGGATTGTGGGCTCCGGCCTCATCGCGCTTTATGGCGCTCGTCACCCAAGCCGATTGATTCGTTGGGGCAGACGGGCTTTGGGTCTCTGGGGCACCTTGCGGCTTCTCCGTAAAACCTTTCCTCAACGCTGATCCCTCTCTTTTTTCAACCTGACAATACGCTGCCGCCTGAGTATGGCGTTCTGTGTTTGTCTCTTTTCTGGTCAAAAAATTTGCTATGGCGATGGCAATCTCCCCTCGTTGGCAGCCAAGATTATCCCTTTTAAAAGAACATCAATTTTTCTGAAAAAAACCAACAATTATACTCGCTGGTGCGCCATACCGCGCCACTATACCATCTGTCCATAAGTTGATGACCGGGCGGATGTTTGTTTGCAGCCAGCCAGTCACCAGAACATCACAGGTAAGTAAGCCTTGTAAAAATTGATTGGAGACATGATGAAAAATTTAGAAAGTACCGCGCTGCTGATCGCCCGTATTTTAATGCCGATTCTGTTCATCTCGGCAGGATATGGAAAACTGGGCGATGCCTATGCTGGCACCCAACAGTATATGCAGGCGATGGGGGTTCCAACCTTCCTGCTGCCGTTGACCATTCTGTTGGAACTGGGCGGCGGTCTGGCCGTTCTGTTTGGTCTGCTGACTCGCACCGTGGCGCTGTTCACTGCGGGCTTTACGATCCTGACGGCGCTGATTTTCCATACCAACTTCGCTGAAGGCGTGAATCAACTGATGTTCATGAAAAACCTGACTATCGCAGGTGGCTATATTCTGCTGGCGGTAACGGGTCCGGGCGCATTCAGCATCGACCGTATTCTGAATAAAAAGTGGTAAGGCAAGGCGTGTTCCGCCTGTACTACACTTAATATCCAGATAAACGACGACAAACGCAAAACGTGTCGTCGTTTTGCCATTCTTCAATTTGCGGAGGATTTATGGGGCAACTGATTGACGGCGTATGGCACAATACCTGGTACGAAACAAAATCTACCGGCGGACATTTCAAACGTTCGGAATCACATTTTCGCAATTGGGTCACCCCTGACGGTCAGCCTGGCATCACCGGTCATGGCGGTTTTCAGGCGGCATCAGGCCGTTATCACCTCTACGTTTCGCTGGCCTGCCCCTGGGCACACCGCACTTTATTAATGCGCCAATTAAAAGGATTGGAAACGCAGATTCCCGTTTCTGTGGTTCATCCCCTGATGCTGGATCACGGCTGGACCTTTGATGTCGATTTTCCAGATGCGACGGGGGACTCCCTTTATCAGCACGAGTTTCTCTATCAACTCTATCTCCATGCCAAATCTGATTACAGTGGCCGGGTCACTGTGCCCGTGTTGTGGGACACGGAGCAGCACACCATCGTCAGTAACGAATCCGCCGATATTATCCGCATGTTCAACAGCGCATTCGATCAAGCGGGCGCCAAAGCGGGTGATTATTACCCGGCCGCGCTGCGCCCGCAGATTGATGAATTGAACGGCTGGATCTATGACAAAGTGAATAACGGCGTCTATAAGGCCGGTTTTGCCACTAGTCAGTCTGCGTATGACGAAGCAGCCTCGGAAGTTTTTGCCGCCTTATCCCGGCTGGAATCCATCCTTGCGCAACAACGTTATCTGACGGGTTCGCAGTTGACCGAGGCAGACCTGCGGCTATGGACAACGCTGATACGTTTTGATCCGGTCTATCACACCCATTTTAAGTGCGATAAATACCGCTTAAGCGATTACCCGAATCTGTTTGGTTTTTTACGTGACATCTATCAGATGCCTGGCATCGCTGATACGGTGAACATGGCGCATATCCGCCACCATTATTACCGGAGTCACGTCACGATCAATCCACACGGCGTGATTTCACTGGGCCCGGAACAGGATCTGAACAGCCCCCACGGGCGCGACAGAGAGTTTGCCGGTTAACTCTGGTTGATGTCAGGTTCTTCGGCTCTCCCCTTTACCGGGAAGAGGATATTGATGGCCAAGTCCTGAAGTTGTCCGCCGTCGGCAGAGTCTCAAGCCTGATTGAGCAATTTGGGAATTTCCCGCAAACACCAGGATTTCGCTTCGCCCATACTATCTCGTCGCCAGGCCATGATGATCTGGCTCTCCATTGAGTATTCGGGGCTAACGACACGTAACCGACCTGCGGCAATATCCTGGGCCACCATGGGATAAGGCATCGTCGCCACCCCCAATCCTGCCAGCAAAGCGCGGCGTTTATCGTCCAGAGAGCTCAACGTCAGGCGCTGCTGTTTATCCAATAACTGTACCGTTAACACCGGACGTTCACGCGCGGTATCGGCAACAGCAATCCCACGGTATTTTATCCGGGTGACATCCGATAGCGGTTCCGGCTCCTGATGAATAGGATGGTCCGGGCTGGCCACATAGACACTCTTCAGCGTATAGAGTTTGCGTGTATTGATTTCGGAAGACGCGCGGAAATGCATATCCGGCGCAATAACAATATCTGCTCGTCCTTGTTCCAGACGCTCCCACGCCCCGGCTAACACTTCAGTCAGGATGGAAACCTGGGTATTGGCCTTCAGGGATAACTTATCGAGCAATGGAAAAAGCCGCTGACTGGGGATCAATGCCTCGGTCACAATCGTCAGGTGAGTTTCCCAACCGCGGGCCAACGCTTCCGCATCCGTCGTAAGCTTGTCCGCCGCTTCCAGCAGAATACGTCCACGCTCCAGCAACATACGGCCAACGTTCGTGAATTTGGTGCGGTGTCCGGAACGGTCAAACAGCACCACATCCAACTCTTCCTCCAGCTTTTGCATGGTGTAGCTCAGCGCAGAAGGCACTCGCCCTAACTCATCCGCCGCTGCGGCAAAGCTTCCCCGACGATCAATCGCGTCCATGACCCTCAAGGCTTCCAGCGTCAATGCCCGTTCTTTAGCCATTTTCGTACTCATTCAGGAATTTTGAATATACCGACCAGATTAACTAGCTAACAATCCAGCGTCCACACAATTACTATTTGTTTAAGAAATAAATAGTCAGGGCAATCACCATGATCATAAGAAGAGCGGCGGAGCAATGCGGTCAAGCTGACTATGGCTGGTTGCAAGCACGTTATACTTTCTCATTCGGCCACTACTTCGACCCTCAATTACTGGGCTATGCATCGCTGCGCGTGCTAAATCAGGAAGTGCTGACACCAGGCGCTTCCTTCCAGCCGCGCACTTATCCGCCCGTGGACATTTTAAATATCGTCCTCCAGGGAGAAGCGGAATACCGCGACAGTAACGGCCATCATATCTATGCCAAAGAGGGGGAGGTTTTACTGCTCGCGACTCAGCCGCATATCAGCTATAGCGAGCACAATGCCAGCAGTTGTAAGCCGCTGACGCGCATGCAACTGTGGCTGGATGCTTGCCCAACGCGAGAAAACGATGCGCTACAGCGCTTATCGCTGAACAAAACCGGCCATCGTTTATTGGCCTCACCAGAGGGCGAGCAAGGCAGTTTGCAACTCCGCCAACAAGTGTGGATCCATCATCTGGAATGGCAAGAAAATGAGCAACAGACCATTATGCTGCAAGGCAATCGGGCTTATTTGCAGTTGATTCATGGCTCCATGAGCATCCATGAACAGTCAGGCCCCCAGGTGCTGCACTGTGGTGACGGTGCGTTTATCCAACATGAATCGGCGTTGACTCTAACGGCTGAAACATCACTGCGGGCCTTGTTAATCGACCTGGTTGCCTGACACACGCCGTCTTCGCTAACGCACCTGATAAGCCGGCGTCACTGGCTCGGTGTTTTTCTCCAGCCGTGATAAGATATGCACTTCGTTTCTCTATCCGTCAGGGTGATATGGCAATGGATTCAACCACACAGGACAAATTACTTGCCCAGGCTGAACAGATTTGTCAGCAGCGCGGCGTTCGTCTGACGCCACAGCGACTGGAAGTGTTACGTCTGATGGCGCAACAGTCTGGTGCCATCAGCGCCTACGATCTGCTCGATCTCTTACGGATATCAGAACCGCAGGCTAAACCGCCGACAGTTTATCGTGCTCTTGATTTCTTACTGGAGCAGGGTTTTATTCATCGGGTCGAGTCAAACAACAGCTACGTGCTCTGTCACCATATTGAGGATCATAGTCACACCTCCGCACTCTTTATCTGCGACCGATGCAGTCAGGTTACCGAACGTCAGACTGAAGGGGTGGAAGAAACACTCCGTAATTTGGCGCAACAGGCGGGTTTTACTTTGCGCCACAGCGTGATTGAAGCGCATGGGCTATGTGAAAGCTGTCAGGAAGTCGCGACATGTAAACAAACGGATCATTGCGATCACGACCACAGCATACCGATCAAAAAGCGTTAGCCCTCACGATTACTCGCAAGGGCTAATTCAGCAGACACCTCCCTGTGTATCTGGCGCATCCGCGTAGACCCGCGGTATCGTTCCTTGTTATGCCAGTTTATCCTGACTCAGCCAGCAAGATTGCCATGCCGCCAGGGATGATGGTTTTCCTTACCAGAAGTATTTGTTACGACTTTCCCAGTCTTTTACTTCTTTCTCGGCAGCTTCCTGCTCGTAACCATAGCGTTCCTGGATCTTGCCAACCAATTGGTCACGTTTACCTTCGATAATCTTCAAATCATCGTCAGTCAGTTTACCCCACTGTTCTTTCGCTTTACCTTTAAGCTGTTTCCAGTTACCGCTGGTTTGGTCCTTATTCATAGTAATCTCCATAACTTAGGTTAAAATGGCATAAGTAAATAGTTACTTATACCCATATCGTTAATTTCAGCATTCATCATCAAATAAGATAAAAATGCTTATCTTGAAAATAATTATAGTAAATAATTCTGGTTATTTTATGTAAACCAGACCCTAAGTCTGAATAAATGATTTTTATAATGATGAAATAATTTAAAAACCACATAAAAACAGGAAGTAACGCATATATTTATTTACTCCCATCAAATGTAAATAAATATATCAACGGTATAACCCAAAAAGATCGGAGCACCGCGTCGGCAGGCAAGGTATCAAGGAGTGATGAATGAGGGGATAAACAACATCGCCCCGGAACGGGGCGATGCATGAATCAATGTCGGGACGGCAAACCTATCGCCTGGCGTAGGGTGCCTAAAGTCAGCTCCAGTCACCGTTACGAATTACGCCAACGGCCAGACCTTCGATAGAGAAACTCTGCTCGCGCAGATCGACGACGATAGGAGAAAACTCTTCGTTTTCAGCCAGCAACTGAACCGTATTCCCTTGTTTTTTTAGTCGTTTTACCGTCACCTCATCTTCAATACGGGCAACGACGACCTGACCGTTATGCACATCCTGCGTTTTATGTACGGCCAGCAGATCACCATCCATAATACCGATATCTTTCATCGACATGCCGTTTACCCGCAGTAAGAAATCCGCTCTGGGTTTGAACATGCCGGGATCGACCTGATAATGACATTCAATATGCTCTTGCGCCAGAAGCGGCTCACCCGCAGCAACACGGCCAATCAACGGAATGCCAGCCTCTTCTTCCATCAGCAACCGAATACCACGAGATGCGCCAGATACGATTTCAATCACCCCCTTGCGCGCTAATGCTTTCAAATGCTCTTCAGCGGCATTAGGCGAACGAAATCCCAGTTGTTGGGCAATTTCTGCACGCGTAGGCGGCATACCGGTCTGCGCAATATGATCGCGGATCAGGTCATAAACCTGTTGCTGTCTGGCTGTTAATACTTTCATTCCGCCCCCTGGTTGTTTATACAGTCTTGCTGTGAGTATATACAGGTCATACCCAATTGGGAACCGGGATGTGAGTAAACCTCGGTTTTTTATTAATTTCTGCCAACCTTCATGCAAAATGCCGCCACAGAATACTGCCCCAGACGACAGCCGCGAGCAGAATAGCCACAAAAACGGCAGCCGATCCGATGTCCTTCGCCCGGCCGGATAATTCATGATGCTCAGTGCCCACGCGATCCACGACGGCTTCAATCGCACTGTTCACCAGTTCAAAAAGCATGATCAACACGACCGCTCCGATAAGCAACAGCGTCTCGACCAGCGTGACGGGCAGCAGACAGGCGATAACCACCCCGACGATCGTCAGCACCGTTTCCTGACGAAAAGCCGCTTCGTGCCGCCATGCCTGTTTCAGTCCCTTAAGGGAATAGCCGGTTGCTTTGATAATCCGGGTCATTCCCGTTGCTTTATTCATTTATCCTCCGTTTTTTATAAAAATAGCTTATAAGAGATCGCCCGCATTTTAACACTTAACCGTTGTCTCATAACCACAGATCTCCAGCGCAGTTTCTGGTATCCTTGCGACGCATTGCTAACAAGAGGCTTCAAGTTGTTATGTCAGGTTGGCGTAAAATTTACTATAAATTATTGAGTTTCCCACTCGGGCTGTTAGTGAAAAGTAAAGTCATACCCATAGATCCCGTGACTGAGCTGGGTTTAGACCCGTCACGCCCTATCCTCTATGTGTTGCCTTACAATTCTCAGGCAGATTTAATGACACTGCGGACAAAATGTCAGACGCTTGGTTTGCCTGATCCCCTGCTGCCCGTGGACATTGGCGGAGTGGAACTGCCCAGTCATGTCTTTATCAATGACGGTCCCCGTCTTTTCCGATACTACGTTCCAAAACAGAAATCGGTAAAACTGTTTCACGACTATCTGGATTTGCACCGCGCCAATCCCGATCTGGATGTGCAAATGGTGCCGGTTTCCGTCATGTTTGGTCGTTCGCCCGGCCGTGAAGGACAAAATCAGGCTACCCCGCATTTGCGGTTGCTGAACGGTATCGAGAAATTCTTTGCCGTACTGTGGCTGGGCCGCGACAGCTTTGTCCGTTTTTCCAGCCCGGTGTCATTACGTTACATGGCAACCGAGCACGGTACTGACAAAACCATCGCCCACAAGCTGGCGCGGGTCGCCCGCATGCACTTCTCCCGTCAGCGATTGGCGGCGGTAGGGCCGCGTCTGCCGGTACGTCAGGAGCTGTTTAATAAGCTGCTTGATTCCAAGGCGATCAAAAAGGCCGTAGATGACGAAGCGCGCAGCAAAAAAATCTCCCATGAGAAAGCACAGCAAAACGCGATTGCCCTGATGGAGGAAATTGCCGCCGACTTCTCTTATGAAGCGGTTCGTCTGTCGGATCGTGTATTAAGCTGGACGTGGAACCGCCTCTATCAGGGCATCAACGTCCACAACGCCGAGCGCGTACGCCAACTGGCACAGGATGGACATGAAATCGTCTATGTCCCCTGTCACCGTAGCCACATGGACTATTTACTGCTGTCCTATGTGCTCTATCATCAGGGGCTGGTGCCCCCGCATATCGCGGCGGGCATTAACCTGAACTTCTGGCCCGCCGGCCCGATTTTCCGTCGCTTAGGCGCGTTCTTTATTCGCCGTACCTTCAAAGGCAATAAACTGTATTCCACCATTTTCCGTGAATATCTGGGCGAGCTTTTTGCCCGGGGTTACTCGGTCGAATATTTTGTTGAAGGTGGCCGTTCACGTACAGGGCGCCTGCTGGAGCCAAAGACCGGTACGCTGGCCATGACTATTCAGGCCATGTTGCGCGGCGGTACGCGCCCCATTACGCTGGTGCCTATCTATGTCGGCTATGAGCACGTCATGGAGGTCGGCACCTACGCGAAAGAACTGCGCGGCGCAACAAAAGAGAAAGAAGGCTTTATGCAGATGGTTCGCGGCTTGCGTAAATTACGCAATCTCGGACAAGGTTACGTGAACTTCGGCGAACCGCTGCCGTTAACCACCTACCTGAATCAACATGTACCGCAGTGGCGTGACGCCATTGACCCGATTGAAGCACAGCGCCCGAGCTGGCTGACACCGACCGTGCAGGATATCGCTACGGATATCATGGTACGCATCAACAATTCCGCTGCGGCAAATGCCATGAATCTCTGCTCAACGGCTTTGCTGGCTTCGCGTCAGCGATCTCTGACCAGAGAACAAATGCAGGAACAGCTGGATTGTTATCTGCAACTGCTGCGTAACGTTCCTTACCATAAAGACATCACCGCACCGAAAAAGGCGGCGGAGGAGCTACTGGAACACGCGCTGGGCATGGATAAATTTGAAGTCGAGAAAGACAGTATCGGCGACATTATTATTCTGCCGCGGGAACAGGCCGTGTTGATGACGTATTACCGCAATAACATTCAGCACCTGCTGATATTGCCGTCGCTCATTGCCAGCATGGCGATTCATCACCGCCGCATTACGCTCGCTGAAGTGGTTCGTCAGGTGACGCTGATTTATCCGCTGCTGAAGGCCGAACTGTTTCTGCATTATTCAAAGGAGCAGCTACCGGAAGTGATATCCACACTGGTAGCCGAGTTAACCCGTCAGCAGTTGTTGTGCAGCAAAGAAGGCGACTTGCTCATCAATCCGGCCCGTATCCGCACGCTGCAACTTTTAGCGGCCGGTGTACGTGAAACGCTGCAACGCTATGCCATCACGTTGTCACTGCTGGGAGCGAATCCTGAGATCAATCGCGGAACGCTGGAGAAAGAGAGCCGCAACATGGCACAACGCCTGTCCGTGTTGCACGGCATCAACGCGCCTGAATTCTTCGATAAGGCCGTTTTCTCAACGCTGGTTGCGACGTTGCGCAGTGAAGGCTACATCACCGACAGCCTTGAAGCGGCTCAGGGTGATATTTTGACAATCTACAATATTCTGGCCGATTTAATCACCCCGGAAGTCAGGTTGACGATTGAAAGCGCCAGTTCACCGGCGGAAACGGAAAATGACACACTGCCGGCAGTGGAAAACCATTCACAGGAATAACACCTTACGCCAGACAAAAACGGCGGCGAAGTATATCGCCGCCGTTTTATCAGCAACATCTATCAGCAACATCCCGCGTTACAAACCCAATATCACACCGGCAAACAACGCCATACCGACATAATTATTGTTTTTAAAGGCCTTGAAACAGGCATCACGTTCCCGCCCGGCGATCAAGCGTTGCTGATAAACAAACAGCCCGGTGGCCACCAGTAGCGAGGCATAAAAGACAGGGCCCAGCGATGTAAGGTAGCCCAGCGCCGCCATCAGTAACAAAGTGCCCAATTGCAGTAAACCAATGATCAACGTATCAAAACGGCCAAACAGGATCGCTGTGGATTTGATACCGATCTTGAGATCATCATCCCGATCAACCATCGCATATTGCGTATCATAAGCAACCGTCCAGCAGATATAAGCCAGAAACATCAGCCAGCAGGTTAACGGCAGCGTTTCACTGACTGCGGCATAGGCCATCGGAATTGACCAACCAAACGCCGCTCCCAGAACAAACTGCGGTAAATGGCTGACGCGTTTCATAAATGGATATACCCAGGCCAACGCCAATCCGGCAACGGAAAGCCAGATGGTCATCCGATTCAACGTCAGCACCAGACTGAACGCCAGCAGAACCAGCATCACAAACAGAACTTTTGCCGCCTGTTCACTGACCATGCCGCTGGGCAGAGGACGCGAAGCGGTACGTTTCACATGGCCGTCAAAATGACGATCGGCATAATCATTGATAACGCAGCCTGCTGCACGCATTAAAAAAACCCCGGCGACGAAAACAAACAGGACCCAGGGTTCAGGTATGCCGCGACCTGCCATCCATAAGGCCCATAGCGTTGGCCACAGCAGCAGCAGGGAACCAATCGGCTTATCAATACGCATCAAACGACAGTAAGCCAGCCATTTTCCCGCCGTTATACTTCTTTCCAACGGACTCATCTCCTCAATTGCCGGCTAGCCTTCACAGCTATCCGTAAAATAAAGCGGTGCTTCTGGCAGAAACAGTTCAGTCAGCAGAAACGGACTGCCAGAAAGACACAAACGCGAACGCCGCGCCCACAAACCGGCACAGCATCCGGTATGAATATAATCACGCGTCAGCGTCTCTTGCTGAAACAGATAACGACCCAACGGCTCATCACCGATCGCTTTCAAGCCCGAGCCGGCCCCTTCCAACGTTTGCAGAGGGATCAGTGTACGGCCAAACAGCCATGGCCGTTCATCGCCATAAAGCACGACCTCACGCAGCCAATAACGCTCACTGGCCGGCAAATGTTCCCGCTCATCGCACAGTTCTGAAGAAATGACAAAACGTTCATTGCAGAGTTCAACCGTCAGTTGGGTGCAATACGTCTCGAGCCGCTGCGTCATTGAGCCCGTTTCCATCAACCAGCTCGCAATATATCCGGGCAGAACCGGAGATGGCTCAGTACACCACTCAATGGCGCGCAGAAGAGCCGGCGCATCATCAGACATTGTCCCCACTCCGCCTTGGGCTGTTTCGTAAATAAAATAAACGTCTCATATTGTAGCGCAGAATGGCCTCTCTATGACATGTAATGAACCGATTGATCACGGATGAAACACGATTTCGGCAATCTTTTCGCACCGGGAAGACTTACTGATTTCAAAGGGAAAGTCACGTCATAACACGTAAGGCAGGACAACGTGCAGATAAAGCGGAAAAGAAACGCTCAGGCATAAAAAAACGCCTGGCGCGTCTCCAACATTGCAAAGCAACGGCCTGAAAGTAAAAGACGGCAGCCATAAAAAAAGCACTATCCGGCATAGCCTGAGATAGTGCTTTTTTGCAAAGCGTGGATGCAAACGAAAGTAATCAGGGATCAGATTGTCATCGGAACGCGGTGCCCGATGACAACGACACCTTATTACATCATACCGCCCATTCCACCCATGCCGCCCATACCACCTGCGGCACCTAAATCCGCCTTATCATCTTTCGGCAGTTCGGTAACCATACATTCGGTGGTGATCATCAGACCAGCGATAGACGCCGCGTACTGCAGAGCAGAACGGGTCACCTTGGTCGGATCCAGGATACCGTAGTCCAGCATGTTGCCGTATTCTTCAGTTGCAGCGTTGTAACCGTAGTTACCTTCACCCGCTTTCACGGTGTTGGCGATAACGGAGGCTTCTTCACCGGCATTAACCACGATCTGACGCAGCGGTGCTTCCATTGCGCGCAGCGCAACTTTGATGCCGACGTTCTGATCTTCGTTATCACCTTTCAGACCAGAAGCAGAGATAGAGGAAGCGGCACGAATCAGTGCAACACCGCCACCCGCAACCACGCCTTCTTCTACCGCTGCGCGGGTTGCGTGCAGGGCATCTTCAACGCGTGCTTTCTTCTCTTTCATTTCAACTTCAGTCGCTGCGCCAACTTTGATAACGGCTACACCGCCAGCCAGTTTAGCCACACGCTCCTGCAGTTTTTCTTTATCGTAGTCTGAAGTCGCATCTTCGATCTGCTGACGAATCTGGGTAACACGCCCCTGGATTGCGCCTTCGTCACCCACGCCATCAATGATGATGGTGGTGTCTTTATTGATAACAACGCGTTTGGCCTGACCCAGATCTTCCAGCGTCGCTTTTTCCAGTTCCAGACCGATTTCTTCAGAAATCACCGTACCTGCCGTCAGGGTAGCGATATCCTGCAACATGGCTTTACGGCGGTCGCCGAAGCCCGGCGCTTTAACCGCAGCCACTTTCACGATGCCGCGCATGGTGTTCACCACCAGCGTAGCCAGTGCTTCGCCTTCAACGTCTTCTGCAATGATCAGCAGTGGTTTACCGGCTTTAGCAACGGCTTCCAGCACTGGCAGCATTTCGCGAATGTTGGAGATCTTTTTGTCAGCCAGCAGGATGAACGGGCTTTCCAGTTCAACAGAACCGGTTTCCGGCTTGTTGATGAAGTAAGGGGACAGGTAGCCGCGATCGAACTGCATACCTTCAACAACGTCCAGTTCGTCTTGCAGGCCGGTGCCTTCTTCAACGGTGATAACGCCTTCTTTGCCTACTTTTTCCATGGCTTCTGCAATCAGTTTACCCACGGTCTCGTCGGAGTTTGCAGAGATGGTGCCAACCTGTGCGATGGCTTTGAAATCAGAGCAAGGTACGGATTGTTTTTTCAATTCTTCAACAGCGGCGATAACCGCTTTATCGATACCGCGCTTTAAATCCATCGGGTTCATGCCCGCAGCAACGGCTTTCAGACCTTCAGTGATGATGGACTGAGCCAGTACCGTTGCCGTTGTGGTACCGTCGCCCGCAGCATCGTTCGCTTTAGAGGCAACTTCTTTTACCATCTGCGCGCCCATGTTCTCGAATTTGTCTTCCAGCTCGATTTCACGTGCAACAGAAACACCGTCTTTAGTAATCGTGGGGGCACCGAAGGATTTATCCAATACTACGTTACGGCCTTTCGGGCCCAGGGTAACCTTCACTGCATCAGCCAGTACATTCACGCCGCGCAGCATTTTTACGCGGGCGTCATTACCGAATTTTACGTCTTTAGCTGCCATTGGTGTATTTCCCTTAAATTCGTTCAGTTCAAATGATTACGCGCAATTACGCTTCAACAATTGCCAGAATGTCGCTTTCAGACATGATCAGAACTTCTTCGTTATCGATCTTCTCTGCCTTCACGCCATAGCCATCATTGAAAATAACGATATCGCCTACTTTCACATCCAGCGGCTTCACTTCGCCGTTTTCCAGGATGCGGCCATGGCCGATGGCCAGAACTTCACCACGGGTAGACTTACCTGCAGCGGAGCCGGTCAGAACGATACCGCCAGCAGATTTGGACTCAACTTCTTTGCGCTTGACGATCACGCGGTCATGCAATGGACGAATTTTCATTGATAGCTCTCCTTTGAGAAAGTCCATATCAGTTTTAGGATGAACGCCGGACATGCAATCATATCCGACCTTGTGGTGTTCTAAATGGGGACGTTTCCAATCCCTTCAAGGGAGGAAATACATTTTTTTTGCGTTAAGCCTCTTTTTTTATACACACGATAATAAAAAACAAGGATTATCAATTAGATAATCCTTGTATAATATTCAGCCGATCTCGCTGTCAACGATCGTCCCGTTCATCCCGGTGCTCAATATTTCCGCTACCGTCATCTTTACGCTGATATTCGCCTTCAAAGGTATTCCCACCGGAGGAGGCCGAACCGGGACCGGAACGCCAAATGTGCAGATGAGGCATCAGCTTTAACGTCAGACGTTTTTGTACCGGCGGCAATAACAGCAACAGCCCGAGAAAATCGGTAAAAAATCCCGGAATCAACAGCAGAAACCCCGCCAATACCAGTGAAACACTTTTCACCATTTCCGCAGCCGGGCTCTCTCCCGCCGCCATTTTCTGCTGCATTTGAATAATGGTTTTCATTCCCTGATTACGCACCAACGATACGCCGACACAAGAAGTAAACACCACCAGCAGCAGCGTTATCGCGACACCGAACACCTCTGCCACCTGAATGAACAGCGAGATCTCTATGTAGGCAAAAAGAAAGATTAATAATAACGGTAACCAGCGCACCCGGTCCTCCTGTGTGTTGAAAGCGCATTCTGTTGGAAACAGACTCAGCGATAAAAATTCAATATGTTATTTAAACCCAATACGTTAATAAAATACCCGACTGAGGACCACGCGACGACACGTGATAATTTACTGAAATGGTAGCGCAGTTGCGCATTTTCAAGCTACGACAGTACGATTTGTTGTTCTAAGATAGTCACGCGTGATGATTATCACAGTTCATTTATCTGTCCGTTATGGAACGATAAGATAGTGATCCAGACTACTATTTTTTGTTTTTCAAACAGAATATCCTCACGGAAAACAGATTCAGTTATGGTTAAACATTCTGTCGCTGTTGCCCGTGGTAATATAATCAGTTCACACCCGTTCCAGTCAGCAGCAGAACAAGAGAAGGCTCTCATGTCAGATAATATTCGTATTGAAGAAGACCTGTTAGGTACCCGGGAAGTTCCCTCCGACGCTTATTATGGTATTCATACCCTCCGGGCTGTCGAAAATTTCTATATCAGCAACAACAAGATAAGCGATATTCCTGAATTTGTGCGCGGCATGGTCATGGTCAAGAAGGCCGCGGCGCTGGCGAACAAAGAACTGCAAACCATCCCCCGTAAAATTGCCGATGTCATCATCCAGGCCTGTGATGAAGTCCTGAACAACGGCAAATGTATGGATCAATTTCCGATTGATGTTTATCAGGGCGGCGCGGGAACCTCGGTAAACATGAACACCAACGAAGTATTAGCCAATATCGGTCTGGAACTGATGGGGCACTCAAAAGGTGAATATCAGTATCTGAACCCGAACGACCATCTGAACAAATGTCAGTCTACCAACGATGCCTACCCCACGGGGTTCCGTATCGCGGTATACGCATCAATCCTGAAGTTGATCGATGCACTGACACAGCTGGGCAATGGATTTGAGCGCAAAGCCAAAGAATTTGAACTCGTGTTGAAAATGGGCCGTACCCAGTTGCAGGATGCCGTTCCCATGACGCTGGGTCAGGAGTTCCATGCTTTCAACGTGCTGTTGAAAGAAGAAAACAAAAACCTGCTGCGTACCGCTGAACTACTGCTGGAAGTCAATCTGGGCGCAACCGCCATCGGCACCCGGCTGAATACGCCGGACGGCTATCAGCAACTGGCGGTACAGCGGTTAGCGGAGGTCAGCGGTCTGCCTTGCGTTCCGGCGGAAGATCTGATTGAAGCAACGTCGGACTGCGGCGCTTATGTGATGGTGCACTCCTCGCTGAAACGTCTGGCGGTGAAATTATCGAAGATCTGTAATGACCTGCGTCTGCTCTCTTCCGGACCGCGTGCCGGCCTGAACGAAATCAACCTGCCGGAGCTGCAGGCGGGTTCTTCAATCATGCCAGCCAAGGTCAATCCGGTTGTGCCGGAGGTGGTGAATCAGGTGTGCTTTAAAGTCATCGGTAATGACACCTGCGTCACCATGGCGGCAGAGGCAGGACAGCTACAGTTGAACGTGATGGAACCGGTCATCGGCCAGGCCATGTTCGAGTCCACTCATATCCTGACCAACGCGTGCTACAACCTGCTGGAAAAATGCGTTAACGGCATCACGGCGAACAAAGAAGTGTGTGAGGCCTACGTCTTTAACTCTATCGGTATCGTCACCTATCTGAACCCGTTTATCGGCCACCACAACGGCGATATCGTCGGCAGAATCTGTGCGGAAACCGGTAAGAGCGTACGTGACGTGGTACTGGAGCGTGGCTTGCTGACGGAAGCTGAACTGGACGATATTTTCTCCATTCAGAACCTGATGTATCCGGCATACAAAGCCAAACGTTATACCGACGAGAACGAGCTTCCCTAAGCCCGCGGTCTAATTCATATCAGGCACGCCCGTTCCCAAAGAACAGCGTGCCTTTATTTTATGCCGCGCTTAGACATAAGAAAAACTGATACCTTATTTTTTAATAATAAGAAGGAGCATTGTCATGCTTGTCCTGGAATTAATGATCGTTCTGCTCGCCATTTATCTGGGTGCACGACTGGGAGGCATCGGCATTGGCTTTGCCGGTGGCCTGGGCGTGCTGGTTCTGACGCTGGGATTTCAGATAAAGCCTGGCGTCATCCCCTTTGATGTCATTGAGATCATCATGGCGGTTATTGCCGCCATTGCCGCCATGCAGGTAGCAGGAGGGATGGATTATCTGGTTAGTCTGGCGGAGAAACTACTGCGCCGGCAGCCTAAATACGTCACCTTTCTCGCCCCGCTGGTCACCTATTTCATGACGCTGCTGGCCGGTACGGGACACACCGCCTTCTCTACGCTGCCCGTAATTGCCGAAGTCGCGAAAGAACAAGGTATTCGCCCCTCCCGACCGCTGTCAATCGCCGTGGTGGCCTCGCAAATTGCGATCACTGCCTCCCCGATTTCTGCTGCCGTTGTGTTCGTGGCCGGTATTCTCGAACCCCATGGCGTCAGCTACCTGATGTTGCTGGGGATCTGTATTCCCACCACGCTGACAGCCGTGTTACTCACCGCCATTGTGACCAACTTCCTGGGAAAAGACTTGAAAAATGACGATGTTTATCAGGAACGGCTGAGAAAAGGTGAAACGCTGCTGCGCGGCAACAGCAAACTGGAAATCAAACCAGGAGCCAAACGCTCAGTTATGCTGTTTCTGACTGGTATCGTTGCTGTTGTATTGTATGCCACCGCCATCAGCGACACCGTCGGGCTCATTCAAAACCCGGTGCTGCCGCGTAATGAAGCCATTGTGGTCTTTATGCTGACAATCGCCACGCTAATCTGCATCAGTTGCAAACTAGACACCGCACGGATTCTCTCTGCCAGTACGTTTAAATCCGGTATGAGCGCCTGTATCTGCGTCATGGGCGTCGCCTGGCTGGGGGATACGTTCGTTAAAGCGCACATCGCCGATATTCAGGATACCGCAGGCGCGTTATTGCAAAGCTACCCGTGGATGCTCGCTGTCGTCTTGTTTTTTGCCGCGACCCTGCTTTACTCTCAGGCCGCCACAGCGAAAGCCCTGATGCCAGCGGCACTGCTGCTTGGCGTTTCTCCCGTGACGGCGGTGGCCTCATTTGCTGCCGTTTCCGCATTGTTCGTCCTGCCAACCTATCCGACGCTGTTGGCTGCGGTAGAAATGGATGACACGGGGTCAACCCGTATTGGCAAATTTGTGTTTAACCATTCATTCCTGATCCCCGGCGTTCTGGCGATCACACTGTCAGTCATCTTCGGTTTTCTCCTCGGCAACATTCTGCTGTAAGCATTGTCTCCGTGGAAACCCGTTACGGACCGACCAACCGGGTCGGTCCGTATCATTCCCCTCTCGCCGCAAAGCAAGGTATAGTGTCCCTCTGTACGTTCGAGATTTTGTTCATCTGACACTGAGGATTCGATGTCTGACCGCCCTGTTTGCGATGTCGTCGTCATACTGTGTACCGCGCCTGACGAATCTTGCGCACAACGGCTTGCCAAGCTGTTACTGGAAATGCAGCTTGCGGCCTGTGTGACACTTTTGCCTGGAGCCCAATCGCTTTACTATTGGGAAGGCCGGCTTGAGCAGCAAACTGAAGTACAGATGCTGATCAAAAGCGACATCTCACATCAGCAGGCGTTGCTGGCTCATCTGAAACACCACCACCCTTATGAAACGCCTGAACTGCTGGTGTTACCGGTAGTGGGGGGCGATAGCGATTATCTGACATGGCTCAACGCATCTTTACGCTGATTTTCCTGTTATGGACCACCTTCAGCCCCCATACCGCTGTAGCCACGCCATTTGGCCAAAAGCTGTTTGGCAACGGCCAGGATTCACAGTTTCTACCGGTTGATCGGGCTTTCGCGTTTGATTTTCAGCAACGTGAAAACCAGCTAACCGTTCGCTGGGAAATACAACCGGGTTACTATCTATACCGGCAGCAGATTAAAGTTGAAGGAAACGGAGCCGTTATCGGTCCGTTCGATATTCCGGCAGGCCTAAGCCACCGGGACGAGTTTTTCGGTGAAGTATTTATCTTCAGGCAACCGCTGGCGCTGAATATTCCGCTTGTTCAGGCGGATAGCGCCGCGACTGTTCAAGTGACCTATCAGGGATGTGCCGACGCGGGCTTCTGCTACCCACCAGAAACGCGAACGATCCCGATAAGCCAGATTTTACCCGCCTCTGACGACAACACGTCCTCCCATCAGCCGCCATCGGAAACACCGTTACCGTTCTCTCCCTGGTGGGCGCTGTTAATTGGTATTGGCGTTGCATTTACGCCCTGCGTGCTACCGATGTATCCGCTGATATCGAGTCTGGTTCTCGGTAGAAAGACGCAACTGACGCTGCGCCGGACTTTTCTGCTCGCCATGACTTACGTTCAGGGGATGGCGTTAACCTATACTTTACTTGGATTGATCGTGGCGGCGGCGGGATTACGTTTTCAGGCCGCGCTCCAACACCCGTTTGTGCTGATCGGCCTGTCGGTCATGTTCGTTGCGCTGGCGCTTTCCATGTTCGGCCTGTACACATTGCAACTGCCCTCCTCCCTGCAAACGCGGCTGGCAGAGTGGAGTAATCGCCGGCAGGGGGGATCGCTGACGGGCGTATTCAGCATGGGCGCACTGGCCGGGTTAATCTGCTCGCCCTGCACTACGGCACCACTCAGCGCGATCCTGCTCTATATCGCCCAGAGTGGTGACCTGTTAGCAGGTGGAGCTTCGCTTTACCTGTATGCGTTAGGCATGGGGTTACCCTTGATTCTGGTGACCTTGTTCGGCAATCGACTGTTGCCGCGCAGCGGACCGTGGATGCAGCATGTCAAAGAGGGTTTTGGGTTCATCATCCTCGCCCTGCCTGTCTTTTTACTCGAACGTATACTGGGTGAGAACTGGGGTATCAGGCTGTGGAGCCTGCTTGGCGTCGCGTTCTTGGGTTGGGCTTTTATCCTGAGCCTGCGCAGCCATAAAGGAAGTATGCGCGTCATTCAGCTATTGCTGCTGGCGGGTGCGCTGATCGCGGCAAAACCACTACAGGATTGGGCATTTTCCCCTGTTGATGCACCGCAAAAACAGAATGCATCCGCGCTAACGTTTACCCCCGTCGCCACCATGACTGAGTTGAATGGCGCACTGGCGAAAAGTCATCAACCCGTCATGCTCGATCTTTACGCTGACTGGTGTGTCGCCTGTAAGGAATTTGAAAAATATACCTTTACTGACCGTCAGGTACAGGGACGCCTGTCCCGCATAACATTATTGCAGGCAGATGTGACGGCCAATCGGGCAGAGCAGAATGCCATGCTGAAAAGATTGCAGATATTGGGATTGCCGACCATTCTGTTTTTTGACGCGCAGGGAAAAGAGATCCCTGGCTCACGCGTAACCGGGTTTATGGATGCGGAGAAATTTCAGACGCATTTGCAGAAATTTGTTCCTTAAACGACACTTCTTATCTGTTAATCGCTCTTCTGGAGGAGATCCAATGCAACGGGAAGATGTTCTTGAACATGCACTCACTCTGCTAGAGCAGCAAGGTTTCGCCATGACGACATTAGACATGCTGGCGAAAAAACTGGATGTTCCGGTAGAGGAATTGCAACCATTCTGGCCAAACCGCGAAGCGCTGCTTTACGATAGCCTGCGCTATCATAGTCAACAGGTAGACATCTGGCGGCGCCAGCTATTACTGGATGACACCAAAAGCATTAAACAAAAACTGCTCGCTCGCTATCAGGTGCTGCATGAAGCGGTAGCCAAACAGCGTTATCCCGGCTGCCTGTTTATTGCAGCCTGCAGTTTTTTTCCGGACATTAATCATCCTATTCATCAGATTGCCGAGCAGCAAAAGCAGGAATCCTATCGCTACACCCGCGACTTGCTTGAAGCGCTGGAAACCGACGATCCAGAAATGGTGGCACAGCAGATGGAATTGATTCTGGAAGGGTGCCTGAGCAACCTGTTGGTCAAACATCAGTCTTCCAGTATTGCCACCGCCCAACGGTTGGCGGAGGATGTTTTACGTTTTGCGTTATGCCGTAAGAACGGTGCATTAACCTGATGTCAGGCACAACATCGGGCGTATACTGATACTTTGGCTGAAAAGGCAGCAGTCAGCAGGGTTTTGTGCGCTTTCGCTGATAAACCCGTTGACGACACGCGGCCAATACGGTTTAATGCGCCCCGTTGCCCGGATAGCTCAGTCGGTAGAGCAGAGGATTGAAAATCCTCGTGTCCTTGGTTCGATTCCGAGTCCGGGCACCATTATTTAGTTTCAGGATGTCCTTATGCGTCCGGGAACGTTGAAAAATCAGTAAGTTGATAAGAATCTGGTAGTACCAATAGGTACTACCAGATTTTTTGACATCCGTAGTTTTTGGGGGCTTAATTGGGGGCCTGTCGGTTCGATAAACTACGGAGCCCCCACCATGCCTCTGACTGATACCGCCATCCGCAACGCCAAGCCGCTCGATAAACCTTACAAACTCAGCGACGCGCAGGGTCTGTACCTGCTGATTAAACCTAACGGTTCCAAGCTCTGGCATCTTAAGTACCGCTTCGGCGGCAAGGAGAAGAAGCTGGCGTTTGGCGCTTACCCTACCGTCACGCTGGCAACGGCCCGTAAACTACGTGAAGAAGCCCGGACTATTCTCAGCGCAGGGGACGATCCCGGTGTGAAGAAACAGCAGGACAAGCAGGCGAAGAAAAACGGCAATACCTTTGAAGCCATTGCTCGTCAGTGGGTGGCCGCGAACATACGCTGGAGTGAGGCACACGCCGCCAAAGTCCTGCGTTCACTGGAACTGCACGTTTTCCCGCTCATCGGCAATGTCCTTGTCACCGACCTGAAAACCGCCAACCTGCTGATCCCGATGCGGGTAGCTGAGAAAAAGGGTTGTCTGGAAACGGCTGCACGGATACAGCAACGCACGACAGTCATCATGCGTTACGCCGTACAGGAAGGACTGATTGCCAGCAATCCGGCCAATGATCTCTGTGGCGCTATCACCCCACCGCCGAAAAACCATTACCCTTCCCTGCCGCTGGAAAAACTGCCGGAACTGCTGGAAAGAATCGAAGGTTATTCAGGCAGAGTATTAACCCGACTGGCGGTACAGCTTAATTTGCTGATCTTTATCCGCTCCAGTGAATTGCGTTTTGCCCGTTGGGTAGAGATCGATCTGGATAACGCCATGTGGACACTTCCCGCACAGCGGGAGCCCATAGCTGGCGTGCGCCACTCAGAGCGTGGCGCAAAAATGAAAACACCGCATCTTGTACCGCTGTCAAAACAGGCGGTAACGGTGCTGAAACAGCTAAAACTGTTGTCCGGCAACGGGGATTTACTTTTCCCCGGCGATCACGATGCCCGTAAGCCAATGAGTGAGAACACCATCAACAAGGCACTGCGCACGATGGGCTATGACACACAGGTGGATATCTGCGGACACGGCTTTCGCACGATAGCATGTAGCGCGTTGATTGAATCAGGTCGCTGGTCAAAAGATGCCGTGGAGCGGCAGATGAGCCATCAGGAGCGCAATCACGTTCGTGCCGCCTATATTCACAAAGCGGAACACCTCGACGAACGTACGCAGATGATGCAATGGTGGTCAGATTATCTCGATGCCTGCCTGCATCAGTTCATCCCGGCTTATCGCTTTGAGAAGTCGATTAAGGTTGCCTGAGCCAGACTTGGAATAAGCCACTTCTGATCGAACAGAGGAGGCTTATCTTGTTTCTCTACGCCGCTGTTGCATCAGGGCTGAGGCGGAGCGCAGCAGAGCGAGCACCGAACATCCCTGATACAACAGCGGATTTTTCACCATCGCAATTACCCGTGTTTACAGGGACAAACGATATGACAGGCCGCGCTTGTATGGCTTTTTAATGGATGCGAAAAGCAGAAATTAAAAAGTGGCGTAAGGCGAGTAAATTCCATTTCGCAGAAATGGCTAATTTGCGTCGCCCGAACCCACCCGCGAGCGTTTCCCCCAAGGGAAACCGAGCAGGCCGGGGGGAGCCGAATAAATTTTGCCGCCCCAGCGAGCAAAAAGACGCGCCCACGCGTCGGTTTATTTGGGGGGCTTGCCCCGCACACCGTCGCAGCTAAGTCTCCGGCCAAAAGCCGGTAGCGAGGCGCGACCAACCCATTTAAAGCAGCGTTTCCCGTTATTTCGCACCGAGCTTGCGAGAAAGAGAAATAACAGGCTAAAACGCGCGTCTTAAAGGGGTTGGTCGCGCGTAGCGCGCGACGGTGTGCCGCCGTTGAACTTGGGGGTTTTGGCGTGGCGTCCAGCCGCGACATTACCCCCATGTGCCAGGTAATAAGGGCGTCCAGCCCGCATGAACTGGCGCACGCCGTTTTGTGCTGGGAAATGTATTTTCCGGTACATTACTGCATTGCTGCCACCGCATTCGCCCCACGCGCCCGCCGCATACATTCGCGCCATACCATGGGGCGAAGTCATGGGGTGAGAGCATGGGGCGAACAACAAAAGTAAACTGTCGCGCTTCGCTTGCCTTCTCCCGAACCGTTACCGATCTAGTTCGATAACGGTTCGGGAGATCCTGTTTTACTTTAACGATCTTCTGATTTGCGGTAACGGGAAGGCCAGATTTCCGCAGGTGAAACCCCCAGCGCTTCCGCAATCAGCTTTTCCCCTTTCGGCCAGTGTTTTGTTAACGCGTTTGCCAGCGTGGAAGACGCTAACCCCGCTTCTCGGGAAACGGCTGCCAGTGTTGTTCCCTTCTTTCTTAACCCGGCGATGATATCTGCCGGGTGCCAATCCTTATCAATCATCTCCATGATCCTTATTTTGTGGCCTCACATTAAACATCATTTGTTCAGATAGTCTAAACAACTACGATGTTAAGTAATGCTAAACACTAAGTCAATGTATGATCATTGATGGTGTAATGAATGCTGCCTACTCGTCTCAAAGCCGCCCGACTACGGGCTAATCTAACTCAGGAAAAATTGGGAGTTCTTGCTGGCATTGAGGAAGAAACTGCGCGTTCCCGAGTGTCTCAATATGAAGGTGGGATACATCGTCCAACATTTGAAATGATGTGCGCATTTGCAAAGGTACTTAATGTGCCGGAATGCTACTTTTACACCGTTAACGATGATTTTGCTGATATGGTTCTGGAGCTTTACCTTAAACATCAGAGTCATTCTTAACGAATGCAAATAAATCCCCTCCTCTATTGTTCAGGAAGTCTAAGCAACCTACATGTAAAGTAGTGCTAAACATGCTATCAATATCCTTATTGATGGTGCCATCATGTTGCCCATTCGCCTTAAAACAGCTCGTTTACAAGCCAATCTCACTCAAGAAAAGCTAGGCGTACTGGCTGGCATTGAAGAAGCCACTGCACGCTCACGCATATCCCAATATGAAAGCGGTATACATCGTCCAACATTTGAGATGATGTGCGCGTTTGCTAAGGTGCTTAATGTGCCAGAGTGTTATTTTTATACGGTTGATGATGATTTTGCGGAAGTTGTACTGAAAGCACATAATCAATGGTCAAATAACCTTTAATATATTTAAATATAGAAATCATAGTGTGCACAGATGATATATTTGGAGGGAAAACATGGGGCTTTATGTTCACTCACTTAATAATATCCCTAAAAGTGAAAACAGAGATTATCTAATATATTTGCTCGATTACGGATGGCATGAACCATTAGCAAAAGCTATAAATGAGAATTTTGATAAGATGGCAAGCATAGCTGCAAAAAATAGGGCTATTGTGATAAAAGGAACCGAACTTTCTCATTTTGAAAATGAAGTGTTTTCATGGCATCAGATAAATAATGAAAAAGGAGATAATATTCTCCCAGCTATTTTAATAACCAATGCTCACCCATCCTATTTCAAGGAAAACAATTACGGATATAACAAGAACAAGGGATTATATAAAGAATCCAATTCAGGTGGCCTTAAACTAGTATTAATTCCTATAAAAAAGTTTTGCACAAACACGACTGAAGTTATATCTCTCATTGGAAGAATATTTTCAGATATTGAGTCAGAAAAAGATCTTTCTGACTTTGCAATAGCAAAAGAAATAAAAAAAGGAGTTGGTTCTGCAATCGTAGATTCAATAATACTAGAACCTAATATATCTGGTATTGGGTTTAGTTTTAAAAAACTAATAACATATTTTCGAGAAAGATAATTATTGACAAATAAAAAACAACATAAATAAAATTTCAGGTAATTATAATAATTGGAAAATATATTTATTCAAAAATAATAAATTCAAGATAAGGCATTATAGTATGAAAATTAACAAGAGCATTTCTGCACTTTATATTTTTTTACAAGATGCAGAAAAAAACCATAAGATATTTGATGAGTTTGATATTCTAAGAGCTACAGGCTGGAAGCCAGCAACATTTAAAACTTATTATGGAAAAGGTCAACTTTCTGAATTTATCAGTGAAAGCGGGAATAGTTCATTTGAGTCTTCAAATACACTAAGTATTTCTCTGATAGAGTTTGCCAAACAATTATCTCAGAGTAAACATATAATAGCTTTAGGACATAACTGCAAATCAAAGTTAGCAAAGGCGTTATTGAAAAAGTCAAGAGATAATATGATATTAGCATTAGAGTTATATAACAGACCATCATTAGAAAATAAAATGGATGCGTTTGTTATGTGTTTTTGTACAGCATGGGAACAATTTCTCAAAGCAAAAATAATTGAGAAGGATGGCGAAAAAACAATCTTTAAACAAACCAACAAAAAAAGAATTAAAGAAACAATTTCTTTAAGAGAATGTTTGGACAGGATTTATCCTGTCGAATCAAAAGTCAGAAAGAACATTGAGCAAATAGCTTATTTCAGGGATCAAGCTGTTCATTTGTTAATGCCAGAAGTTCAAGGTATTATATCGAGAATATTTCAGTCAGGCGTTTTAAATTTCACCTCTCATTTTGAAGAATTTACTGAGATATCATTTTTAAAAAACTCCCATGTGGGGATGATTTCATTAGTTGGAGAATTTAAATCCCCTCCAGTTGCAATGATGAAATCAACATATGGAAATATTGCTGATGACATACTTAACTTAACATCATCTTTATATAATGTTATGGAAAATAATGATGATATTGAATTCGCAATTCCCCTAAATGTAAAACTTGTCTTCGTGAAAGACTCAGAGGATGGGAATTCCATCATTCTTGCTAAAGCAGAAGAAGGTATGGAGGGGCTAAAGAAAGCACTTGTTATCAAACAAGCTGTTGATCGCTCTCAAACGCATCCATTTCTGCAAAAAAATGCTATAAAAGAAATCAATGATAGATTGCATTCCAGATATAGTGAAGATAAGTTGTCAAAATGTCTTACTTCGAAAAATAGAGAAGGTAGGTATGTAATAAATAGAAATTGTTTCGATGCGGTTATATGCAAAAACTCATGGAAAAATAGTAATAATAAATATCATCATAAAAATGAAAATCCAGAATATCATTACTACTCCATTGATTTAATTGAAATATTTATAAAAAAGATCATGGAACATGAAGGATATCTGGCGAAGACAAAAGAATCATATAATAGAAGAAAATAAAAAACATTAAGATAAATATCAGAAGTGTGCTGGAGAATATTTTATCTGTGACTCCAACTAGTCGATGTAACGCTATCCTCAAAAAAAGATGGCGTTGATCTATGAGGGGCAGGTCAATAGTTTTTGATCTATATATTCTAATAGATCATTATGCTGTTACGGTATATTACATAAATTATTTCTGTGTTCTCACATTATTTATATATTCCATGAATTTGGTTATTACATATAAAAATATAACTTTAAAGAATGATTTTCATTGTGATAAGGATATAGTGAAATGAAAGAAAATCAATTTTTAGGATTAATAAAGTTTTTTAGAAACGAGGATTTTTTAGAAAAATTAATAGAAGGATGTTTTTATTGTATACCTCCCGAAGTTTACAGATTAGCTAAACAAGAAGGTGTGTCTGATAAATTTGAGAGTTGCTCCTTCTCCTATAGAAAATCAAGGGGCGACGATGATATTAAATTAAAAATCAATGATATAGAATTGACAGACGTACATGGAGTTACCGTGCATAATGCTCAACAAAGAGATGCATGGATGCACTGTTGGTTTACATTAAGGTTACCTAAAGATGAAAACTCACTAAGCCAGCTAATCCAAGATATAGAAAAAATGAAATATCAATTCGGAGGGCATTATGCATTTATTCCTCCGCTAAATTTAAAGGAGTTGCTTGATCGATTAAAAAAACATAGTAAATTACCGTTTTCATCTTCTGAAGTTAAATATACTGGAGATAGTTCTTTATGGGGAAATACTTGTAAATCCCTTGAGTACTCTTACCAAAGAGAATATCGTTTTGTCTTTGGTGAATGCTCTGTTATTGAGACAACCCCTTACATCATTAATATTGAAAGTGGCTTAGATGATCTAATTTTAAAAAATCCCGACATTAAGTTAAAAAGTAATGATAACAAACACGTCTGGCTTGATCTAAGCGCATGAAAAGACGAATGAATTTACTTATTTAACATATTCCCATTTATTAAAATACTACACTGCTAAATCCACACTTCGCTCGTTGCAGATTATCAATCTTTAGTAAGGTTATAATACGGAGAACACTGCTATTTCAAGTCGGACCTAATACACATTAAAAAATGAGAAATTGTGATATATCACTTTGTTACTATGTGGCATATCACAAATCTATATATGTAATATACCTTAGAGTAATTATTCTACAATTGATTTTTATTTTACAAATCAGGAATAAACCCTTCTTCCCGCAGAACCTTAATCACCCCACGAATCAGATACGAGTTAGAAAACTTCGCCGTATAGGTACGCGCCCCTTCTTCTACTGGCTGAAGCAGCCCCCGCTCAATCAGCTTACCAAGCTGATAAGTCACCTGCGCTGGTTTCAGGTCAGGTAAAGCAGTACGGAGGTCACCCGCTTTTATCGTCCCTAGCTCGACAGCGCGTTTCAGTACTTTAGATTCCAGCGGGTTTATCAGCCCTCTTTCAGATGAAAAGTCGATCGCCGGATACAGTATTTTTATACTCAAAAAAGCATGATTTGTCAGTTGATCGACTTTCTTCAACTCAGATGAAATTCCCGAAAGTACATATAAACACCATTCTTCTAAGCCCTGCTCAGTTCCTTTATCCGCTAACGACAGCATGGCGTAATAACGCTCGCGATCGTTACAAAATACCGCTGTCGGATTAAGAACCCGGCCACCTGCTTGAACATTAAAACCATACTTGATCAATAACGCATAGGTCAGCAGCCTGACCGTTCTGCCATTACCGTTGCCGAATGGGTGTATCCAGCCAAAACGGTGATGCACCAACGCAATCTTCATCAGGTCATATTTTGGTTTATCAGCACGGTTAATAAAGGCGGTCAGCTCTGCCATATAATCAGAAACACGGATGTAATCCGGCGGTAAATGGTTAGACTGAGCGATGCTGACGTTATGTTGTCGATAGGCACCGGGCGTTCTGTCACCTTCCTGTTGCAACCCGACAACTGCCAGACTATGTAGCTCGCGGATAAAATATTCCGTTATCTCATCACCATTATTTAGATGCCCGTCGATGAATTCCATCGCAGCTTCAATATTGTTGATTTCTTTGAGCTGATCCGTTGAACTCTGTGTTCCTTCAACTTTGCTTTCAACATAGTCGGCAAGCGTCGTGTGGTTTCCTTCAATCCTTGCAGAGCCAAGACTCTCCAGCATGTGGAAAACGGCTTTCAACTGCGCAAACAGAATAGGGTGAACATCCGTTTCCAACCTCAGATGCCGAAGGATCTCCAGTTCCGTCAGCGCATCGACCAAAGGGGAGTCAAAACTGGGGTTCAGGAGCGAGAGTTCAAAGTGATTAAATTGAGCCATGATACGTAGTTATCTCAAATGGAGCATGACGACATCTCAAAATAATAGCAAAAATACTAATATAATCCATAAATTATAAATAAGACTTTTTATGATTATCTCAAAAATAACGAATCCGACATATCAAGTCTACGTTTGAAAGATGTTCAATGCAGAGAGGAACAGGCCATTGCCAGCATGGGAGATGAAACCACGTTTTTAGCGCCGTTAACTGCTAAAACACCGATTCATCGTGACAACCATCACAAAAACAAAGCGATTTTTTATGGGGGCTTTCGTGGGGGCGCTGTTTACAATAAAAATCAACAAAATAGATAATTAACAGTAAGTTAATCGTGAGCATGATCCCGAGTCCGGCACCACTAATTCAAAGAAACCAGTCTAACGGCTGGTTTTTTGCTTTCCGGGATACGTACTCTCCATCGAACTGCGTTCGATTACTCGCCTCATCCATAAGGCTCGCCCCGCTGGGGCTGGCGCTTACGCGCCATGCAAAAACGCTCCCGGCTTATCAGGCATTATCCAGCGACTTCACCAGCGACGAACATAAATCTGAGATTCGACGTTGTTCGGTTTCATCGCTGAATCTGTCGGCAAGACCTGGGATACCTTGACTTTTATCTCCGAAAAGATATTCCTTTGTAATCGGTCCTTTTAAATACCCGTCCACACGATCCATTGCAATCAAACGTGCAAGCTGATTTATATCGCTGAAATTATCAGTTGGATATCCCATTGTCTTAAGGAAAGCTTTATCATTTTCCGTCAGGCATTCATCTGTATTATACATCACATAGGACTGACCGGATGCAAATACTCCCGTGGAATATTTCGGATTAAAATTATTATCATCGCTTAATGACTTAACTTCACTTTCTATTTTATTTTCTGTTCTTTTAAAATCTCACTAAATAAAATAGTATTACTGCTATCTTTTTTCGTGAATTCAGGTGAAATTGTATTTATCCCACTAACATCAGAAACCAGCATATTACACCTCATCAGTAAGTAAACCCTGGGCGCCGCCAGGCCTGATCCTATCTAGCGATAGAAAACGGTGCAATCATAACCATCAATGTAAGGAGGATTAAACAATCCCCCGGCGAGGTTTCCACTTTCATTTGTAATGATTAACCAACAGCTTGAGGGATATTTTATATGGTCAACAATACCTGCTGGAGTAGAGTCCAATGGAGACCAGATACCACCCGATGCCAGTCTTGGCCCCAGCCCAGAACGATACCAACGGCTCAATGTCATTAGGTGGAAGAATTCATTTATTCATTTTAATGACGTCTTTCAATTATCGAATTGACTCATAAATAAATATCAATAAGAAGCAGGGCTATCGGTGCGGAGAATGCTCTATTGGGTGGAATTGGTTTTTCCGCCACTGGCGGTCGGCAGGAGATGAATGAAAAGGAAACGCTCTATTTTTATTGCGGATTTTAGTGAAGAAAGCTGTGCAGGAATGAAGCCGGGAAGGTTAATTTCCATACGCTCATTATATAGGTGACGCACCTGGAATTCACGAGCTCATTATGTTGAGACTGTCATGTTGCGGCTCCCTCTCGGATTGAACCACTTCTGGAACGACTCACACCGTTGAACGCACGGTGCATAGCAGCCAGTACGGGTGATTAGACTGGGGCGGCGTCAACCGCCCCAAATGGTGATTACTTCACTTCAACATCAATCATGGGAGGAATATAACCGTAGTCATACTCTTCAAGCACGAAGGTCTGTACGCCTTTCAGTTTGATCTGCACCGTCGGGGCTTCCGTACCACCGATGCGATAGGTTTCTTCGCCCGTAGGAACGGAATCAATGAAAGAGGTCACCAGACCGTTAGGCATGACGTAGTGCGAATAAGTCTGGTAAGGCTGAGAAGGCGGGTTACCCAGCACCAGACCGGAACCATTCAGCGGCACATACGGTCCGAACAGATCCTCACTTACAAAACCGTACACGCCGTCAGGCCCGGTCAGCCCGTCGCCATAGGTATATTTATGACTGATAGTGAATAGATAATATTTCCCATCCTGGAAAACAAAGTGCGGACGCTCGGTTTGATCGTTGACACCAACCGCCGTCACCAGCGGCGGCAGCAATTCCCAGTCGTCGCCATCCTCATCCCGGCAAATGGCAATACCGACGCAACCGGTCTGGAAACGCGAGTTACCAGCGTCTTCATAACCCGGCGGAACATCGCCCAGCTCATCCGGGCCGACGACGTGCGTACCACGCACACCGGCAACATTACCTTCAAACAGCATATACAGCTGGCCGCTTTTCGGATCGCGGAACGGGCACGGATCGCGGAAGGCCCAGTACGGGTTCTGGCTTTCGGTCTGATACATTTTCCCGTCCGCCTCGAACAGCGATTTGACTTTCTTGAATCCCACCATTTCCACGCCATTTTCTGTGGTCACCACGCGTCCACGTACTTTTACGATGGTCGCACCCGGCGTCACCGCCGTGTAGTAAAGATCCACGTCGCCACGCTCGTTCAACAGGATCGGCGTTCCCGCCCATTCACGCGTGGTGGGCGAAACCCCCTCTTCCATTACGCGTCCGCCCATGATCCAGTCTTTACCGGTACGGGAGAACCAGAAGTACATTTTTGCCCGTCCATGGCGATCGTTCCAGTCGCGGGTAATGTCATAATTACCCTCTTCGTCCAGGTATTCGGGATCGGTTGGGTTGCGATCGGCGGTCAGGGTGAAAATCACGGACCAGCCGTTAACCGAGGCGATATTACCGTCCATATCGCGTAACGGCATGGTATCCCAGATAAATACCTCATCGCTCATGACCGGAAAATCACCACGGACCAGCGGCTGAGTGGTGGTCGGGTCATTTTCGTTGACCTTTAACGCATCAGCACGCGACCAAATCGTGGGTTTATTCGGCTGAGCAGATTTAAGGGAAGTTTTTTTACCTTGATTAATAGTATTCATAATATTTCTCGCTCTATAAAAAATAAAACCCGCCCGAACAAATAATGATATTTGCTCAGCTGCGGGCTGTTGGGAGGCATTACGTTTATAAAAAACAGACGCAACACCGGATTTAAAAATAAAACAAACAGATGCAATCCGCAGAATAGCGAACAACATAAAACTGCAATAAACGATATTTCACGACGCTATCTCTTGCATGACCTCCTTAATAAACAGGTTAAAGACGATATAAATTCACAATAAAAAAGGCGCCAGACGCCTTTAAAATCATTTATTTATTTTCTTATCATTTTCATCACGGCCGTTAATAAACCTCAATATACCGTAACGAATCTGTTTTACGCCGATAAAGCCAATTATTCCTCCCAACGCGGGCGTCAGCGTTTTTGGCAAGGAGTAATACTCAAGCGATGCAACCGCAGTCAGCGTCAACGCCCCACACAGCGCGGCTTCCAGCAACATCCTCTGCCAACTGCCACCGGTGTATGCAACACGGAGTATCGCGATGAAAACAGCCAATAATACGCCACCGGTGGGGACATCTCCGCGCCACCAGGACTGTATTAATTCATAAGCGCCTGCCCAGCTGAAGATATTCATTTGCATACTTACCTTCCGAAAAGCGAGTAATAAAATAAGACAAGTCTTATCCAAGACGTTATTTAAGCCATAAAAAAAGCCCCGAAAAAATTTCGGGGCTTAAATAAAAAAACCTGCCATCGGCAGGTTTTTGTTGTTCTCCATCAGAGAGAACCGAATCAATACATCTCCATCATGGGAATAAATTTAACCATTTTCAGACACGAATGCAAGCCTTAATTTAAAAAAATTGATCTTATTTTTATATGTTATCGTGACGATGAAGTGATCACTGAAAATAACTGTTCCGCCGCACCAACCTCCTGATGACAATGCGCGACCAGAGAGTCATAAAATACCTTCCAATTCCGCGACCATGTCCGCTGGGTTAAATCAGGCACCAGCGTTTTTATTACTTTATACACTGCCGCCGACGTCGGTGGTTTCAATCCAGAACCACTACATCGGGGACAAATTTTTTCTATCGTTTTCCCACTGGCTTTTGACGCCATCAGGTCGGTAATCTTTCCTCTGCCGCCACAGCGGCAACGATACAGCGGATCGTCCGCAGTTCTGCAATATTGCTCAACCGCCATTTTTGCCAGCAAGACCATGCAATGTGCCTTCTGACGGCCCGCCGCTTTCCCCACCAAAGCCGGCGCCCGCTTGAGCGCAAACCGGGCAATGCCTTCTATCGCCCTGTTCCGTTCTTTAGGATCCTTGTCGTAACGGGCCAGAATCAGACTCAGGCCCAACGCCTCGCGCGCTTGCACCATCCCCAACGCCAGCAGAATATCGCTGTCGCGGTTCTTCGCCACAGGCGTTGACGCGACCCGGCTAACGGGTCTGTCGCCACCACTCGGCCGGTAGCCATACGACGGTATGGCTTCTCGGCAGGTAAACATTGCCGAGGCCGATTTGGGGCCGCACAGGCTAAGCGCATGTTCAATATTCATTATGGGAACCTCCTATACCACCTAACATTGTTATCTCCGATAAGCGACCCGAACGCTGGGAATAAGCCCAACCGCATTGCCACATCCAGCCAGGTTTACCGTACTCCCGGATACGCACCGCCAGAACCGGCGCAGGCAACGATTCTGCTTAGGTAACGCTACTGTCATTGCGTCAAAGATCAGGTCATTTTTTTGTTGATTTTATCCTCCATAAAGCAGACTATAGACAACGAAAATCAACAATACAACGAATAAATCAACATAGTGTTTATTTTTTTAAGTTGGTGAAAATGACTGAGCTTAGCGAACGCCTGCGCTACCTGATGCGCGAAGAAAAAATGAAGCAAAAGGATTTGGCGGAAATGATTGGCACCTCGCCGCAGACGGTGAATAACTGGTTGAAACGCGGCACGCTGAGCCGCGAATCCGCACAGGCCATCAATGAAAAAACCGGTTATTCACTGGACTGGTTGCTTAATGGTGTTGGTCAGCCGAAACCGGGAAGCAGTAATTTCAAGGCTTCCCGCCTGCATGTGACCGAATGGGAAAGTACCGATAACGATGACGACGAATTTGTGGAAGTATCGTTACTGGGCGTCCGGCTATCCGCTGGCGGCGGCGCGTATGATATTGATGAAGATGAAGTCTATGCCCTGCCTTTTCGCGCTCACACTCTGCGACGACTGGGCATTCGGGTTGAAGATACCCGGGTTGTGACGGTGATGGGCGATAGCATGGAACCCAAACTGTCGGATGGCGATAAAGTTGCCGTCAATCTATCGGATCGCCAAATCCGGGACGGCAAAATGTACGCCATTCGCATGGGAGAATTGCAGCGCGTCAAAGCACTCATCAAACGTCCTGACGGCAGTATCATTGTGCGATCTTACAACCCGACGTATGGCGATGAGATTGTCACCAAAGAACAAATCATCAACGGTGATCTGGCCGTGATTGGGCGCGTATGGTGGGTATCCGCGCTGGTATAAGCCACGCGGCCATAAAGAAACGCTGGCCGAGTGGCGTCGCCGAACGGTTGTAAATCCTCATCGACAGTCCAATGCGGATAGCCAGTAGCGTAAAAAAGCCGATGAATTTTTCAACAATACAGAAACGTGGTGACATCATGCGATCTGAGCAGATAGCCCCCTTTGAACCGACGACCGGCGCAAAACTGCGGCGTCAGATCGGCCAGCAATTCCAGTTCAAAAGTCTGTTTGGCGCAGTCTAATGCCACCATCCTGGCATCAAGAAAATCAAAGTAGCGTTTGACCTGTGGGTACAGCGCCTTGAACAGGCTCTCTTTGGCAGAAAAACTCAGCGTCAACAGACAGCGGAATGCTTCCTCCCGTTCGTGAAGCCATTGATATTCTTCTTCATCAACAATGCCCGGCCAAAGAGATTGCGCCCGCGCCTCGGACATATAGGCCTCAATATCCACCCCGACGCAGGAGAGCGCATCACTTCGGATATGCGCAGCACACAAGACGCTTTCCGCATGGTGGCTCAAAGAGCCGGTAATATTCTCAGGCCACTGCGGAGAACGATCGTCACCGCTATTCAGGACGAAATTCGCATACCCCAGTTCACACAGGACCTGTCTGGCCAAACACCGTCCAGCCAGATACTCGGCGCGACGTTTGGGTACAGAACGCTCAAGCGCCTCTGAAAAAGGGATACCGGCTTGAGAAAACAAGGCATCGGAATAAGCAGACAAACGAAAATGACAGCGAGCAACAATACCGGGGTATATGACGCCATCCATTGCCTGTGGGAAAGTTATCCATTCAACATCATCAATAAAAGCAGAAAGCATGTCACGTTACTCTTGAAGGGGAAATCACACTCAGGGCAATCCAGCACCTCAACCTTCAATGAATGATGGGCGACTCCCCGCCCATCATCACTCAATCAAGAACCATTACAACGCTAAAAAGAACCCTGCGATGCTGGCGCTCATCAGGTTGGAAAGCGTCCCCGCGGTCACTGCTTTCAAACCAAACCGGGCAATATCCTGACGCCGATTCGGCGCCATACTGCCCAGTCCTCCAATAAGGATAGCTATCGATGACAGGTTAGCAAATCCACAAAGTGCGAACGAGATAATCGCCTTGGTATGATCGGACAACACCTGCAAACCAGCGGCGGCGACAGCATCGTCAGCTTTCAGGTACTCGCTAAAATTCATGTAGGCAACGAACTCATTGACGATCAGCTTTTGACCAATAAACGATCCGGCGATGGTTGCCTCATCCCAGGGAACGCCTATCAAAAACGCCACCGGCGAGAAAAGCCAGCCTAAAATCAGCTCCATCGACAACTGAGGATAGTTAAACCAACCACCGACCCCGCCGAGAATACCATTAAGCAAAGCAATCAGCGCGATAAATGCCAGCAGCATAGCGCCCACATTCAGCGCCAGCTGCATGCCGGAAGCCGCACCGCTGGCCGCGGCATCAATCACGTTGGCCGGTTTGTCTTCCGGATCGACAAATCCGCTAATTTCATCACGGTCATGGGTGTTTTCCGTTTCAGGCACCATCAGCTTGGCAAACAGCAAACCACCGGGAGCGGCCATAAAGGAGGCGGCAATCAGATACTCCAGCGGCACGCCCATCTGGGCATAGCCGGCCATAACCGAACCTGCAATGGAAGCCAGCCCGCCACACATCACGGCAAACAATTCGGACTGTGTCATATTGGCGATATACGGACGGACCACCAGCGGTGCTTCCGTCTGCCCCACGAAAATATTCGCAGTGGCGGAAAGCGATTCCGTGCGCGATGTACCCAGCAGTTTCTGTAATCCCCCGCCAAGCAAGCGAATGACCCATTGCATAATGCCCATGTAGTAGAGCACGGCAATAAGTGACGAGAAGAAAACAATGATAGGCAGCACACGAAGCGCAAAAACAAAGCCGCCGCCACCAAAGACTTCAAACATCTTGTCGGAAGTCAGGCCACCGAACATAAAGGAAACGCCCTGATTACCATATGAAATGATATTGGCCACGCCTTCCGTCATACCACCTAAAACCCGGCGTCCCAATGGCACATACAGCACCAACGCCCCAATACCAATCTGAATAATGAAAGCACCCAATACGGTACGTAATCTGATCGCCTTACGATTACTGGAAAGCATAACCGCAAACAATATCAATACAATCATGCCAATAAGACTCATGATGAGTTGCATGTGTCATTCCCTTTAGTACGTTGTGATAACGATCATTTCTTGAAAACGATCATTCTTAACATTTGATAACAACCGTTTTGATAACAACGATTCATGGTCGCAGCAGGACGTCGATCGCCCGACAAGGCAGGAAACCAGAAACTATCGGTTGAGCTGGTTATAGAGACGGGCTCCGGGCAGCAGCCAACTTATGTCATAAATACATACAACATCGAATAAGCCAAAACACAAAAAAGCGACATGCATCACATTTTTATTGTAATTATATGAAAAAACGATGGCTGATTCGCGAATTTCTACACAAAGATCGCACTAAGTCACGCATCTGCCGAGGCAAAACGCGAGCGCGTTTTCATCTGAGATCAAAGAGCCGGAGTGTATTTTGATAGATCGCCGCCGCCAGTTCCTCAGCGGGCTCTGGCCGTAACTGGCAGAGAGACCGGAATACGTCGATGACCCGTTCGGGGCGATTAGGTTGGCCCTGATAACCACTGACCGGCATATCCGGCGCGTCAGTTTCCAGCAGCAAGCGATCGAGAGGGAGACGAGCAATCGCCTGACGTGTTTTATTGGCTCTGGAATAGGTAATCGTTCCGCCAACGCCAATAAAATAGCCCAGCCGGATAAACGCCTGAGCCTGTTCCAGGCTACCGGCAAATCCGTGGACGACGCCAGTACGCGGCACATCAACGCGGCGTAACAGTTGCGCCAGCCGATCGTGGGTACGGCGCGAATGGAGGATGACCGGGAGATCGTACTGTTTCGCCAGTTTCAGCTGCGCCTCAAGCATCATACATTGGCGCTCAAACTGCGGTTCCTGCATATAAAGATCCAACCCTATTTCCCCCACCGCCACCAGCTTCTCCGGTTTCTGCTGCAAGTTCGCTGCTAACTGTGTCAGATCGGCGTCGGCATGCCGGGAAATATATAACGGGTGCAACCCAAGAGCGGAATAAAGAGGGGAATGCGAACGCGCCAGAGTCAGTACACGTTCAAAGTGGCGAGACGCCACGGCAGGAATAATAATACGTTCAACACCTGCTGCGGCAGCCAATTGAAGGCTGACCAAACAGTTGTCGTAAAACAACGGAAAATCGAAATGGCAATGGGTATCGATAAAAGGGGTGCGAGTCGCAAGCACAGGGCTTCCGACAGAAGGTAGCATCGACACGCGTCTTTATCCTCAGTGTAGTACTCTCTCCTCTGAGGATACCTGTTCATTGTCCTTTCCGTAACCCTCTTGCACCACGCCGGATAGATAACCATTATTTCCTTCCAGCCAGGCGCAATCACTGTCAAACCATTCAGCCCACAGCGTCCAGAAGTTCCCTTTCCACTGTTTCCATTTGCCTACAACGATATCGCTATTCATCATAGTCCTCCTGATAAAAGATCGAGATTCAGCAAACCACCACGAACAGTGTGATAGTTTTATGTTACAGCGGCATGGCAGTTCTGTCTTTCAGAAAATGCCGCGATTATCCAATAGATTTATAACGCGCGCCTGCCCGTCCACGAGAGCCAACGCCATGCGTTGTTAAAAAACACTCCCGGCGTTTTTTCAAGATGCAGAAAGGCACCAACCAGACGTTTGGGAGCGATAGGAATCTGCCGGAAGTAGAATTTGAATGCTGTTCGACACGACCCCAAAAGGGGCAGGCCCGATGAGGCGTTACAAGCCTCACGTACCTGTTTTGCTAGCGGAATAAAAGCGTGACGGGTATTGCCCCGTCAGAGTATGTAAAGCGGAAAGGCAAGATGAAAAGCCTAAGGCCGTTTGCGGTTGGTAAACAGGCTCACCAGGAACACGATAATCCCGACAACAAAGACAATCTTAGCCGCACCTGCTGCGGTTCCCGCCAGACCACCAAAACCCAAGGCGGCAGCGATCAATGCAATAACTAAAAAGATAATACCCCAATGAAACATACGCTCTCCTTACCAGAAAATTAACAATCATGACGGTCATCCTAACGCGAGTAATGCATCCAGATTGCGTATCCAGCGTGGTAGTGCCATGTTGTGTTGATGGTGGCAGGCCACCGTTAAACGGTACCCGCTGTAAAAAATGGGATTATTTGACGGTTAAACTGTTTTTTACGCTTTTAACACCGTCAACAGACTTGGCGATACTTTCAGCTCGCGCAGACTGTGCCTGGTTGTCCACGTCGCCACTCAGCAAGACAACGCCGTCCTGCGTTTCCACTGCCACTTTACGTGAAGGAACAATATCATCAGCCAGTAGTTTAGCCTTGATGGTACTGGTGGTCATGGCATCACCCGCATAAGCACCAACCGATTGCGATGCGGTGTCTTTAACCTGTAGTTTGTCACTGACGGACGTAACTCCCTCGGTCCCGGCGGCGATGCTCACGGCACGGGACGCTGTCTCCTGACTGCCGACAAAACCGCTTAGCGTTACCACCCCATGGGTGGTCTCAACAGAAATGTCGCCGCTGGTAATGGCTTTATCTTCCAGTAAGGCGCTTTTTACTTTTGCTGTTGTTGCACTGTCGCTCATGTAGCCTGAAGCTTTATTCGCGGAACTATCGACTTTCTCACCAGTAGTATCAGCAATACGTTGTATTTTCTGTCCCGCGGTCTCTTCAGCCAGAGCAGTGCCACCGACCAACATTGACCCCAGAACGACAGCGATCAGCGATTGTGTAAGTTTGGTTTTTCTCATCGATTTCTTCCTTTATGTTTTTCTCTATTACGCCCGTTTATGCCAAAACGCTGCACATCGGGCCGCATTAACGCAGGATAATTACGCAGGTGATTCAGGTCTGAAATCAGCGCCATGAAGCGTTTGATAACGTCGCAAAAACAACGCAATAACTAGATATTTATTTCATAAAAAATAAATAAGTTAAAATAACAAACCACCCGTAATCGCGTTAATAGTTAAACAAACTAAAACACTCAATACGTTGTTAACTATAGACCACTAAATGAAAAATCACCGGCGGATTGGAAGGAAAGGGGCGAAACAGGCAGGAATTCAGATTTGTCTGTGACGTGCAGAACAACGCGGCTTTTGAGACGATAAGGTATAATTTATTGATATACAATAAAAATATGCGAACCAATGCGCTGTAAAAGCGTATCGATTCGCTTAACCGAATTTCAAAACAGAATTTCAAAACAAGAGAATACGAGACGGTTTATTTAAACAGCGCCAATTAATGCTCGCGTGTCTTATGGAACTCTACCTCAGGATAACGTTCGCGCGTCAGATTCAGGTTTACCAGCGTCGGCGCCACATAGGTCAGATTATCGCCGCCGTCTAATGCCAGATGCTGTTCATTCTTACGTTTGAACTCCTCCAACTTCTTCACATCGCGGCATTCGACCCAGCGAGCGGTGGATACATTAACGGACTCGTAGATAGCTTCCACGTTATATTCCGTCTTCAATCGCGCGACAACAACATCAAACTGCAACACACCAACGGCGCCCACGATCAGGTCGTTATTGGTCAGCGGCCGGAAAACCTGAACCGCGCCCTCTTCAGAAAGCTGCACCAGCCCTTTCAGCAATTGTTTCTGTTTCAACGGATCGCGCAGGCGGATACGGCGGAACAGTTCAGGCGCGAAGTTCGGAATACCGGTGAATTTCATGTCTTCACCCTGAGTAAACGTATCCCCGATTTGGATCGTACCGTGGTTGTGCAAACCAATAATGTCGCCGGGCCAGGCTTCCTCGACGTGAGAGCGATCACCCGCCATAAAGGTCAGCGCATCGGAAATCACCACATCCTTGCCGGTACGCACCTGACGCAGCTTCATCCCTTTCTCATACTTGCCGGAAACCACGCGCATAAACGCCACGCGGTCGCGGTGCTTCGGATCCATGTTGGCCTGAATTTTAAAGACGAAACCGGTGAATTTCTCTTCGGCCGCGACCACTTCACGCGTATCGGTTTTACGCGGCATCGGCGCTGGCGCCCAGGCAACCAGCCCATCCAGCATATGATCAACACCGAAGTTACCCAGCGCCGTACCAAAGAATACCGGCGTCAGGTCGCCAGACAGAAACGCATCCAGTTCAAACTCGTGAGACGCACCTTTCACCAGCTCAAGCTCTTCGCGCAGCTGCATTGCCAGCTCTTCACCGACGGCAACGTCCAGCTCCGGGTTATCCAGGCCTTTAACAATACGAACTTCCTGAATCGTGTGCCCTTTACCACTCTGATAAAGGTAGGTTTCATCTTTATAAAGGTGATAAACCCCTTTGAACAGCTTACCGCAGCCAATCGGCCAGGTGATGGGCGCACAGGCGATTTTCAGTTCGCCTTCCACCTCATCCAGCACTTCCATCGGATCGCGGATATCGCGGTCCAGTTTGTTCATGAACGTCAGGATCGGCGTATCGCGCAGACGCGTCACTTCCATCAGTTTACGCGTCCGGTCTTCAACCCCTTTGGCCGCATCAATAACCATCAAACAGCAGTCCACTGCCGTCAGCGTGCGGTAGGTATCTTCAGAGAAATCTTCGTGTCCCGGAGTATCCAGCAGGTTAATCAGACATTCGTGATAGGGGAACTGCATCACCGAGGTGGTAATAGAGATACCACGCTGCTTCTCCATCTCCATCCAGTCGGATTTTGCATGTTGACTTGAACCACGCCCTTTTACCGTACCAGCCGTCTGGATTGCCTGTCCGAACAGCAATACCTTTTCCGTAATGGTCGTTTTACCGGCGTCGGGGTGGGATATGATGGCGAAAGTTCTTCTTTTTGAGACTTCGCGGGCGTATTCACTTGGAGACATGATTTTCAGGTTTCTTCTGTTAGCCACCCGGCGTCAGCATCAAGTCAACAACACACCGATGTCAGCGTCAGGCGAAGCGGGAATTAAATCGTAAGCCGGCTATTTTCCCTGATTTAACGGCGAGACACAATCGGTGACTGCAAGCGGCGGAAATCGCGCCCCGCGCGCAATGCGCGTCGGCGTCGGGTTAGGCGCCCAGCGTGGCGCCGCCGTCAATAACGATATCCTGTAGCGTGATATGACCGGCGACATCGGACGCCATAAACAAAATGGCGTCGGCGATATCCTGCGGACGGGCGATTTTCCCCAGCGGAATGCCCAGTTTGAACTGGTCGGGAAAACCGTCGATGGTGGACTGCTCCCCCGCCGGCGACGCCCACATGCCGCGCAGCATGGGGGTGTCCGTCGAGCCCGGCGAGATCAGGTTACAGCGCACGCCGTACGGCGCCAGTTCAAGCCCCGCGGTCAGACATAGGCTGCGCACCGCCGCCTTGGACGCGCAGTAGGCGGCCATGCCTACGCGGGGAACGTGCGCGGCGTTGGACGCCACCGTCACAATGGCCCCGCCGCGCTGGCGCTGAAACTGCGGGATCGCCGCCTGCAACAGATTGAATACGCCGCCCGCGTTGACCGCCAGACAATCCTGCCAGTCCTGCTGAGTGAGCTTTTCCGTCGCGCCCATACGCAGAACGCCGGCGCCGTTGACCAGCACATCCAGCCGCGGCGTTTGCGACAGCAGCGCGGCGCAGCGACCGGCCACAGCGGCGGCATCGCGAATATCCAGCAGGCAGGGGGTAAAAGGCAATGCCGTATCCGGGAATGCCAGATCAAACCCCACCACCGCAGCCCCCGCCTCTGCGAAGCGGCACGCCGTTTCATAGCCGATGCCGCGACCGGCACCGGTAACCCATATCTGTTTGCCGCTGAAATCAAACCGGGCGCTCATGCTTCCTCCCGCTGCGGCTGCGACAACAACGCCAGCCAGTGGTTGACGGTCGGGGCTTTTACCAGGGCCACGAAATCCACATCGTGGCCCTGCTGACGCCAGCGGGCCGCCAGCGACATGATGCGCACGGAATCCAGCCCGTAATCCAGCAGGTTTTCGTCATCGTCCACCTCGCCGCAGTCATCATTGAGAAGCGGCAACAGCTCCGCCCGCAGACGGGACTTACCGTACCCTCGCGCGGCGGACTCATCCGCTACCAGTTGGTCGGTGGTGACCACCCGGGCGCAGCGGCCGGCGCTATAGCGCAGGGCCATCATATGCTCCTCCAGGGAGAAATCGGCCAGCGCGTCCGCCACCATAAAGGGTTTGATATCGCGCATAAACGCGTCGTTCGCCGTGGTGAGGCAGCCGATATGGGCATAAACGCCGCAGATAATCAGCTGATCGCGGCTAGCGTCGCGCAGCTGTTGTTCCAGGTCGGTGCGCACAAAAGCGCTATAGCGCCATTTCACCAGCACGGTGTCCGCGTCCTCCGGCGTCAAGGCGTCGGTGATTTTCTGCTGTTCGGGATAGTTATTCAGCCCCGGCCCCCACATATCGTTCAACAACGCCCGGTCGGCGGCGCTCTGATTATTCGGCTGGGCGGTGTAGAACACCGGAATGCCGCGCTGACGGCAAAAGTTTTTCAGGCGCGCAATATTGTCGATAAGCCGGGAGATCAGCGGGCTGTTCTCCCCCCAGAAATTAAGAAAGTAGTGCTGCATATCATGGATCAGCAACGCCGCCCGCGCCGTTTCCAGCGGCCAGCTCACCTTGTTATCGGGCAACGCCTCCGCCGACGGCAGAGGGTAGCTATTCAGTTTGGGAATACTCATGGATGACTCTCCTGCGGGATAAGCTGCTGCGCCATCTCGCGTAAACGCTGTTTATCAACTTTACCCACCGGCGTTTCCGGTAACGCCGGCAGACTGGCAAAACGATCCGGCAATTTGTAATCGGCAATGCCCTGCTCGCGCAGATGGCGGCGCAGCGCCACGGATTTGATCGCTTCCCGGCAAACGACGAAAGCGCAGCTTTTTTCCCCCATCAGCGGGTCGGGGATCGCCACCAGCGCGGCGTTGATCACCAGCGGATGACGTAAAAGCAGGTTTTCAATCTCCTCGGCGGCAATCTTTTCGCCGCCGCGATTAATCTGATCTTTCTCCCGCCCCACCACCTGCAGGTAGCCGTCCTCGCGCTGGATCACCACATCGCCGGAGCAGTAGAAGCCCTGTTCATCAAATACCTGCCGGTTATGCTGCGGACTGCGGTAATAGCCACGAAAGGTGTAGGGGCCGCGGGTCATCAGGCGCCCAGCCTGTCCGTGCGGTTGGGGGTTGCCGGCGGCATCGGCCACCCAGACTTCGTCATCCACGCTGATGGGGCACCCCTGGGTGGTGAAAATACGCTCATCGTCGTCGTCCAGCCGGGTGTAGTTCACCAGCCCTTCCGCCATGCCGAAAACCTGCTGTAGCTGGCACCCCAGTTCGCGGGGAATGCGTCGCGCCAACGCTTCATTCAGCCGTGCGCCGCCAACCTGCAAAAGCTTCAGGCTCCGCAATGCATGACGTTGTCCCGCCAGAGCAACTGCTTCCAGCCATAGCGTTACCGCAGGCGGAACCAGCGCAGTCACATTCACCTGATGCCGTTCGATCAACGGAAAACAGTGGGTGGCGCTGGGATCGGTCGCCATCACCACCGTTCCCCCCGCGTAAAATACCCCCAGCGCGCCCGGAGAACTTAACGGATAATTATGCGCGGCGGGTAAAGCGCACAGATAGCGGGTATTCGCATCAAAACGACAGATATCCACGCTGGCGCGGATGCTGTAGTAATAATCATTGTGCGTACGCGGGATCAGCTTCGGCGTGCCGGTACTGCCGCCGGAGAGTTGGAAAAAAGCGACCTCATCCGGCGGCGTCGGCGAGCATGCGTCATCGCTGTCCGTTTGCTGTAGCAGTTGTTGCAAATCGTATTCAGGATTTTCCTCACCGCGCAGGATTACATGCTGTAAATCAGGGCTGATGCGCCGTAACTCATCAATGAACGCGTCGTCATGAAACAGATTATGACTGCGATCGACAATCAGCAGCGCTGGCGTTATCTGTTCCACATAAGCGCTCAGTTCACTGCGCTGATGATTGAATAAGGCATTTACCGGCAGCACCCCAATACGCAGCAACGCGAAATAGGTCAGGTAAAACTCGGCGATGTTGCCTAGCTGCACCAGAGCCGTTTGTCCGCGTCGCACACCCTGTCGCGCCAGCGCCCCAGCCAGCCGATTAACGCTTTGGTTTAACTCGCGATAACTGAAGTGACGTTCGCCGTCGATCAACGCCAGCGCGTCACTGTCTTTATGCCGCAGGAAAATGTCGCACAACGGACGATCGATCCAATAGCCGCATGCGCGGTAGCGCTGCTCCTGCTCGGCAGGCCAGCGATTGAACTCAACGATCATGCGACACACTCCTGATCATTCGTCATGCCAAAGGCGCGCAGCATGGTGCTCAGCTTCACGCCGGTTTCATTCCATTCGCAAAGCGGCTGAGAATCCGGCACGATGCCGGCACCGGCGAACAGCGTTACGCTATTTCCACGCACCTCGCCGCAACGAATCGTCACCACCCATTCGCCGTTGCCCTGCGCGTCGCTCCAGCCGACAATGCCGCCGAATAATCCGCGTTCGAAGGGTTCAAGGCTGGCGATGAGTTGCCGAGCCGTATCGGTCGGGTAACCGCATAATGCCGGCGTAGGATGAAGCAAACAGGCCAACGACAATGCGCTGTCAGTTTCAGCAACCGCTTCACCGCTGATGGCGCTCGCCAAATGCCACAATGTGGCGGTAGAAAGCAGTTCCGGCGTTTCAGGTACATGCAATTGGCGACAGCAAGGCGTCAGTACCCGGCGCATCTCGTTAATCACCACCTGATGCTCATAACTATCTTTTACCGAATCCAGCAATTGTTGCCCCACGCGCCGATCCGCTTGCGAATCGATAGCCCGAGCGGCGGATCCTGCCAGCGGTTTGGAATATAACTGGCGGCCCGACTTACGTAACAACAACTCAGGACTGGCGCCCAGCAACGCGCCATCATCCAGCGGAACATAAAAGTGATAGGCGTCAGGTTCACGAGCGAGCAAGCGCGCTAACAGCACCCGATGATCGACCGGCGCGCTGAGTTCGATATCCAGCAGGCGGGATAGCACGACTTTGGTGATGTTGTCCTCTCGCGTCGCATTCACAGCCTGACTCACTAAATCGATAAAAACATCCTTGTCTGGCCGTGGTTGGGTTGTAACAATATCCGCCAATGGAGGACAATCATTGAGCGATGGCATGGTAAAATCGTCGCGGCAAAACCAGTGACTTTGCTGGGGAATAAACAGCGCCGAAGGACGCGAGGTATCAAAGGGGATGGCGCCGACAAGTACAGGTTCGGCAATACCTTCCGCTCTGGCACGCGCAAATGCTTGTTGCAGGGTTCGCTGAAATTCGCCAGAAGTATTAAAGCCATCTCTGGCGGGGGTCGCCAGTGACATAAAGCAACCCTGTGTATACAGGCTGCGGGAGAGCGAACTGAAAAAGAATCCTGAATCTGGCTTCCAAACGCCCCTCTCCTCTTGCGTAAAATTGTCCCTAATCAAACGGTACACTCGCAACCTCCCATATTATAAGAATGATAATGATTTTGATAACCATTATCATTATTAATTTAAGTAACAACTTAGAACGATGTTTCTGCATTGTCAATAATTGTCAATATAGGAAAGCTCGCTTCACGTTCCCGCATTTTATGTTTAATAGATAATGAGGTTTAAGTGATGAGAACGGCATTTTATTTACCGGCATGGCGCGGTGTGTTGCTGCCCTTGTTCGCATTGATACTGAGCGCCTGCGACGGACAAACCGACAGCGGCGTGGCGGCGGAACAGGGCAACATAACATCCAAAGGCTGGCCGCGGCAGATTCAGACCCTTGACAGCACCGTCACGCTTAAGGAACAGCCGCAGCGTATTGTTTCCACCAGCGTCACCGTCACCGGCACCTTGTTGGCGATTGACGCGCCGGTCATTGCCAGTTCCGCCACCAGCCCAGGCAGCCGTATTTCGGATAGTCAGGGATTCCTGCGACAGTGGAGCGCTATCGCCCTTGAGCGTAAAGTAAAAAAAATCTATGAAACCAAACCCAATGCCGAAGCGATCGCCAATGAAGCGCCGGACCTGATTGTGGTCGCCGCCACGGGAGGCGACTCCGCCCTGACGCTGCGTCAGCAGCTTAGCGCTATCGCGCCGGTATTGGTGATCAATTATGATGATAAAAGCTGGCAGGAATTGGCTCTTCAGTTGGGCTATGCGACCGGACACGAAGAGCAGGCTGAGGCGGTGATCGCGAAATTCGATAACCAGTTGAACGCCGTGAAGCAACGTTTGAATTTACCTCCGCAACCTGTCAGCGCCTTTGTCTGGCGGGAAGACGGCAAAGGCGCCAATTTATGGACCGCCGACTCTGCGCAAGGCCAGTTGTTGCAACAGTTGGGTTTCGAACTTGCGGCGATACCTGACGAGGTGCGTGGCAACTACAGTATGGGCAAGCGCAAGGATCTGGTGCAATTATCCGGCGAGAAGTTGGCCGACGGGCTGAACGGTAACACCTATCTGCTGTTTTCCACGGAAGAGGAGAGCGTCGGGCAACTGCTCGCCAACCCGTTCGTTGCCCATTTACCGGCAGTCAGAAACAAACAGGTTTACGCCATGGGTAACGATACCTTTCGTCTGGACTATTACAGCGCCAGTAATATGTTAGATCGGCTGGAAAAGTATTTTGCCGCGCATTAACCACCCGCCGATGATGCCCGTTGCGACGGAGTGGGATGTTCAAGCCGCCGCAATGACCCGGACAAGGTAGCCAGCGTGATGCCAGCCAGGGCTGCGCTCAGACCGAACAACAAACCGGAGGTTTGTAGCGACAATTGCGTCCCCATGACGCCAAGCAACAAAGCGCCAAATGCATCTCCCGTTACGGCCTGCGCTGTCCATAGCCCGTTAACACGACCCAACAATGCATTTGGCGTCAAACTTTGCACCAGAGTGAACTGCAACAACGAATTGATCGCGCTGAGATAACCATAAATTGCCAGACAGCACAGCGATAACACAAAATACGGCATCAAACTGAACAGACTGAGGATTAAAAATCCCGCCACCGCGGTGAAGATCATTAATCTACCGGGCCGCGGAGTTTGAGCTACCCGCCCGCTGGTAAAAGCCCCCAACGCCGCGCCCAACGGTATTGCCGAATACATCACGCCCAGATGCAACGCATCAATCTGCCAGCGGACAGCCAGTGCCGGAAACAACACCCGAACGGCGCTGGTCAGGCTGATCAGCATTCCCATCAACACAACGGCGCCGATAACCCGATTCTGTTTTAAAAAAATCATTCCCGCCAGCAGTGCGCGGCCTGGATGCTCCTTGGGCTGCGGCGGAGGGGGCATCGAAGGCAGACGTATTAGCGGGATCAGCGTTAACCAGGTTCCGGCGGCGGCTAACGCGTAATTCCATCCCACATCGCCCCAGGCGATAGTCATCCCCGCAATGGCCGGAGACACCACCGCGCCGAATCGTACTGTCAGCATACTGATGGCTCCTGCCGAACCAAGGTTTTCCCGCCCAACCAGCGCCGGCGTCGCGGCCATCAATGCCGTCATCCCAACCGCGCCGAAAAAGCCATCCCATATAGCAAGCAGCCATAGCAGGAGTAGCGAAGGTTCCGGCGCCAGCGTATTCAGGAATAAACCGGCGAATCCCACACCGCAGGTGCCGCGGGCGAACAGGATAAGATGACGACGATTATATCGATCCGCCATCACGCCGCCCAGCAACAGGCCGATAAACATACCGCCGCCAGCCAGCACCACCGCCAGCCCGATCTGAAGGGTCGAACCGGTCATTTGCTGGATCTGCACCGGCACCGCCACAGTCAACATCCCCAACGCCAGCACTGAGATAAAACGCGCGCAAAACAGCGCCCGAAAATCACGGTTATTTTTTAGCAAACTGAAATTAAGCAAAATGGAAGGTCTGTCCATAGCTTTTCCCCGGCGGTTGTACATTCCGATTGCGTCAATGAAAAATTAACGACATCGACCCCAGCGTTTTGTTCCTGATGAAGACATGTTAATATTATCAATATCAAATTATATTGATAATTATAATCATTTGCATATGCATTCCAATAAGACTCATTTTCCGCAGAGGGATAACGCAGACCGGATCCGCGCCTCTTTAAAGGGAACGATAGCGGGCAATTCGCGCTACGGTTTATCTATCGTCAGTCTGCTATTGATGTTGTGCTGTCTGCTCAGTTTATTCGTCGGCGCCAAAAATATTCCCTTTACCGACATCATCAACATATTGAGCGGTGATAATTCCCATCCCGACGGCACGATTATCCTTGATGCCCGTTTACCGCGCACGCTGGCCGGATTGCTGGCAGGCGCCGCGCTCGGCGTATCCGGGGCGCTTATCCAGGCACTGACACGCAACCCATTGGCCGACCCCGGCATTTTAGGCATTAATGCCGGCGCCAGTTTCGCGGTGGTCATCGGTATCGCTTTTTTTGGCGCCACGCTGCCCGAACAGTATCTGTGGTTCGCCTTTGGCGGCGCATTACTATCCAGCCTGGGAGTGTGGCTAATCGCGTTCCAGACGCGCGGAAAACCCAGTCCCGTTCGTTTAACGTTGGCAGGAGTCGCGCTCGGCGCAGTGCTGGCAGGTATGACCTCCGGCATCTCTCTGCTCGACCCACTGGTCTATGACCATGTTCGTTTCTGGGAAGCCGGTACTCTGGATATCCGCAGCATGCACATTATAAAAGTGATCGCGGCGCCGGTGTTGGCAGGGCTGACGCTGGCGTTATTGCTGGCTCGCGCCCTTAATGTTCTGGACATGGGAAACGATATCGCACAGGCGTTAGGCACACGAACAACCACGATCCAGATACTCGGTCTGATCGCCATCACGTTATTATGCGGCTCAGCCACTGCCGCAGTAGGCCCTATCGCGTTTATCGGTCTGATGGTACCGCATATCGCCCGTCGTCTGGTCGGGCCGGATCAGAAAAAAATACTGCCCTGGATACTGCTCCTGACGCCCTGTCTGTTGTTGATTTCCGATATGATCGGACGGGTTATTGTACCCGGAGAATTACGCGTTTCCATTGTCACCGCCTTTATCGGCTCCCCGGTATTAATTGCTCTGGTACGCCGACATGGAGGCAAAAGCGGATGATGCGGCACGGCCTGACTCAAAGCGCTCTGCGGCGGCGCGGATATTGCGGCATCATGGTGATGCTTTGCTTGATGCTGGCGGTACTCGCACTGATTTCAGGCGCAATGCCGCTCAGCATAGATCTGGTGCTGCGGGCGTTATGGGGCGACGCGCCCGCCAACATCGTCACCATTGTGACCCAGTGGCGTTTGCCTCGCGTGGTAATGGCGTTGATCCTCGGCGCGGCGCTTGGCGTCAGTGGGGCTATTTTTCAGTCACTGCTGCGCAATTCACTTGGCAGCCCAGACATTATCGGGTTTAACTCGGGTGCATATACCGGGGCGATAATGTCGATTATTCTGTTTAACGGCAACGAATTCAGTATTGCGGGCGGCGCTCTGGCCGGCGGCATTCTCTCCTCGGCGCTGGTGTGGCTGTTGACCTGGCATCAGGGAATTCAGGGCTTTAGGCTGATTATCATCGGCATTGCCATCAGCGCGTTACTCTATGCCATAAATACCTGGCTTATTATCTCAGCGTCGCTGGAATCAGCTATGTCAGCCGCGCTGTGGGGCGCAGGCTCGCTTAATGGCATTACCTGGAGTAAGGCGCTTCCCGCTCTGCTTTTTATTGCCATTGCCTTTATCTTGTCGTTATTGCTGACGCGACGAATGACGCTAATGGAAATGGGTGATGATACCGCCAGGGCGCTGGGCGTACCGGTAGAGCGCTCGCGGTTGCTGTTGATGGTCATCGGCGTTGCGCTGACGGCCTCAGCGACGGCCGCCGCCGGGCCTATCTCTTTTATATCCTTGTGCGCGCCGCAGATTGCTCGCCGCTTAAGCGGCGCTGATATCCCCTCCTTGCCGGCGGCCGCGTTAACCGGCGCCTTTTTATTATTGGCGGCCGATTTTCTGGCGCAGCGATTATTTTCACCTAATCAGTTGCCGGTCGGCGTCGTAACGGTTTGTATTGGCGGTCTCTATCTGCTGGTGTTGCTGACACGGGAATCCCGCTGAGGCTCCCGACAAAACTCATGCAACCTTATTCCGGCAGATAGTCTGTGTCGGGCGACGCGCCTTGCGCCACCCGACAAATAGCCAGGCAATTTACAATCTGGACAGTACCTTGTCGATCAGCGGCCCCAACTTAGCCAGCGAAGCTGGCGAGATAATATCAATATGGCAACAATCCAGTTCAAATACCTGTAATCGATCCACATACGGCGCCCAGGCCGCCTGTACATCCATACCTTCAGGAAGAGAACCTTTAGCGATAAACAACGTCGCCTCCCCTTGATAGCGAGCGGTACGGGTCTGCGACAACAAACGCACCGAGTCAGCGTAATTGGCCTCAATATCATCAAACATATCCCGCTTTTGCTGTTGAAGGGCGATATCCACCGTCTCCTCCGCAGCGGCCATAAACAAGTCGCGCTCATTGTCCACCTCCTGTCTGGCTTTTTCGTCCATGGATGCGGTCCAATCCTGAGTTTCCGGGGGATAAGTATCCAACAGACCGAGAAAAGCCACCGTTTCTCCCTGCGCCTGTAAGCGCCCGGCGATCCCCTGAGCGACGGTGCCGCCAAGTGAATAACCCATCAGATGATAGGGGCCGTGCGGTTGCACCCGTCGCAGATTGACCAGATGGTGTTCACAGACTTCATCCATCGTGGCGCAGCGGGCAATAGGTCCATCAGGACGCGGCGACTGCAAGCCGATAACCGGCCAACGCGACGCCAGATAACGAGGGAACACGCTAAACTGCCAGGCAAACCCGGAAGCGGGATGAATGCAGAACAGCGGGTTCCCTTCCCCGGTTCGCAGCGGCAAAACCTGATCGAATCCGGCACGCCGCATTTCTTCGTCGGCACGTTCGCCGTCAAGCAACTGCGCCAGTTTTTCCACGGTAGACGCAACCATCAGTTGTCCGACGGAAACGGGTTTATCCAGCGCGCGTCGCAGTTCCGCAGCCAGCCGCATCGCCAGTAGGGAATGACCGCCCAACGCGAAAAAGTCATCGGTGGCATTCACATTGTCCCGCTCCAGCAAACGGGAAAATAGTCCGGCCAGTTGCGTTTCCAGCCCCGGACGGGGCAGACGTCCTCGCTGACCGCTCTCCTCTGGTAAAGGCAACGCCTTGCGATCAAGCTTGCCGTTGGCGCTAAGGGGCAGAGAGGGAAGTATCACCACCGCGACCGGCACCATATGTGCCGGCAAACGCGAGGTCAGCGCAACGCGCAGGGCCTCGCCATCCAGTTGTGCCGAAGGTTCGGGTACGACATAACCGATCAACTGGCGAGCATCCGCCCCGGCCCTGGACCCGCTCCGACCCAATACACATGCCTGCACCGCGGACTGATGGACGCCCGGCAGTGCAAGCAACGCAGATTCAATTTCACCCGGCTCAATGCGCTGTCCACGTATTTTCAACTGGTCGTCACGGCGACCGAGATATTCCACCACGCCGTCCGGCAGCCAACGCGCCACATCGCCAGTACAGTACATGCGTTTTCCAACTGTCTCTGGATCCGCAACAAAACGACTGGCGGTCAGTTCGCGCCGATGCAGATAGCCCTGCGCCAGTTGTTCCCCGGTGAGGTAAAGTTCGCCAGCGATGCCCGGCGGTACTGGCCGCAACCAGGGATCCAGGATTCTCAGCCCGGTATTCCATACCGGGCGGCCAATAGGTACGCTGACGCCAGTCACCGCCGCCAGCGCCTGACCGCAAGCATTATGCCAACTGACATCGACCGCCGCTTCGGTCGGGCCGTAAAGATTATACAACGGTATGCCGGTCACCCTTTCCCAGGAGCGGGAGAGTTCGGTTGAAAGCGCTTCACCGCTACAGAAAACCCGTCGCAGGGTTGCGCAATTGCGCACGGCTTTTTCGTCGTCCAGCGCGTCAACAAAAGCAGCCAGCATTGAGGGAACGAAATGCATGGTGGTGACGCGGTGCTTTTTCGTCAACGCCATCAACGCCGACGGGTCGCGGTGCGCTTCCGGCGGCGCCATTACCAACGAGGCCCCGACCATCAACGGCCAGAAAAATTCCCATACCGATACATCGAAACTACACGGCGTTTTTTGCAACACCACGTCATCTGCGCCCAGCGGATACTGATGTTGCATCCACAACAACCGATTGACGATGGCGTTATGCGCAATCACCACGCCTTTTGGCCGACTGGTGGAACCAGAGGTGTAGATAATGTAGGCGGGATGATGGGGGGAAGGCGTCTGACGGCACGCAGGGAGATCGTGATTAACCGCCAGTCGGCTATCATAAGAAAAAATAGGCCCCGCACCATCGAAGCGTTCGCGTTGCGAGGGATCGGTGATGATCAACCGAGGTTGCGCATCATCGAGCATCAGTTGCAGGCGCTCATCAGGATAGCCGGTATCCAGCGGAAGATATGCCGCCCCAACTTCAACCACTGCCATTAACGCCAGCGACAGAAATACCGAACGCGGCAATGCTACCGCCACGGTGTCCCCGGGAATAACGCCCGCCGCAGCCAGATGCTGCGCGAGCAGCATTACCTGTTCGCGCACCTCGGCATAGCTCAAAGATTGAGTTTCATCCACCAACGCAACGGCTTGCGGCGAGCGGGACGCCTGGCGCGCCAACAGTCCGCTCAGGGTATCCGGCCTGACCTCATGCTCAGTTTGATTGGCGCGTCGCACGAGTCCTTGCTCTGACTCGCTCAGCAGCGACAGCGCGGCCAGAGGCCGCTCCGGTGTGACGACCAGTTGTTGAAGCAGCAGTTGCAGGCGCAACGCCACCGCCTCGGCATCCACCTGACCTGGGCGGTATTCCAGGTGCAGCGATAATATATCGCCGGGAACAGCCATCAGCGTCAACGGGTAATGCGTATATCCGTGATTACATACACTGGTGCAACGTACCTCGCCGAAAGGACGATTGAGTAACTCGCTTTCATCCGGGTAGTTCTCCACCACCAGCAAGGTATCAAACAGCGCTTCGCCTCCCGCCAGTTGTTGGATCTCGCCTAGCCCCAAATTGTCATGAGCCAGCAAATCGACTTGCCCTGGTTGTATTTGCGCCAACTGTTCCAACAAGGCGCGCTGGGGCTGCAACCGAATCCGAACCGGTACGGTATTACTGAATAAACCAATATGATCGCCAGTGCCTGCCGGTCCGGTAAAACGCCCGGATACCGGCGTGCCGAACACGATATCATCACGCCCGCTGATAGCGCTCAGCAGTGTCGCCCACACGCCCTGCAACAGCGTGTTCAGGGTCAGCCCCCACTTCAGCCGCAATGATTCCAGACCGTGTTGCAATTCGGGCGTCAACGTTATCGGCAGACGATGCATGGTTTCTTGCGTTGACGGAACATCACCGAACAGCACGCAAGGCGTCACGTCCGTCAGCGACTCGCGCCAGGCGGATTGCGCGGCGTCTTTGTTCCGCGCCGCCAATCGGGTTATCACCGTGGGATAATCCGCCTGCGGCGTCGGCAGAGAGGCCGCCATGTCGCCAAGCACAAATAGTAGTTCACGCAACATAATGGCTGAAGACCAACCATCAGCCACCAGATGATGAGCGACAATCAGCAGTGTTGACCGCCGGGAGGATAATTGCACCAGCACGGCACGCACCAACGGAGCATCGCTTCCGTCAATCAGCAAATCACACGCCAGTTCCTCTTGTTCGATACGTTGCAGGCTCTGCTGCTGTTCCTGTGCGCTCATACCGCTCAGATCGTACTGACGCCATGGCCAACTGCGTCCCATTGACCGCCGGGGCAAAACTTGCAATGGCGCGTCACACAGCGTGTTATCAAAACAGGCGTTAAGCTGCGGATGACGTTGCATCATGCTGTTCAGCGCCGCCTTTATGCGCGAGACCGTCAGCGCGCCTTCGAAATCAAAGCGGCTTAATGCATTGTAATTGCCGGTTCCGTCTCGCAGTTGGGCATGGAACAATAATCCCTGCTGTAACGGCAAGGTCGGTAATACCCAATGGACGGGGCCGTATTTAGCGTTGACGTGCGCCATCAGCGCCTTATCATCCGCCAGCAGCGGCAATGTCGAAGAATTATCGCCATCCTGCCAGACGGTCATGACGGGCGCCATCGCCAGCGGTGTACGCAGGGAAAAAATATCCCTTGCTGACAACTGGTAACCCGCCTGTCTTAGATTGTTGGCCAGCATCATGGCTGAAATACTGTCGCCGCCTTGCAGAAAGAAATCGTCATCCGCGCCAAAAGCCTCAAGACGCAATACTGTGGCGATGGCATCGCACAACAGTCGCTCACGGGCATTTTGCGGCTGTTGCGGTTGTAATAGTTTCGCTTTAGGCTGCGGCAACGCGCGACGATCGATTTTCCCGCTGCTGTTGACCGGCAACTGCGGCAGCACCACAAGTTGACTGGGTAGCATGTATTCTGGAATACGTTCTCGCAGTCGGGCATAAAGTCGTTCGCTGATCCACTCAGGTTCCTCTGCCAACGCCGCCTTCACCGCGCAATATGCCACCAGTTGATTACGGCCTTCCGTTTCACGAACCACTATCGCTGAGCTTTCCACCTCCGATAATGCCGATAGCGCGTTTTCCACCTCGCCCAGTTCGATTCGATAACCACGAACCTTAACCTGATCGTCGATGCGGCCAACGAAATCAAGCTGGCCGTCAGCGCGCCAGCGAACCAGATCCCCGGTGCGGTAAAGCCGCTCGCCCTTGCCGAATGGCGAAGCGATGAACCGGGAGGCAGTCAATCCCGCTTTGCCAAGATAACCGCGCGCCAGCCCTGCTCCGCCCAGATAGAGTTCGCCGACCGCCCCTATCGGCAGCGGCTGCAATCGGCCATCCAGAACCCAGACGCACATGCCTGGCACCGGACGGCCAATAACAGACTCCAACGAGTCCGCCGGATCGCCAATCACACTGTCAACCGTACATTCCGTCGGGCCGTAATAATTGCGCGCCGCCACCTGTGGATACTGCTTCAACTGCTGCCAGAGCGCAGAGGATACCGCCTCGCCGCCCAGCAGGATCATCAATGGCCGATGCTTGTCCGATGTCAGTAAACCGGTGGCCAGCAGTTGCGTCAGCATCAACGGCGTCACTTCAATAATGTCGGTGCGCTGGCGTTGGATGGCCGTTACCAGCGCCAGCGCATCACGGCGAGTATCGTCATCAAACAGATCCATTATCTGACCATCCATCATCCCCAACAGCGGATCCCAACTGGCGTCAAATACCCAGGCGGCACTGTGTCCGGTATGTAACCGTCGGCGCTCCCCTTTGTCTGACAATATCCTCGCCGCCGAGGAAAATGCGCCGGCCCGGTGGACATTTAGCAGATTGAGCAACGCGCCATGGGTGTTCATCACCCCTTTTGGCCGTCCGGTGGAACCTGACGTATAGATAATGTAAGCCAGATGCTCGCTGAGGAGCGGGAACCCACGCTCAGCATCGTCCGGCGGCAGATCGCTGAATGTCGTCAGACACACGCTGTCCAGACACACAGCGGGTATCGACGTAAAAGCGGCAAAGCGCGGACGTAACGCTTCAAGAGTAATCAACCGATCAGGCTGACTCTCGCCAATCATCATCGCCAGTCGCTCCGGCGGAGAGTCCGCATCCAATACCATGATCACCTGACCGGCCATCATCACAGCCAGCATCGCCACCACGCAGTCAGGCCCGCGCGGCAGCAGAATAGCCACCGGCGATTGAGGCGTTCCATCAAGCAACAGACGCGCCAACTGGGATGCCCGTTGACGCAACTCTAGATAGCTGATGCTCTCATCTTTCCAGCGCAACGCGACGGCTTCAGGCTGCTGCGCGCATTGCCGCATAAAAGCATCCAGCACCGTGGTTTCGTGCTCAATGCGCTGGGCTGCGCCGCCATCGCTCCAGTGAGACAGCTTGTCTAGCGCCGTTTCATCCAGCAGACCGGCCTCCCCGATCGGCAGCGAGACATTGCTGGCGAACTGACGAAGCAACAGCGGCAAACAGGCGGCATAATGCGCCAACTGTTCCGGCTGGTAACGTGCCTGGTTTGCCAATAGTTCCACGCTCAGCGCGCCGGACTCATCAATATAAAGATCGATCTCAAGATCGCTGACCGGCCCCGACGCTAATTGGTGCGTCATGGCCTTAGCACCGTGGAACTCAAGTTGATAATCGAATAATTTGATATTAAAGGTTGGCCCCATCAATCCCTGGCTTTCACCGATGCGGCCAAGATCGCGCAAGAGTTGCTCGCCATCATAGGCCTGATGACGCCGTATCGCCTTAAGCTCCGCAGCCACGGTACGCGCCACATCATGTAATGTCGCGTCGGGATCGGCATGAATCGGCACGGGCAGGACATTCACCACCGGGCCGATGGCATTTAATGCCTGCGATCCCATACGGCGCATAAAGGTAAACCCCGCAGTGTAGGCCATTCTGCCGCTCAGACGCCCTACCCAGACCGCGATCAGCGCCAATCCGATTTCCGTGGCGCTTAATCGCGTTGTCAGCGAGGGAACCGTCAGCCGCGTAAAATCATCGGCATCCAGGCGCAGCGAATGACGTAAGATATGCGGCGAGGGATGACTATCAGACATTGGCCGCGCCGCGAGACTGACAGGCGGCGGCAATTGTTGACATTTGTCCAACCAAAACAGCCTGTCGCGCGTGCAGGTAGCGGTATGCGACTCGTCAAGATACTCCCGCACGACGGCGGAAAAAGGCGTAAACGGCGACGGGCCGGCGGTTCGGCCATCACAGCGAGCGTGGTAGATATGGGCAATTCTGCGGGTCAGGGCGGTAAAACTGAAACCATCGACCATTAGATGATGATAACGCTGATACCAGAACCAACGCGCCGGGGCAGTACTGAGGCGGAACAGGATATGGCGGTACAGAATCGCTTCGCCGCCAGCTCGCAGATTGCCTGACAAATCTTCACGCATTATTGCGAGCGCCGCAGTAGGCGCATCTGCCTCATGGCTAAGATCAATGAATTCGGGGCGGGGTAAATTACTGTCGTCCTCTGCTCCCGGCAGGATCTGAACCACCTCACCATCACGTTCTTCAAAACGCGCTCTGACAGTATCAGCTTCCATCAATCCTTGACGGATCGCCTCAAGCATGAGGTCCGGCTTCAATTCACCCCTGATTTCTACATAATGGGCCACCGCGAAAGTATTCGACCAGGGCGAAAGTTGATCGGCAAACCAAATGCCCGGCTGGGCGGCCACCAACGGCAACACCTGCAACGAGGTGCTGGTATCAGGGGAGAGGGATGTATCGGTCATGGACTAAAATCTCCTGGCTGGTGGGGTTATGAAGCATTTTGCGCATTACGCAGACTAGCTGGCCGCATATCAGTCCAGTTGGTTTCCAACCACGCGACGCACTCCGCACGCGGCAAAGGGCCTATTACCGTTCGCCACCCCGGAGGCGTTCCCTTGAAATCCGGCCATAAGCTGTACTGCTCCTCGTCATTAATTAGCACCAGAAAGAGATAACGTTCATCATCGAACGGATTTTGCATTTGCTGTTCCATGTTATGGCTCCTGTCTGATAGAGGTGGCCTTCCCCGCGGGGGAGTGCGTCTGGATCATCGGGAAATCGGATGACCACAGCGCCGTCAGGCCGTCAATCAGTCCGCCCCGCCAGCACAAGGCATCGTGACCGCCATTAAACTCCCGGTAACATAGGGTATGGTGGGTATGGCGCAATACATTGAATAAGCGTTGATTAACCCGATGGATCAACGTCTCGCGCACGCCGGCTTCCATAAAAATTTTCAGTCTTCCGTAACTACCCAGACCTTGTTTAATGCGCTCAATTAACTGGCATTCACCGTCCGCCGCTTCGGTGGCCTGTATCAGATCCTGACGCGGCCACCAGAAGGAGCCGGACTGACTCAGCACACAGCCGAAACGTTGCGGCCAGTGCAGCCCGGCGAATAGCGCCGCCAATCCGCCATAGCTTTGTCCGGCGACCACGGTGGTGGCAGCATCGTCCTGATAAGCGCAAATACCCGCGATCTGCGGCAATAATTCCTCCTGAACCGCCAACCAGAATTGATCATTACAGGCCAATTCGCTGCTGCGATGCGCGCTATCTATCACATCGATCAGCAGATAAACCGCTTGCGGTAATTGCCCGGACTGCGTCTGCTTCATCAACGCCGACCATACGGGCATGCCTGATGCCCAGAACTGGCCGTCCAGCAGGATCGCCAATGGTCGCTTAGCGGGCTGCGTCTCTCCGGTACTGAAAATCCAGACGGTACGGCGGTTGTTAAGGCGCTGACTGTGCCAGCAATAGGACTGTAAACGTGCCGGAGCAGGCTGGCAGCGGAGGCCAAGATCAAAATCGCGCCAGGCCGGTTGCGGCGGCGCATCAGGTAAATGCAACCCGGACAAGGACTGCCCTCGGCTGCCGTGCCAGAAACTGCGCCGATTAAGCGGATCGTGCGTCGCCCGGCTTAACGTTTCACACCACCATTTTCTTTGTGCCAGACGCTGGGTGCGGATATCCCCTGCGGGCGGATTAAAACGCTGATGGTCGGTAGCGGGTATAAAAGAATAACCGCCTCGCCAGTCCCCTGCCAGAATAGTGCTCCAGTGCCAGACATCGGTGCCTTGCAATCGCGCCATCGACTCCGGCGACATTTTGTGATGGTCTGTCACGCAATTGACATCTATCCAGACATAGCGAGTGTCGGATATCTGCTCGCTGCCCTGCGGATCACGCCAAAAGAAGGTAGCCCGGTAATCGCCCGTGGCAAGTTTTTCTAACCGAGGAATATCCCCCGCGCTCAATTCACGCCACCATTCCTCACTGCCGGCATCATGTCGACGCAGCATCAATTGAATCGGCGGTTGCTCAGCATAGTGATTCATAGGAATACTTTCCTCTGCTGTGAGCCTATTTAACCGTGCTCTGTCCGGTAGCTCCGCATGCTGGATGTAATAACCCGGAACACCGATGTAAAAGAGAGTTGACCACCGTGGCGATCCGCATCGAGCGCCACGGTTTACTCAGTGATGAGAGACGCTACCACTCATAATTGATTGTCGCAGTGACCGTCCGCCCAATGCCATAGAAGCAGGCGGTGGCGGAAGCACAGGTGGCGACATATTTTTTATCAAACATATTATTAAGATTGACTTGCGCCGACACGCCTTTCAGCGATGGCGTCAGGCTACCCAGTTCATAGCTGACTTTCGCATCGTATAAATCGACAGACGGAACTTTAAAGGTATTCTGAGCATTACCATAACTGGTGCCGATATATCTGGCGCCCAGACCGACACCGAGACCATTCGCCACGCCGGAATGGAAATTGTACTCCCCCCACAATGAAGCCATATGAGAAGGAATGCGCGCCGGCGTTTTACCCTGCGTGCCAGCCACGGTGGTTTTGGTGGTTTCAGAATCGATATAGCTGTAGGAGGCGATGAGATTGATTGATTCGGTCAATGCCGAATGCACTTCCACTTCCAGCCCCTGGTTGCGAATTTCACCGACCGGTTCAAACCATCCCAGGCTGCTGTTATAGGTAGAAACGTTTTGCTGGCGCAGATCGTAAAGCGACAGACTCATTAAGGTGTTCCAGCCCGGCGGCTGGTATTTAATCCCGACTTCAACCTGTTTGCCTGTGGTTGGCGAAAAAGGCGGCGTTCCCGGCGCACGATTGGTTTGCAGGTTGGGTTCAAAAGAGGTGCTATAGCTCACATACGGCGAAACGCCATTATCGAAGGCATACAGCAACGCCGCACGGCCGGTGAACTTACTATCGTTTTGCTGTACCTGACTGCTGTCGAGATAATCGTCGGTTCGCACTTCGGTCCAGTCATAGCGTCCCGAAAGCAGTAGATTCCAATTGTTCCATTCCATCTGATCCTGTACATAGACGCCAAGCTGATCCAACGTCTGTCGCTGATCCGTACTCTTGATTAGCGAACTCTCATCAACCGGTACGCCATAGACAGGAGAGGACCAATCGATTTGGTAACTCGTACTACTGCCCCGCCACAGTTTCTGCCGATCCTTGTTCCACCGGTAATCCAGCCCGGTCAATACCACATGATCCACTATACCGGTAGCAAACTGAGCCTGTAACTGATTATCCAGCGCAAACTCATCGGTATCGCGCTCCTCTCGCTGGGCGCGTCTGTTCAACACATAGGTGCTGGCGGAGTTCGTATAGACAAAGTATTTGTATTTTTGACTGATATTGGCATAGCGCGCATTCTGCCTGAAGGTAAATATTTCATTGAAATTATGTTCGAATTCATAACCAATGGCGGCTTGCTCGCGCTTTGACAGATTAAAGGACGGATCACTGACATTAAAGTCAAAGGGAATATAGCCCCGCTCGGTGCCGAACACCGTACCCACCGACGGCAGGAAATTACGGTAGCCGGCATCAGGATCTTTCTGGAAACTGGTCAGCAACGTAAAGCGGGTATCGATATTGGGATACCAGGTCAGCGACGGAGCAATGGCGTAACGAGTTTCCTTATAATCATCGACCTGATTATGCTGGGTACGCGCCAGACCGTTGAGTCGATACAGCAGGGTGTTGTCATCATTCAACGCGCCGCCAAAGTCAAATGCGCCCTGCGCAAGATCATTATTGCCGCCTTTCAATTGAATTTTATGTATCGGGGTGGCTGTCGGACGTTTGCTGGTCATACTGACCAAGCCACCAGGATTCACCTGACCGTAAAGTACGGATGCCGGGCCTTTGACCACTTCCACCCGCTCCAGCAACCAGGGGTCGATCACGCCGGTTTGCGATCCAGCCGAAGCGCCAAAGCTCAAACCATCCAAAAATCGTGGCACATAGGAAAGCCCACGAATAAACACCTCATCGTAACGGTTGGAACTGCCCCGGTATTCCGCTACCACCCCGGCGGTGTAGCGCAATGCCTGCGGAACGGAGGATACATCCTGCGCATCCATCTGGTCGCGGGTAACGACTGAAATAGATTGCGGCGTTTTTATCAATGGCGTGGCGGTTTTACTGCCCGCCTGACTGGTGGTTGCCACCATTCCCTTCAGCGGCGCGGTGGGTGATTCATTTTCTGTTCCGGCAACCACCGTGATGGTGTCATTGCGTTGTGTTGTGTTGTGTTGTGTATCAGCAGCCGCCACACTTTGCACTGGATGTATTACTGTCAGAAGTAATCCCATATGCATGGAGGCGCAAAAACATTTTTTATGTTTTATTTTCATATAATTAACCCTTGCGCAACAATGTTAACATCATCCCATGTAACCCTGTTTTACTGCCGAAAAAACCTTAGCACAATAAAAATACAAAACGCTAATGATATTTATTATCATTAGCGTTTGTGTTAATTTCACACCTTTGGTTTTTAATGCATCCGCATAGGTAGCTATATGAAATATCCGGCTTATCGCTTAATAAACGAGCAGGTTCGGCGCGGCGTCTCTGGAACGTCGCGGTTGGCGCTGAAAAGCGACGGTTAGGGTGTCGTCACATGCGGAACCGGATGATAGCGTCCGCACGGCACAATCAGTGGCGTGTGAGATACCGGGTCTTGAATAATCACGCAGGGCATGCCGAACACCTGTCTGATCAGTTCGGCGCTGACGATCTCGGCTGGTTTTCCTTGCGCCTTAATCTTTCCGGCTTGCATGACGATCAGATGATCGGCATAACGACAGGCCTGATTCAGGTCATGTAGCACCGCCACCAGCGTGCGACCATGTTGTTGGTGAAGATCGCAAAACAGATCGAGCAGATCAATCTGATGAGCCATATCCAGCCAGGTTGTGGGTTCATCCAGCAGCAACAACTGTGTCTGTTGTGCCAACACCATGGCTATCCATACGCGCTGCCGCTGTCCGCCGGACAGTTCATCCACGCTGCGTTCCGACAACGCACTGACATCGGTGGCAATCATCGCCTGCTCCACTGCTTCCTGATCCGCCGCACTCCACTGTCGCAGCAGACTTTGGTGAGGATAGCGTCCACGCGCCACCAGATCAGCCACCGTGATGTTATCCGGCACGATGGCATGCTGCGGCAACAGACCGATTTTCCGGGCCAGCGCTTTAGTGGGGAGTTGGTGAATGTTTTTACCATCCAGCAACACTTCTCCCGCCAGTGGTTTCAACAACCGGCACAGCGCCCGTAGCAAAGTGGATTTGCCACAGGCATTTGGACCGATAATCACACTGAATTGATTATCCGGGATCGTGACGTTCAGCGCTTCGGCGATAATTTTTTTATCGTATGCAAGCGTAAGGTTGATGGCGTTCAACGTACCAAACATAACCGGATGGTTCCTCCCAAAATGGACATCAGATAAGTGAGCCGCGCCTGCGGGCTTAACGGTAAGCGATTGAAAAAAGAGTGTTAATTAGCTTTTTTTTGCTCTTCGTTATCCGCGCCGGCGTCGTTCTCCACGCCGTCATCTTCTTCTTTAACCGGCGTACTGGCCGTAAGTAAATAAGGCGACTGCTGCCAACGGGTGCGACGGTTCTGCAACAGCGTTCGGGTCAAAATGATGCCGATCGCCAGCGACAGTAATATCATTAAGCGCAGAATATTCGTGGTGTTATCCACCTGTTTGGCCTCTGTCGCCAAAACGTGCGTATCAAGGGTAACGCGCAGGAACCCTATCGGCCCATCTTTTCCCTCGATGGGTTGCACCAGCTGATGATTGAAATAGCTGCCGACCCGATTGCCGTCCAGCGCCAGTCGATCCCGCAGTTGAACCTGCTCTCCCGCTTTGGCGACCAGCGAACCATCCTGCTGATAAATACCGGCATCCAGAATCCGGCTGTGTTCAGTAAGCTGCTGAAGTATATTGTTAATCTTTTGGCTGTTATCATCCGTACTATCCATTAGCGGTGCGATGCTGTAAGCCACCTGCCGAGTCAAAGTACGCGCCAAATCCTCAACCTGTTCCGAACGGGCCATTTGGTGGCTTAAACTGAAATAGGAAGCGCCCTGCATCAGTATCACCAGCAGAGCTAAGCAAATCAGCACAATGGCTGTGCGATGTAGGCGGAATTTTACCCGGGCCCGAACCATGATAATCCTTACGCGATTTGGATACTTTATGTTGCCAGAAGCGCCGACGATAGGATAGCTTGTTGCCCTGTTTTCCGATGGATATGTTTGTGATCGCGCCCCTGAATCAGGAAGCGCACCCAAATAGCTGCCCCATCCAATGCCACGTAATTACCGCCAGTAGAGGATTTGCCCCATGTCGAATAGTCTGACCTATCGTGATCTCCCGAATGAGATTAACTGTTGGCCGGGACTGCCGCTATCACTGAGCGGTGATGAAGTGATGCCGCTCGATTATCGCGCCGGGGACACCGGCTGGCTGCTATACAGCGACGTACTCGACAAGAATTTGATTTCCCGCTATCAACGCAAACTGGGCGCGGCGATGGTCATTGTCAGCGCCTGGATCGTGGGAGATTATCAGGTGGTCCGTCTGGCGGGATCGCTGACGGCGAGAGCCACCAAGCTGGCGCACGAACTGGGCATGGACGTATCGCCGATGCGCAACGCCCCCACCCTGCGCGCCCCCGGCCTGCTGGTGATGGATATGGATTCCACCGCGATTCAGATTGAATGCATTGACGAAATCGCCAAACTGGCGGGAACGGGCGAATTGGTTGCCGAAGTCACCGAGCGGGCGATGCGCGGGGAGCTGGATTTCTCCGCCAGTCTGCGTCAGCGCGTGGGAACCTTAAAAGGCGCCGATGCCAATATTCTGCGCGAAGTACGTAAAAACCTGCCGCTGATGCCGGGACTGACCAACATGGTCAGCCAACTTCAGGAAGCTGGCTGGCATGTGGCCATTGCCTCGGGCGGGTTTACCTATTTCGCCGATTATCTGCGTGAAGAGCTGGGTCTGGTTGCCGCCGTCGCCAATGAAATGGGGATGAAAGATGGTAAACTGACCGGCGAAGTCATCGGCCCGATTATCGATGCGAAATACAAAGCCAACACGCTGCGTGAGCTGGCGGAAAAACTGGAGATCCCCCCGCAGCAGACGGTTGCCATCGGCGATGGCGCCAACGATCTGCTGATGATCAAGGCTTCCGGTCTGGGTATTGCCTATCACGCCAAACCCAAAGTCAACGAGCAGTCCGCGGTGACGATCCGGAATGCTGACCTGACTGGAGTACTCTGTATTCTCAGCGGCAGCATGAGACACGAAGAACGTTAATCAGATTCAGAGGTAACCCGTGGCAAAAGCCGTCAAACGCGCCTTTGTATGTAATGAATGTGGGGCAGACTATCCACGCTGGCAGGGGCAGTGCAGTGCCTGTCACGCCTGGAATACCATTACCGAAGTCCGTCTGGCCGCGGTTGCCTCCTCTTCACGATCCGATCGCTTGACCGGCTATGCCGGTGAAAGCGCCGGCGTCAGCCGGGTACAAAAACTCTCGGAAATCAGCCTTGAGGCCCTGCCCCGTTTTTCTACCGGCTTTCAGGAATTTGACCGGGTGCTGGGCGGCGGGGTCGTGCCAGGCAGCGCGATTCTGATCGGCGGTAACCCGGGGGCGGGGAAAAGTACCCTGCTATTGCAAACGCTGTGCAAATTGTCCGAACAGATGAAAACCCTGTACGTCACCGGGGAAGAATCGTTGCAGCAGGTGGCAATGCGGGCTCATCGCCTCGGGTTGCCCGCCCATAACCTGAATATGCTGTCCGAAACCAGCATCGAACAGATTTGCCTGATTGCCGAGCAGGAACAACCAAAGTTAATGGTGATTGACTCTATTCAGGTCATGCATCTGGCCGATATTCAATCCTCCCCCGGCAGTGTTGCACAGGTGCGTGAAACCGCCGCCTACCTGACCCGCTTTGCCAAAACCCGCGGCGTTGCCATTATCATGGTCGGTCACGTCACCAAAGACGGCTCGCTGGCGGGGCCGAAAGTGCTGGAACACTGTATCGATTGTTCGGTACTGCTGGACGGCGACGCCGATTCACGTTTTCGTACTCTGCGCAGCCATAAAAACCGCTTCGGCGCCGTCAATGAACTGGGCGTGTTCGCCATGACCGAACAGGGTCTGCGTGAAATCAGCAATCCTTCGGCGATTTTCCTCAGCCGCGGTGATGAAATCACCTCCGGCAGTTCGGTGATGGTGGTCTGGGAAGGCACGCGTCCGCTGCTGGTGGAAATTCAGGCGCTGGTGGATCAGTCAATGATGGCGAACCCTCGCCGAGTCGCGGTCGGGCTGGAACAGAACCGTCTGGCGATCCTGCTGGCTGTTCTGCATCGTCATGGCGGTTTGCAGATGTCGGATCAGGATGTGTTCGTCAACGTCGTAGGCGGCGTTAAAGTGACGGAAACCAGCGCCGATCTGGCGCTGCTGCTGTCACTGGTTTCCAGCCTGCGCGATCGTCCACTGCCGCAGGATCTGGTGGTGTTTGGCGAAGTCGGACTGGCGGGTGAAATCCGTCCGGTACCCAGCGGTCAGGAACGCATTGCGGAAGCCGCCAAGCACGGTTTCAAGCGCGCGATTGTCCCCCACGCCAATATGCCGAAAAAGCCCCTATCCAACATGCAGGTTTTCGGCGTCAAGAAGCTGGCCGACGCACTGGATATTCTCAACGACCTGTAAAAAATCGCCGGAAGCGATTTTCAACGGCCCATCATAAAAAATGACACAGACAGCGATTCATCCGGCACGCTGTGTTATCTTGTTTAGTACACTAAACAGGAGTGTCGGACTATGTCGCCATTTGAGTATTTAAAATCCGCCATCCGGCAAAAGGGATGTACCCTACAACAGGTCGCCGATGCGACGGATATGACCAAGGGCTACCTCAGCCAGTTGCTCAATGCCAAGATCAAAAGCCCCAGCGCCCAGAAACTGGAAGCGCTGCACCGCTTTCTCGGTCTGGAATTTCCCCGGCATGAAAAGAAGATTGGCGTCGTCTTCGGCAAATTTTATCCCCTGCATACCGGCCATATTTATCTGATCCAGCGAGCGTGCAGCCAGGTGGATGAGCTGCATGTCATTCTGGGTTATGACGAACCGCGCGACCGCCTGCTGTTTGAAAACAGCTCCATGTCACAGCAGCCGACCGTCAGCGATCGCCTGCGCTGGCTGTTGCAAACCTTTAAATATCAGAAAAATATTCGTATCCATGCGTTTAATGAACAAGGGATGGAGCCGTATCCGCACGGCTGGGACGTATGGAGCAAGGGCATTCAGGCTTTTATGCAGGGAAAAAGCATTGAGCCTAATTTCGTTTATACCAGTGAAGAACAGGACGCGCCGCAATACCGTAAACATCTGGGTATAGAAACGATCCTGATTGATCCGCAGCGCTCATTCATGAGTATCAGCGGCTCGCAAATCCGCCACGATCCTTTCCGCTACTGGGAATATATTCCCACGGAAGTCAAACCGTTCTTCGTGCGCACGGTGGCGATTCTGGGCGGGGAATCCAGCGGGAAATCTACGCTGGTGAACAAGCTGGCCAATATCTTTAACACCACCAGCGCCTGGGAATATGGCCGTGATTACGTGTTTTCCCACCTGGGCGGTGATGAAATGGCGCTGCAATATTCTGACTACGATAAAATCGCATTAGGTCAGGCGCAATATATCGATTTTGCCGTTAAGTACGCCAATAAAGTGGCTTTTATCGATACCGATTTCGTCACCACACAGGCATTCTGTAAAAAGTATGAGGGGCGTGAACACCCGTTTGTTCAGGCGCTGGTGGACGAATATCGCTTCGATCTGGTCATCCTGCTGGAAAACAATACGCCCTGGGTTGCCGATGGACTACGCAGCCTGGGCAGTTCGTCTGCGCGTCAGGAATTCCAGAATCTGCTGAAAACCATGCTGGCAGAGAACAATATTCAGTATGTGCACGTTAAAGAATCAGACTATGACACGCGTTTTCTGCGTTGTGTGGAGCTGGTGCAGCAAATGCTGGGGCACGATCTCACCACTGCCAGCGGCGGGAAGGGGTAATAATTTCCGGCAGCGGGATATCCCAATGCTCGGTCGGCAAACGCTCAACCTGCTGACAATCATGGGCCAGACCTATCGGATAAGGCCCCTGCTGCGACCAGTTCTGTAACGTGCGGTCATAAAAACCGCCGCCCATTCCCAGCCGCTGTCCCTGACTGTCAAACGCCACCAGCGGCGTCAGCAGCACATCCAACTGTGGCAGCGGCAAGACCTGGCGTACGTCCAGACTAGGTTCCAGAATTTTCAGGCGGTTTAAGACCAGCTCGGTATCCGGTGCATAGCGCAGGAACAGCAAATTCCCGGCGCTGAATGGGTGTAAGACCGGCAGATAAACCTGCTTCCCCTGTAGCCACAGCTGTTGAATCAGCGGCTGCGTATTCAGTTCACCATCGAAGGAAAGAAACGCCGCGATATTGTCCGCCTGCTGTATTTTGGGATGAAGACAAACCTGATCCACCGCCTGTTCAGCAAAGTGGGCCTGCTGTGCAGCGGTGAGCTGACGACGACGCTGGCGCACATCCTGACGGATTTGCTGACGACGCTGAGCAGAAGAGAGTGGCGGTATGGATGATGGTGTAGGCTGCATACGGAAACGAAATGATGGCCGCAATGATTATACGTGAAAGAAAGGGAATCTCCGAGATGCCGCCGCAGGCTGTAACCCTTGAACCCTTGGTTCAAGGTGAACATAATGTCGCAGTCTTAAGGCTTCTCGGGCGAACCGAGCATGCTCACCAACCACGGAGCATTACATTCTGTTGGTTTGAAATATCGGCTCAGGGGACTGACCCGCTGACAAACATCTCAGAGAAATTTTATCCGTTACTCGGTAAAGACCTTATCACGTCTTATCGCGTAAAAACACCTGACTTTTGTCAAAAGTCGATGTTATTCAAACTGTGGTCCCTGACGTTCCGTAATACGTCCCTGCTCCAACAGCGCCTGTTCGATGGTCTGTTGCAGCATACGGATACGCTGTTCCATATTGGCCGCGTAATCACGGGTTTTACCCCGTTCCTGCGCCAGTTCATGGCACACGTTAAGCGCGGCGATAAACACCAGTTGCTCGGTGTTTGTGACTCTAGTGCGAACTTTAAGATCTTGCAACCGCTGGTTAAGATCTTCCGCAGCCTGATTCAACGCATCCTGTTGTTCTGGCGGACAATTGACTCTTAACGAACGGCCAAAAATCTGAATATCTACGGGTTGTGCAGACATGCCACCTTCCTGCCTTGTTTCGTTTTCGCGCCCGCATGGAATAAATCCTGCGCTGCCTGACATCGGGCCAGTTAAAGCGGGCGTCACTATATATATCCCGAATATAAGATACAAGCCCTTTCTGGTATCCCCACCGGGCTTGGTGGTAGCATAACACGAACTAATCCTGCCAACGATGACGAATCCACATGTCTATAGAGAATACGTTTCCAGGCTACGAAGCCCTTGACCAATTGCTCCACCAGCAGCAAATCGCCCTGACCGCCGCGGAAATGCATGGCCTCATCAGCGGTATGCTGTGTGGCGGCAACCATGATGACAGCTGGCGAACGTTGGTTTTTGAACTGACAAACGAAGGGATGGCCTTTCCGCAAACGCTGTCTCAGCCGCTCCAGCATCTGTATCAGGTAACGCGTGAAACGCTCGAAGATGAAGGTTTCATGTTCCAGCTGTTCCTGCCTGACGAGAACAACGAATCGGTCACGGTATTCGACCGGGCCGATGCGCTGGCCGGCTGGGTAAACCATTTTTTGCTGGGATTGGGCGTGGTTCAACCCCGCCTGAACAAAGCCGATGGTGAGTTGAAAGAAGCGATTAACGATTTACGCAACATCGCTCAACTGGGCTATGACGAAGATGAAGATCAGGAAGAACTGGAACAATCACTTGAAGAAGTGATTGAATATGTTCGGGTATCGGCCATTTTGTGTCATAACGAATTTACCAGCCCACAGATTGTTGCGCCGGAGCAGAAAAAACCGACGCTGCATTAATCCGCTGCAATACCGGAACCGGTAGCGCAGAGCTGTACGGAATATTTTTCAGGAGCAGGTGATGAACCCACAAGAGTTCCTTCGTCGTCGTCAGACACTGCTGGAGAAAATGGCGCCGGCCAGCGCCGCAATCTTTTTTGCGGCGCCCGAGACGGCGCGCAATGCAGACAGTGATTATCCTTATCGTCAGAACAGCGATTTTTGGTATTTCACCGGATTTAACGAGCCGGAAGCAGCGCTGTTGTTGGTTAAAAGCGACGAAAAACATCACCATAGCGTGTTATTCAATCGCGTGCGCGATCTGACGGCTGAAATCTGGTTTGGCCGTCGTCTGGGCCAGGAAGCCGCTCCCGCCAAACTGGGCGTCGATCGGGCGCTGCCGTTTAATGAAATTGACGCACAGCTGCACCTGCTGCTCAACGGTCTGGATGTGATTTATCACGCGCAGGGGCAATACGACTACGCCGACAAACTGCTCTTTTCCGCATTGGAAACGTTGCGCAGCGGCGCCCGCAAGGGCTTTGTCGCCCCGCCGACAATCACCGACTGGCGTCCGTGGGTACATGAAATGCGGCTGTTCAAATCACAGGCGGAAATTGACGTGATGCGCCGCGCGGGTGAAATCACCGCGCTGGCCCACGCACGCGCCATGCAGCAATGCCGTCCCGGCATGTTTGAATACCAGCTTGAGGGCGAAATTCATCATGAATTTACCCGCCACGGCGCACGCTACCCCTCTTACAACACCATTGTCGGCAGCGGCGACAACGCCTGCATCCTGCACTACACCGAAAACGAATCTCAAATGCGCGATGGCGATTTGGTGCTGATCGACGCCGGATGCGAATACCGCAGCTATGCCGGGGATATTACCCGCACCTTCCCGGTCAACGGCAAGTTTACCGAACCGCAACGCGCGATTTACGACATTGTGCTGCGCTCGCAACTCAAGGCGCTGGAGCTGTTCGCCCCCGGCCGCAGCATCCGGGACGTCAATGATGAAGTGGTGCGCATTATGGTGAGCGGGCTGGTCAAGCTGGGTATCCTGAAAGGTGAGGTCGATGTGTTAATCGCCGAACAGGCGCACCGTCAGTTCTTTATGCACGGGCTCAGCCACTGGCTGGGGCTGGACGTACACGATGTCGGTGATTACGGTTCCACCGATCGCGGCCGCCCGCTCGAACCCGGCATGGTGCTAACGGTGGAACCCGGCCTGTATATCGCGCCGAATGCCAAAGTGCCTCAGCAATATCGGGGAATCGGGGTTCGTATTGAAGATGACATCCTGATCACCGAGACCGGCAACGAAAACCTGACGTCCAGCGTGGTGAAAGACGCCGACGAAATTGAAGCGCTCATGGCACAAGAGCCTTCTGCATAGCAGTCGCCAGAAATACGAGCCTATCCCAACAGGCTCTGAGCATCGGGATAAAAACATGACGGTAATGATTGTCGGCGGAGGCATGGCGGGCGCAACACTGGCGCTGGCAATATCCACGCTTTCACAAGGGAAAGTTCCCGTTGATCTGATCGAAGCAAAATCTCCGCTCGAACGGCAGCACCCGGGATTTGATGCCAGAGCGATTGCCCTGTCGGAAGGCACCAGCCAGCAACTGGAAACCATCGGCATCTGGCAGACGCTGGCGGGCTGCGCTACCGCGATAACCGACATTCACGTCAGCGATCGCGGACATGCCTGCTTTGTTAACCTGAAAGCCTCGGACTATCACGTGCCGGCGCTGGGCCACGTTGTCGAACTGCACGAAGCGGGACAGCGGCTGTTCTCCTTGTTGAAACAGGTGCCCGGCGTGCGTCTGCATTGTCCGGCAAAAGTCGTCGCCGTTGCCCGTACGCAAAGCGAGGCGACGCTGACGCTGGATAACGGTACGGTACTGGCCGGACAGCTGATGGTGGCGGCCGACGGCTCCCACTCGATGCTGGCTGAAGCCTGCGGTGTGCAGTGGCAACAGCGGGACTATGATCAAATCGCCGTTATCGCCAACGTGACGACGGCCGAGGCGCATCAAGGCCGTGCGTTTGAGCGCTTTACGCCACACGGACCGTTGGCGATGTTACCCATGAGCAATGGCCGCAGTTCGCTGGTCTGGTGTCATGCCCGCAGCCAGCAGACGCTGGTTGATAACTGGCGTGAAGACGAATTCCGTCAGCAGTTACAGCGGGCGTTTGGCTGGCGTCTGGGCGCGATCGCCCACATCGGAGAACGCCACAGCTATCCTTTACGATTACTGACCGCCAGCCAGCATATCGGCCATCGGCTGGCGCTGGTGGGCAATGCGGCTCAGACATTGCATCCGATCGCCGGGCAAGGATTTAATCTGGGCCTGCGGGATGTGATGTCGCTGGCGGAAACCGTGGTTGAAGCCATGCAACATCATCTGGACCCGGGCCATTACCGCGTACTCAGCCGCTACCAGCAGCGTCGCCAACCCGATCAGCAAACGACAGTGGCGATTACCGACGGACTGGTCAGGCTGTTTGCCAACCGCTATACCGCATTGGAAATTGGCCGTAATCTGGGGCTCATGGCCATGAATAATCTGCCGTTGATGCGTGATGCGCTGGCCCGCCGCACACTTGGCTGGGTTGAGCGTTAATCACGTTCTCCGGCAGGACATAACAGGAAAATACGTGTATGCAATCATTCGACGTGGTTATTGCCGGTGGCGGCATGGTTGGTCTGGCGCTCGCCTGCGGTTTGCAAGGCAGCGGCCTGCGCATTGCCATCCTTGAAAAACAGCCGGTTGAAGTACGATCGCCCGAAAACGCGCATGCATTGCGTGTCTCCGCCATCAACGCGGCCAGCGAGAGCCTGCTTCGTCATCTTGGCGTCTGGGAAAGCCTCGTTGCACAACGCGTCAGTCCCTATAACGCCATGGAAGTCTGGGATAAAGACAGCTTTGGTCACATCAGCTTCAACGGCGAAGAGTTCGGTTTTTCACACCTCGGCCATATTATCGAAAATCCGGTCATTCAGCAGACGCTGTGGCAGAAGGCCAGTCAATCCGGCGACATTACGCTGCTGGCGCCGGCGGTGTTGAAACAGGTCGCCTGGGGCGAAAACGAAGCCTTTATCACGTTGCAGGATGACAGCATGCTGACCGCGCGTCTGGTTGTCGGCGCTGACGGCGCACACTCCTGGCTACGCCAGCACGCAGATATTCCGCTGACCTTCTGGGATTACGGCCATCACGCGCTGGTCGCCAGCATTCGCACCGAATCCCCGCACCACGCCGTAGCGCGTCAGGTGTTTCACGGCGACGGCATTCTGGCGTTTTTGCCGCTGAGCGATCCGCATCTCAGTTCGATTGTCTGGTCGCTCTCGCCGCAACAGGCTCAGGCCGTGCAGGCATTACCTGAAGACGAGTTTAACCAGCAGTTGTCGATAGCCTTCGATATGCGTCTGGGATTATGCAAGCTCGAAAGTGAACGGCAAACGTTCCCCCTGATGGGACGTTATGCCCGCAGTTTCGCGGCGCACCGTCTGGTGCTGGTCGGCGACGCGGCTCACACCATTCATCCTCTGGCCGGTCAGGGCGTGAATCTTGGCTTTATGGACGTGGCGGACCTGATTGCGGAACTGAAACGGCTTCAGACGCAGGGCAAAGACATCGGCCAGCATCTGTATCTCAGACGCTATGAACGCAAGCGCAAACACCGCGCCGCCGTCATGCTCGCCAGCATGCAAGGGTTCCGCGAACTGTTCGATGGCGACAATCCGGCCAAAAAGCTGCTGCGCGATGTGGGCCTGATGCTGGCGGACAAGCTGCCCGGCATTAAACCGACGCTGGTGCGTCAGGCAATGGGGTTGCATGATTTGCCGGCGTGGCTGAGTGACGGTAAGTAAGCCGTCACTCAATATGAGTTCGCCGCACATGCGGCGAGAGCTGAGCGTTACGAATCATCCCCGACTCTCACCAGCAGCTTGCCAAAATTGTGTCCTTGCAACAGGCCGATAAACGCCTCCGGCGCGTTTTCCAGACCATCGACAAGATGTTCCCGATATTTGATTTTCCCTTCTGCCACCCACGGGGAAACCGCCTGCTGGAACTCATCAAAACGATGGCCGTAATCATCAAAAATGATGAATCCCTGCATCCGAATGCGCTTTTTCAAAATGGTCCCGGTCAACAATGGCAGACGGTCGGGGCCATCGGGTAATCCAGTCGCATTGTAGTTGGAGATCAGTCCACAGACCGGAATACGCGCGGACGTATTCAATAACGGCAATACCGCATCGAATACCTTTCCACCGACGTTTTCAAAATAAATATCAATCCCTTTCGGGCAGGCTTGCTGCAACTGCTCAGCAAAATCCGTCGCGTGATGATCGAGGCAGATATCAAATCCCAGGACCTCGACCGCATGGCGGCATTTCTCCGCGCCCCCCGCGACGCCAACGACATGACACCCCTTCAGTTTGCCAATCTGCCCGACCGTGGCGCCTACCGGCCCCGTTGCCGCCGCCACCACCAGCGTTTCACCCGCTTTAGGCTGCCCGATATCCATCAGTCCCATATAGGCGGTGAACCCAGGCATACCCAGAACCCCCAACGCATAGGACGGATTAGACGGGGATTGCCCCAGATTTTTTAACCCCTTGCCGTCGGAAACGGCATAATCCTGCCAGCCGCTATAGGCCAGGACCCAGTCACCAACCTGATAATCCGGGTGTTTTGACTCCACGACTCTGCTGACGGTCGTTCCGACCATCACCTCATCCAGCTCCACCGGTTTGGCATAAGATGGCGCATCGCTCATGCGACCACGCATATAAGGATCAAGAGAAAGAAACACCGAGCGCAGCAGCACGCCGCCTTCCTTAACCTCGGGAATAGCCTGCTGCTCCAGACGGAAATTATCTTGCGTAGGCGCACCGTGCGGACGCTGCGCTAACACGATGCGACGATTGTACCGATCGGTCTGTGACATAAAATTCTCCTTTTAGGGCTGCCTCGACTACTATTCAGAATATCATCATAGTTCATGGGCAGGCAGATGAAGCCGCTCTCCGTGCGACAATAGCGTCAGAGCCCAATCGGATTCGGCAATGGCCAAGAAATATCACGGCCAATACGTCGGCGACCTGAAAGATAATGGTGACATCAATTTAATTCTATTAGCTTAATAATTGTTTTCTTCAGTTATCATATTAAAAAATAGCGATTCATCGCTTCACTTAAAAAGTGAATTTACATAAATATACAATTGGAAATATTTAATAACGATTACAACGCCAACTGATATCACGATATTTACCCTAACGTTAACAGGGTATATCCAATAAATTTCCAGTTATAGAAAACAGCAATGCATGAACCCTCCGTTGCTGACTAAAATAAACCTCCGGGGCAATGTTAACGTAGTCAACAGCCTGTAATCTGAAAGATGAAGGGAGAGCCCTCAATATAAAAATCGATTGTGATGACCAATGGGTGTATCATCCTTTTCGAATCAAGGTTTAACCTGATTGGTTAATGATTATTTTTCGATATTTTTTTCGTAACCAAGCTGTCAATTCCCTGTCACATCCGCGGCTTGTCTGTTGGTGCGACTGAGTACATATTTTATGTAAGCCTTGTATTCGCCATAGAGGTACCTTTTATTCGCGCATTAGCATAATGCCGAATTTTATTCCTCAAAAATTGGAATGTTCTATACCTGACTGATTTCAGGATCCTGAAAGTTGATAACTGAATGTCGTTTCGACAGGGAAACATGCGCAGAAAACCAACGATTCAGCATCATGAAAGGTGATGGGTTTATTTAGGAGAAAATAACATGCAGTTACGTACGACGAAGGAAAAAATCCAGATAGCAATATTAGTTGGGATAATTGCCGGTATTATTTGTGCGCTCGCCAAGTTTGGCTGGGAAATTCCATTCCCGCCCCGAACTCCAGCCCGCGACCTCACCAATCCGCCGCAAGAATTACTGCAACAGCTGGGCATGTCGTTTGAAATGTCCCATATTACGTATTTATTTAATGGCAACCCAAGACCTATCATGAGCTTTATCATGCACTTTGGTTTTTCCATTACCTTTGCCGTACTGTACTGCGTGGTGGCCGAGTTTTACCCCAAAATCAAACTCTGGCAGGGGGCATTTTACGGTCTGGTTCTCCATGTCGTCTTCCACATTATCCTGCTTCCGCTGTTTGGCACCGTGCCAGCTCCGTGGGATCAACCGTTTGCAGAGCACTTCTCCGAGCTTTTCGGACACATGTTCTGCTTCTGGCTGGTTGAAATTGCCCGCCGTGACTTGCGCAACCGCATTACTCATGCGCCAGATGCGGAAGTGCCCCTTTCGGAAGCGACCCGCTAAATAACGCCAGACGATCGCACGAAGCCTTGTGTGACACATAGAAACAGGGAATGAGGGACACCTCTTCCCTTTTTTTCAGGCTGTGTTTCCCCCTCATTCGATATGACGTTATCTACGTTAGCCCTCCGACGGTACGGCGGATATCTCTTTTCCCTCCTCTCTGTCATTGACCGATGATGTTTTTATATATTTTCTGGCATTAAAAATAACTTTTTATACTTTTACACCCTCCTCTCTGCTCACTACAGTGGCAACGATATTGACAGGACAACCCCGCCGCCCTCTAAGGAATCAGAGAATGGAAAAAAAATCACCCGCACGGCCGTTATCACGGCCTGAATTACTGACTGTCGGATTACTCTCGCTGCTTTTTACACTGAATCCACTTGCGCATGGCGCGGAAAACACGGAAAAACCGGTGGCTGGCGGAACGCTGGGAAATCAACGACGACAATACGTCCTATACCTTCCATCTGCGCAAGGACGTCACCTTCAGCGACGGCACCAAACTGGATGCCGAAGCGGTAAAATTCAATCTTGAACGCATTCTCGATCCGAAAACCACCTCCAGCTACGCCAAATCGCTGTTAGGGCCGATCGACGCCATCACCACGCCCGATGCGTACACGGTCGTGATTCACTATTCCTCATCGTTTGCACCGTTGTTACAAGGGTTGAGCCTGCCTTATCTCGGCATCCAGTCGCCGACCTATCTGAAAAACACGCCGAATACCAGCAACACCGTGGTCGGTTCCGGGCCATTTATTCTGGATTCCTTTGTCAAAGGCAGCGGCAGCAGACTGAGCAAACGCGCAGATTACAACTGGGGGCCCGGTTACGCGAAACATACCGGTCCGGCTTATCTGGACGGGATTACCTTTAAATATCTGCCGGAGGCCTCCGTCAGGCTGGGCGCGCTGACCAGCAACCAGGTTCAGGCCATTGACGCCGTGCCACCCGCTAATTATCCCTCGGTGAAAAAGAATCCGCGTCTGGATGTGCTCACCTATGAAAACCCTGGCGTCAACCGCGTGTTGTACTTCAACACCACCAAAGGACCGTTCCAGGACGTCAAGGTTCGTCAGGCGTTCCAGAGCGCCGCGGATACCGCGACGGCGGTGAAAGTGTCCTATTTCGGCACGCTGAAAGCGGCGGATAACGTCGTCGGTCCGGCCACCCTTTATTACGACCCCACGGTGAAGTCCCACTGGGGATTTGATCTGCAAAAAGCCAATCAGCTACTGGACACCGCAGGCTGGAACAATAAGGACGGCGAAGGCTACCGGACCAAAGACGGTAAGCGTCTGACCGTGACTTTTGTCTACGCCACAACGAACGTGGAAGCCGCTGACGTCACGTTGTTCCAGGCGATTCAGTATCAGGTCAAACAGGCCGGGATTGATCTGAAGCTCGATCCAACGGATGCAGGCGGGTTTACCAGCCGCACCAACGGCAATGAATACGATATAGCGTCCAACTTCTTCGTCCGCGCCGAACCGGATATCCTGCGCACGGTGTTCGATTCCGCCTATGCTCCGCCCAACGGCAACAACTTCACGCGGATCAGCGTGCTGGATGAGAAGTTGAGAAAGGCGGTAGGCGCCAGCGATGCCGAACGTAAACAGCTGTATACCGATATTCAGCATGAAATTATCGATCAGGCCTATGTCCTCCCCGTCTATATTCCGGCTTATCAGCTTGGTTTGTCGAAACAGGTGCAGGGCATAAGCTGGGCGACCAACGCTAAACCGAATTTCTATGATGTCTGGATTAAACGTTAATCTGGCGGGATACGCTAAACGTCTGTTAACCATTCTGGCTGTGCTCTGGGGCGCAGCCACGTTGACGTTTATTGCCGTCAAACTCATCCCCGGCGATCCTATCGCCATTCTCAGCGGCGGCGACAACGTGGTTGACGACGCTTACCGCGCCGTACTGACCCGGCAATTCGGCCTCGATCAACCGCTGTGGATGCAGTATCTGCGTTATTGTGCTCAGGCATTGCAGGGGGATTTCGGCATCAGCTACCAGTATCGGCAGCCGGTGCTGTCAGTCATTGCCGATGCCATGCGCGAAACGCTGCCGCTGGCGCTCGGCGGACTGACGCTGGCGCTGGTGCTGGCCATATCCAGCGCGCTCATCACCGCCGGGCGCTACCACCGGCTGCGGCGGCTGATCTCCTGGCTGGAGTTGACGCTGCTCAGCACGCCGGTGTACTGGATCGGGATTGTTCTGCTGAGCATATTCAGTTTTCAACTACAGTGGTTTCCCGTCACCGGCAATGACGGCCCTATCTCACTGGTGCTGCCCATCATTACCCTCAGCCTGCCGATAGCCGCGCTGCTCAGTCAGGTACTGCGCGACGGGCTGGAGGAAGCCTTATCCCAGCCGTTCGCTCTGACGGTACGTACCCGCGGCGTCAGCGAAACGATACTGCGGATTCGCCACGGTCTGCGCCATGCCGCGCTGGCGGCGTCAACGCTGACCGGGACGCTGCTGGCCGGCGTGCTGGCCGGTTCCGTGTTAACTGAAACGGTCTTTGGCCGCGCCGGTATTGGACAAATCACACTGCACGCGATAGAAACCCGCGATATGCCACTGGTGCTCGGCGTCGTCATGCTGTCGGCTCTGCTGTTTGTGGTGATCAACCTGTTGGTGGATGCTTTGTATCTGATTGTCGATCCCCGTTTGCGCAAGAAGGCGAACGCCCATGAGCAGTGAACCTATGATACTTCCCCGCGCCCCGCGTTCTGGCTATCGAAATCCCTGGCTGGCCGCCTCGACGCTGTTACCCGCAGCGATCGTCTTCCTGCTGGTGCTGGCCGTCTTTTTTCCGTCCCTGTTTACCAGCCGCACGATTGATGAAATGGATCTTGGCGCGATCCTGCAACCGCCGAGCGGCGAGCACTGGTTCGGTACCGATACGCTGGGACGCGATATCTATGCCCGGGTGATCCACGGCACCTCGCTATCGCTGAGTATTGGCGCAGGCGCCATGCTGATTGCCTGTCTCGGAGGCGTGCTATTCGGCACGCTTTCCGTGCTGGCGCCGGCGCCGATACGTCAGATACTGGTGCGTCTGCTGGATATCATGCTGGCCTTTCCCGATCTGCTGCTGGCGCTGCTGGTCATTGCCGTATTGGGACGCGGCCCGGAAAATACCTTGCTTGCCGTCGGGCTGGCGGGGATCGCCAGCTATGCCCGGTTGGTGCGTTCACAGGTCTTACAGGTCAGGCTTTCCGGCTATGTGACCCATGCCATCGCGCTGGGTGAGCACCCGCTGTACATCATCGTGCGGCATATTATCCCCAACACGCTGCGTCCGCTGCTGATCGTCGCCACTATCGGCGTTGGACACGCCATCCTGTCGGCCTCCGCGCTGAGCTTTCTCGGATTGGGCGTCGTACCGCCCATCGCGGAGTGGGGAGCGCTGCTGGCCGATGGACGTAATTTTCTCGATATCGCGCCGTGGATCAGTCTGTTTCCGGCTACCGTCGTCGCCCTCTCCGTTATTTCAATTACGTTGCTGGGGCGGCGTTTACAAACCATTCTGGCAAAAGGCAACGCCTCATGACGCAGCAAGTGTCCCACGCAACCCACTCGTCGCTGCTGAATGTGGAAGGATTAAGCGTCAGCTTTCCCAGTGAACAGGGACCGATTGAGTCGGTAAAAAACCTTTCTTTTCAGGTCAATGCCGGTGAGATTCTGGCGCTGGTCGGTGAATCAGGCTCGGGCAAGTCGGTGACGGCGCGCGCGCTGGTTGGTTTGGCCGGAGAACGGGCGAACGTCACGGCCAATGCCATCTCGCTGACGCGCCACGATGGCAGTCACTGCGATCTCCGTTTTCTGACCTATCGCGACTGGCGGCACATTCGCGGCAGGGAAATCGGTTTTATTTTACAGGACGCGCTGGTCTCTCTCGATCCGTTACGCAAAATCGGTCAGGAAGTGGCGGAGCCGATTCTTACTCATCAGCTACTCCCGCGCACTCAGGTTCCTGACCGCGTGGCGGCACTGCTGCAACAGGCGGGCATTCCCGATCCGGCCAATCGTGCCGCCCAATATCCGCATGAGCTATCCGGCGGGTTGCGCCAGCGAGTCCTGATTGCCTCGGCACTGGCTGCTGGCCCACGTCTGCTGATTGCCGATGAGCCCACCACCGCGCTGGACGCCACGGTGCAAAAACAGGTACTGAAGGTGTTTACCGAACTGGCGCAGGCAGGGCACGGGGTACTGCTGATCACTCACGATCTGGGAGTGGTGGCGGAGGTGGCGGATCGCGTTATCGTGATGCAAAAAGGCCGTCTGGTGGAAAGCGGTAGCGCCCGCCAAGTGCTGAACGCCCCCGAACATCCCTATACCCGGCGTCTGCTGGCCGCCATTCCCACCGCTGCCACACGCGGCAACTGGCTGTCCGGCGAGAACCCACTCAACACCCATACCGCGTCATTGATTGCCTCCACCGCCACCGACGATATTGCGCTACAGGTCGATCGGGTTTCCGTTGCGTTTACCCGTCCCGACGGCAGCGCAATGAACGCGGTCAATCAGGTTTCCCTTCAGGTCAGGCGCGGCGAAACGCTTGGCATCGTGGGTGAATCAGGCTCTGGTAAAACGACGTTGGGAAAAGTCATTCTTGCCTTGCAAAAACCCGACAGCGGCGCGGTATGGCTGGCCGAGCATCCCTGGAGCGCACTCGAAGAACGTGAACGTCGTCCACTACGCGCCCGGATTCAGACCATCACGCAGGATCCGCTGGGTTCATTTGATCCGCAGTTTACCATTGAGCAAATTCTCCGCCAGCCATTGCGTCTGCGCCGCGATCTCAGCGCGGCGCAACAGCAGCAGCGCATTTTGACCCTGCTGGAACAAGTCGGCCTGACGCCAGACCTGCTGTCGCGCCGTCCGCATACGCTATCCGGCGGTCAGCGTCAGCGCATCTCGATTGCCCAGGCGCTGGCCTCTGAGCCTGACATTATCATCTGTGACGAACCCGTTTCCGCGCTGGATGTCACCACGCAGGCACAGGTGCTGGATCTGCTGGTCGCGTTGCAGCGTCAACTGCGGCTGACCATGCTGTTCATTTCCCATGATTTGGGCGTGGTTCAGCATATGAGCCACCGAATTGCGGTGATGAAAGAAGGGGAAATCGTAGAAACCGGCCCGGTGGAGCAAATCTTCAGTCAGCCACAACATCCCTATACGCAGCTGCTGCTCTCGACGGTGGTAAAATAAAGGCGCTCAGTCAACCTGCTGAAAACGCTGCCGATAGGTGCTGGGCGAGACGCCAAATGCCTGATGGAAGACCACGGAAAAATAGTTGCTGTCGTCAAAGCCGCACTGGGCGGCCACTTCGCCGATGGTGTGCTGGTTATAGCGCAGAAGTTCCATCGCTTTGCACAACCGCAACTGACGCAGATATTGTGGTACGCTCATCCCGGTCTGTTCTTTAAAGCGCGCCCGCAAACCGCGCACGCTGACCCCATTCTGTTCGCAGAAAGCGTCAAAACGAAAAGGGGTGGCGATACTGGCGCGCAGGGCATTCATCAGTAAATCCAACTGGTGAGCATCAGCCAGCTGCGGATTGTTCGGCAAGTGACGGTAGCGCATCGCCAGCAGGGCAATCTGCAATAACAAAACCTCACTCAATTGCAGCGACAACGCATCCGATTTCATACACTCCTGCGACAGCGCATCGACCTTATCTCGAATGGTGTCCATCCCCTGAGAACCCAGACACCAGTAGCGCTCACTCTGCGGCTCATCGCCTCCGGGCAATAATGCCGACCAGTCCGCCGATAACGTCAACCGCTCGCGGATATAGATAATGTTATCCAGCGCCAGATCGTGCACAGACTCGTAGCTGTGCCGATCGCTGGCAGAGACATAAAACATATCGCCGCGCGTGATGCGATAGGGCACATCATTCCAGAGATGCAGACCATTTCCGCGCCAGACGATGACCAGCTCATCGAAATCATGATGATGCAGAGGAAACACGGGCTGCGGATGCCGTTCAGCAACCATCACACTATTTTTGTCGGTAAGGAAATAGTCTTCAGTCTGTAACTTCAAACCACGTCGATTTGTCACCATCCCCCACCCGCCTGCCGTTAACTATTCCTCATAACACGCCTGATGGCGTAACGATTTAGGAGCCAGGGAAAATGCCTTGCGGAATTGCGTCGAGAAATGATTACTGTCGCTGAATCCACAGGCATGCGCAATGGTGGTGATCGAATCATCACTTTGCTGCAACCGCCGACGCGCCTCCAGTAATCTTAACCGATTCAGATAACGTTGTGGTGTCATACCGGTATGTTGTTTCAACTGACGATGCAGCGTTCTCAGCGGTAACGAGAACTGTTCGGCCAACGCCCCCCAGTTGATCTCTTCACTGTAGTTGTTCTGTAACCAGCCCAGCAGGGCCTGTATGCCCTGACGCTGACAGTCGCTGCCCTGCGTCTGGAAACACCGTTGACGCAGCAGCACCAGTATTTGTAAAAACAGGCTTTCGCTGGCGGCGATATCTTCCGGCGTCGCGCTTTGCGCCAGATCGGCCAGATGACCGAGGCTTTGCTTTAACTGCTGCATCCCCGCCGTGTTAACCTGCCATTGCCCTTGCCATTCACCATTCGGGCCGTAGGGCAAAAAGGTCGCAATATCAGAGAGAAAGCGAAAGCCACGCGGCGAACGATACAGCACGTTGGTCAGGCATAATCCTTCCACGTTTTCAAACAGGTGCCGATCGTTATCACGCACGAAAAACACCGTACCACTGCTCAGGGCATAAGGCTGATCGTTAAAGACATGTACGCCAGCGCCCTGCTCCACCAGCACGATCTCCCAGAAATCGTGATAGTGTTCGGGAAACGCCACCTGCGGCGTACGGGGCTCCACTGCCACCGTCACCGCCCGTGAAGCAAAAAAGTCATCACCACGAAGCAACGTCATTTTGATTCTCCACTTAACCCGCTCGCGGAGCGGTTATCGCGGCGGTCAGGTGCGCAATACACCACACGCTGCCCGCCGGGGAAATGAGGGTCTGGATAGCATGGTAGCCATAAGCGCGTGGAATGACCTTCAAATACCGTCGTCTGCGATGGCATTGTGGTGTCATTTTTTCAAGATCCTGCGACCAATTCACTGAAGTGTGGATAGGATCACACCCGCTTTTTATGGCGAACCATCCCTGCGGGCCGTCGCAGACGGCGTTTTTTTACACGTCACCACCTCGTACAAATGCCGTAAAGCACCCGATGAATCCTCCCAACTGTGAACCATTTCACAGTCAGCTTGACTATTTTGCCAGTCGCCGATGTCACATGGCACTCACCGGAAGGTCGCTACGCCAACGAATCCTTACACTGCACAGCATCAAACAGGTAAAGAGGAATGGCTATGGCGGTGAAGAATATCGTGGCGGTCGATCTTGGCGCTTCCAGCGGCCGGGTCATGCTGGCGACGCTACAGACAACGACACAGCATCTGGCGCTGAAAGAAGTCCACCGCTTTAGCAATCATCTGGTGTCCCGGGATAACCACCATGTGTGGGACCTGCAAGCGCTGGAACACGCGATTCTCACCGGGTTGCATCAGATAGACAGCATGGGAATTTACCCTGACAGCATCGGTATTGATAGCTGGGGGGTGGACTATGTGCTGCTGGATAAAGCGGGTGAACTTGTCGGCCTGCCCTACGCTTACCGCGATCATCGTACTGATGGAGTGATGCCGCTGGTGATCGACGCGCTGGGGCGTGAAAACATTTATCAACGAACCGGCATTCAATTTCTGCCCTTCAACACCCTGTACCAGCTCAAGGCATTGTGCGATCGGCATCCAGAATACCTGCAACAGGCTGAACATCTGTTGATGATCCCGGATTATTTCCACTATCGCCTGACGGGCGCCATTACCTGTGAATACACCAACGCCAGTACGACACAGTTACTCAATCTGGCGGATAAAACCTGGGATGCATCGCTGCTGAACTATCTGGGATTCCCCAAACGTTTGCTGAGTCAGCCGGTACAACCCGGTCACCGCGTTGGCGAATGGTCTGCACCCAGTGGACGGCAAATTCCCGTGCTGGCCGTCGCGACCCATGATACTGCCAGCGCCATCGTGGCTACGCCCCTGCATGACAAAGATAGCGCCTATCTCAGTTCCGGCACCTGGTCATTAATCGGCATCGAAAGCGACACCCCGTACAACAGCGCGCAGGCACTGACCGCCAATGTCACCAATGAAGGCGGGATTAACGGCACATACCGCGTATTGAAAAACATTATGGGGCTATGGCTGCTGCAACGGGTCTGTCAGGAACGGCAGATCCAGAATCTGAATGAGCTGATTCAGGAAACGTCACGCCTGCCGGCCTGTGTCAGCCTGATTAACCCCAATGACGAACGCTTTATTAACCCGCCGTCCATGTGTAAAGCGATCCGCGAATTTTGCGCCGAACATCAGCAACCGGTGCCACAGAGCGACGCCGAACTGGCCCGCTGCATCTTTGACAGCCTCGCCATGCTTTACCGTCAGGTCGTTCAGGAGCTGGGTGAACTGCGGCAAACCCCGCTGCGCCAGTTGCACATTGTCGGCGGCGGCTGCCAGAACGAACTGCTCAACCAGCTGTGCGCCGATATGTGTCAGCTTCCCGTATTGGCTGGTCCCGTGGAGGCATCCACGCTCGGTAATATCGGCTGTCAATTGATGGCGCTCAATGCCGTTTCCGACCTGACTGAATTTCGTCGTCTGTTAACCCATAACTTCCCCCTGCACCGCTATACCCCGCGTGCGGATATTGATTTCGCCAGGCACTGGCGCCGCTTCGAGGCCCTTTGCCATGCTAAAAAAGAGGAAACCACTGTATGAATAACGCGCTTGAAACCGCCTGGCAGCTGGCGAAGGATCGTTACGCCAGTATGAATATTGATGTAGACGCGGTGCTGGAACAGTTGGATCAAATCCCTGTTTCCATGCACTGCTGGCAAGGTGATGACGTGGCCGGATTTGAGAATACCGGTGGCGCATTGACCGGCGGCATTCAGGCCACGGGCAACTATCCCGGCAAAGCGCGCACCGCCGATGAGCTGCGCGCCGATCTTGAGCAGGCATTTACGCTGATCCCGGGGCCAAAACGATTGAATCTGCACGCCATTTATCTGGAATCCGCGCACCCCGTCGCCCGCAACGAAATCGCACCGGAGCATTTCAGCAACTGGGTAGACTGGGCCAAACGTCATCAGCTGGGATTGGATTTTAACCCCACCTGTTTCTCTCATCCGCTGAGCAGCGATGGTTTCACCCTTTCTCATCCGGATGACAAGATCCGCCGGTTCTGGATTGAACACTGTCAGGCCAGCCGCCGTATCTCCGCCTATTTCGGTCGTGAGCTGGGTACGCCATCCGTCATGAATATCTGGGTACCGGACGGCATGAAAGACCTGACGGTCGATCGTCTGGCATTCCGCCAGCGCCTGCTCAGCGCGCTGGATGAAGTCATTGCGGAACCGCTCGACCCGTCACACCACATTGATGCGGTAGAAAGTAAGCTATTCGGGCTGGGCGCGGAAAGTTTTACCGTGGGCTCCAACGAATTCTATCTGGGCTATGCCTCCAGCCGCGGAACGGCGCTGTGTCTGGATGCCGGCCATTTCCATCCAACCGAAGTCATTTCCGACAAGATCTCCAGCGCCATTCTGTATGTGCCGCGGCTGCTACTGCACGTTAGCCGCCCGGTACGCTGGGACAGCGATCACGTCGTACTGCTGGATGATGAAACGCAGGCCATTGCCCACGAAATTGTGCGTCACAAACTGTTAAACCGCGTACATATCGGACTCGATTTCTTTGATGCCTCCATCAACCGCATCGCCGCCTGGGTTATCGGCACCCGCAACATGAAGAAAGCGCTGCTGCGTGCGCTGCTGGAACCCACCGATACGCTGCGCCAATACGAACAGCAGGGAGACTACACCGCGCGTCTGGCCCTGCTGGAAGAACAAAAATCCCTGCCGTGGCAGGCGGTCTGGGAACACTACTGCCAGCGTCATGACGTCATGCCGGGCAGCGAATGGCTGCAACATGTGCGCCAGTATGAACAAACCATCCTCACTCAACGTCAAGGGTAAGACTATGCAAGCGATTCTTTCTTCCTGGTTCGTACAGGGAATGATTAAAGCCACCAGCGATATGTGGCTCAAAGGCTGGGACGAGCGTAACGGCGGCAATGTCAGCCTGCGGCTGACGGCGGAGGATGTTACACCCTATGAAAGCGATTTCTACCCGCAACCTCGCCATGAGGCGTTAAGTCAGGCCATGCCCGAACTGGCAGGATGCTGGTTTATCGTCACCGGTTCCGGCAAGTTTTTCCGTAACGTACAGCTGGACCCGGCCGACTCGCTGGTGTTGTTGCAGGTGGATCATGACGGCAAAGGCTATCGCATATTCTGGGGGTTAACCAACGGCGGCCTGCCGACTTCAGAGTTGGCCTCGCACTTTCAGTCACACATTGTGCGGATGGGCGTGACGAACGGACGCGACCGGGTCATCATGCACTGCCATGCCACCAACCTGATCGCGCTCAGCTACGTACTGGAACTGGATACCGCGGCGTTCACCCGCGAACTCTGGGAGGGCAGTACCGAATGCCTGGTGGTGTTCCCGGATGGCGTCGGCATCGTTCCGTGGATGGTGCCGGGAACCGATGCCATCGGCACGGCAACGTCAGATCAGATGCAGCGTCATTCGCTGGTGCTCTGGCCGTTCCACGGCATTTTCGGCAGCGGCCCAACGCTCGATGAGGCTTTCGGCCTGATCGACACCGCGGAGAAATCCGCAGAAGTGATGGTGAAAGTCAGATCGATGGGCGGTAAGAAACAAACCATCTCGACCGAAGAGCTGATCGCCCTGGGCCAACGCTTTGGCGTCACGCCGATGGAAGCGGCGCTGCGCGTATAGCCTCTCACTTTCACCCTTTTGTTAAAAGGCGTCACAGGATTTTCGCCTGTGGCGCCCGATCGGGAGAACCACCATGCTGCGTAAAGCCTTTGTGATGTCCGTTTTTCCTGAGTGTCACGCCGAATATGAACATCGGCATCATCCCATCTGGCCGGAACTGGCCGAGGTGCTGAAAGCGCACGGCGCTCATCACTACAGTATTTTTCTGGATAAACAACGCAATTTGCTGTTTGGGTATGTCGAAATTGAATCCGAAGAACGGTGGAACGCCGTGGCGCAAACGGAAGTCTGTCAGCGCTGGTGGCAGCATATGACGGACGTCATGCCGGCCAATCCGGACAACAGCCCGGTCAGCGACGAGCTGCAACCGGTTTTCTATCTGGACTGACACCGAGGTTGAAAAAAGGCTAATTATTGAACCGCCCGTCATGCTACGCCGGGAAAACTCCCGGCGGTAAACCGATATGCCCTATCGTACCGCGACGGACAGATACCCGGCAGATTCGCTTACGCGAAACTGATCGACCGTATGCGACAGATCCTGCGCCTGATCGCTCAACGATTTCGCCGCGGCCAGCGCCTCCTGCACCAGCGCCGCATTCTGTTCGGTGCTCTGATCCATCTGGGATACCGCCAGATTCACCTGCTCAATCCCCGAACTCTGTTCTCGGCTCGCCACGCTGATTTCCCCCACCATGGTCGTCACGCGCTGTACGCTTTCAACAATCTCGCTCATGGTCTCTCCGGCGCGCTTCACGAATTCGGTGCCCTCACCGACTTTAGATACCGAATCGTCGATAAGGTTTTTGATCTCCTTGGCTGCGGAAGCGGAACGCTGCGCCAGAGTGCGGACTTCGCTCGCCACCACGGCGAAACCTCTCCCCTGTTCACCGGCGCGAGCCGCTTCCACCGCGGCGTTCAACGCCAGGATGTTGGTTTGAAACGCAATACTGTTGATGACCCCGGTGATATCCACGATTTTGCGTGAGGACACATCAATAGAATTCATGGTATCCACCACCTGCTTGACGACCGTGCCGCCCCGCACCGCGACATCCGAGGCTGACATTGCCAATTCATTGGCATGTCGCGCATTTTCGGCGTTCTGCTGAACGGTCGAGGTCAATTCTTCCATCGCGGAAGCCGTCTGTTCCAGCGCGCTGGCCTGAGACTCGGTGCGGGACGACAGATCTTCATTGCCAGAAGCGATCTGCGCCGACGCCGAGGCGATCGAATGGGTACTTTCCCGCACCTGGCTAACCAGCTGCGAGAGGTTATCGCGCATCGCGCGGATGGCAAACAATATGCTGGTATCGTCACCGGGACGCGTCTGCACATCCACCACCAGATTACCATCCGCGATTTGTTTCACCACATCGACCGCGTACTGCGGTTCCCCTCCCAGCTGCCGCAGCAGCGTGCGCAACATGTTCCATGCCAGCACTGAAATAATCAGCAACAACACGACGCTGATGGACAGCAGAATAATCGCATCGCGCCAGAACGCCTGCTGGATATCGTCAATATAATCGCCATAGCCGATGATCCAGTCCCAGGGCTCGAATTTGACGATGGCATACAGCTTCTCAACCTCGTCCGTAGTTCCCGGACGCGTTCCCTTGGCGATCACCGTACCGATGGTATGATCCTGCAACGCGGCGCGATAACGCTCTCCGGCCTCTTTGCCGCCTTTCGCATCGACGATCCCGACCCGTTTAGGGTTGGGATGCACATAGTTGACGTCGTTGGTGAATCCCCGCACGAAGAAATAGCGATCGTTCAGATGGAAGCTGCCGATGGCGCGTTTGGCTTCATTTTCTGCCTCTTCGCGCGATAACTGGCCTGATTTTTCAAGATCGTAGGATTTCTGCGCCGCGGCATGGGCGAGTTCCACCAGCGTAGAAAGCTGGCTGGTTCGCTCGTGCATCATTGATTTATACAGCGTGTTTAGCGCCACCGCGGCGAGAATAAGCAGTCCCAACAGCGTAGTGCCGCACAGCAACATTATTCTTGTTCTTAATTTCATCGTATTCATTTCCCTGACAATGATTAGGATAATTCTTATTTTGAAATTACACGACATTCACGCTATAAGCTATATTTTGTGCGCTTATAGCATCCGCTGGCAGGTAGCATTCATGTCAAAGATATTTCCGTTTTTTATACGAAAAATAGAATTAACGTCTGAAAAATAGCGAACCAATCGCCAAACACCAGAAAATATTGGTTAAGGCAACGTTTATTTTTTCGCGAAAGTACGCGATTTTTTATCCGCACATCGGTCAGCGCGCTTAAAACGTCATCACCGACTGCAACAGTTGCTGAGCGTAGGGATGCTCAACGCGCCCCAGTAAAGACATCTCATCCACCTGCTCAATCACGCGGCCTGCTTGCAAAAATATCACCCGCTGACACAGGTAGGCGACCGCGCCTAAATCGTGGCTGATAAACAGATAGGTCAACCCCAGACGCTCACGCAGTTCTGCCAGCAAATCCAGCACCTGCACCTGTACGGACACATCCAGTGCGCTGACCGCTTCATCCAGCACGATAAACTGCGGCTGGCTGGCGATCGCTCTGGCGATACAGACGCGTTGCATCTGCCCGCCGCTCAACTGGTGCGGGAAACGCTCGCCCAGATCCGCCGTCAAACCGACCTGATCCAGTAACGCCGCCACCTGCTGCCGAACTTCCTGACGCGGCGTCGCTCCCCGCGCCCACAGCGGTTCTGCAACAATATTCAACACATTCATTGAAGGATTGGCGGATGACGTATAGTCCTGAAATACCGCGCTGACTCGCGTCTGCTTTTCCCGCCTGCGCTGCCAGAAACGCAGCGGCGTATAGAGCGGCTGTCCCGCCAGATGGATCTGCCCGCTTTTCGGCGCTTCCAGCCCCAGCAGAATACGCCCCAGCGTACTTTTCCCACTGCCGCTCTCGCCGATAATGCCCAGACACTCGCCCTTACGCACGCTGAACGAAACATCATGCAGCACCGGCAACCACTTTCCGCCATGCTCAGCGCGATAGCCATGGCTCACCCGTTCGACGTCAACCAACACGTCCATACGCCACCTCGCGGTATTCATCGTCACGCTCATCCGCCGGGGCGCCCACCAGCGCCTGATAACGTCGCTGCAATGCCTGACGGGATGCCACCAGATAGCGCGTATGTTCGTGCCGGGGGTGGCACAGCACCTGCCGCACATCACCCTGTTCAACCGCACGTCCCTGATGTATCACCAGCACGCGATCGGCGATGCGGTTCACCACGCCAAAATCGTGAGAAATAAAAATCATCGTGGTGCCCAGGCGCTCGCGGATAGCGCGGAACTCCTGCATGATGTCATGTTGGGTAACCGAATCCAGCGCGGTGGTCGGCTCATCGGCAATCAACAGCTGCGGCTCCAGCGCCAGCGCAATCGCGATCATGATGCGCTGTAGCATGCCGCCGCTGATCTGACTGGGGTATTTATCAAACAATGCCGTCACGTCCCGCAGCCGGACCAGTTGCATCATCTCCAGCGCCCGTTCGCGCGCTTCGCGGCGATTCAACGTCAGATGGGCGCCAAACGTTTCCACCATCTGCTTGCCGACCGATTGCAACGGGTCGAACGCATTCATCGGGTGTTGCAGAATCATGCCGATCGTTTTCCCGCGCAGCCGCCGCATCGCCTCCGGCGTTTGCACCAGCAAATCCGTCCCGTTCAACCAGGCTTGTCCCGTACAGGTAAACGACTCGCCCAGCAGCCCCATCAACGCACGACAGGTCAGGCTTTTTCCGCTGCCGCTTTCGCCGACCACGCCAAGGCAGGCGTGGCGAGGCAGCGAAAAGGCGATATCGTTCAGCAACGTCTGTCCCCCGGCTTTCAGCACAACCTGCAACTGCTCAACGCGTAATAAATCGCTCATCAGTGAGACTCCCGTGGGTCCAGCGCATCGCGCAGACAGTCACCCAGCAAATTGAAGGCGGCCACCACCACCAGAATAGCCAGCCCCGGCGCCAGCATTTGCGTCGGATGGCTCATCATCACTTTCTGCGCCTCGCTTAACATGGTTCCCCACTCTGCCGTGGGAGCCTGCACCCCAAGGCCGAGAAATGACAACGCGGAAATATTCAGAATGACCCAGCCGGTGTCCAGCGTTGCCAGCACAACGATCTCGGACAGCGTATTCGGCAGCAAATGACGCCGCAAAATAAACCACAGCGGCGTACCGCTGGCGCGTGAAAACAGGATGTAATTTTTCTGACTGTGTCTGATCACAATGCTGCGGATCATGCGGGTATACCACGCCCACTTCACCAGAATATTCGCCAGGATCACGTTCACGATGCCCACGCCCAAAATCCCGACAATCGCCAGAATCATAATCTGGCTGGGAAAAGACAGCATGACATCACAACAGCGCATCATGATTTCGTCCAGCCGACCGCGAAAATAGCCGGACAGGAAGCCAAACAGGCAGCCAATCATAATCGTGGCGGCCATCGTCAGTAGCGCCAGAAACAGCGTGGTTCTCACGCCGAACATCAGGCGCGACAGCACACAGCGGCCAAGATGATCAGAACCCAGCGGGAATCGGGCACTGAAATCGGCGTATTTACGGGCGATATTAATTTTGTTCGGATCGTTGGGCGCCAGCCACGGGGCGAGGATGCCGACGGCAACCACCACAATAAGCACCAGCAGGCAAAGCAATGCGACCTTATCGCGCAACAGTTTTTGCGAAAACAGCATATTATCCCTCTTGCCGCAAAGCCGGGTCCATCCAGCGCTGAATGATATCCACCAGCAGATTACAGAACACAAACAGCACCGCCATCATCAGGATATAAGCCTGAATCACCGGATAGTCACGACTGAAAATCGCCGAAATGCAGAGCCGCCCTACGCCCGGCCAGGCAAAGATGTTCTCGATAATCACCGTTCCGGCCAGTAACTGAGGAATACTCATGCCCAGTGCGGTAATGCTGCTGTGCAACGAATTCTTCAGCACATGGCGCACAATAATGCTTTTCTCCGTCAACCCCCGGGCGCGGGCGTAATAGACATAATACTGCTGCATATTTTCCAGCATGTTATTACGAATCAATCGGATATAGATGGAGATATAGACCATCGACAGCGTCACGGCAGGCAGAATGATATGCGCGAACGTACCGCTGCCGCTGGTCGGCAGCCAGTCCCACGCCAGCGCAAACCACCAGATAAGCAGTAAACCAAGCCAGTAGCTGGGCATGGCGGTTCCCAGAAAGACCAGTGTACGGATCAGGCGATCGAACAGGCTGTCCTTATACACCGCGCTTAACACGCCCAGCGGGATGCTGATACACAGGATCATCACCAGAGCCAGTCCGGCCAGTGCCAGCGTGGCTGGCAAACAGCGGGAAATTTCATCCAGAACCAGCCGGTTGTTTATATACGAGTAGCCAAAATCCAGACGCATGGCATCGAACAGCCAGTAGACATAGCGCACCAGAAAGGGGCGATCCAGTCCCAGCTGTTGCCGCATGGCGGCGACAGATTCCGGGGTGGGGATGATCTCATTGACCCGAAGGGCGACTTCCGCCGGATCGGCAGGCACCAGATTCAGCAGCAAAAAAGAAAGGAATGAGATACCAATCAGAATCGGTATCGTCAGCAACAGACGTCGGCAGAGATATTTTTTCACATAACAACCTGTAATTTCGCAGATCCATCCGCGACGCGGAAAGCATGGAACGGATAACAAAGCACACGCTTCAGCGATAACCAGAGTGGACGATAGCCCCTTACCAACGCCTAATCCGGACAACATGATAAGAGGCTATATTTGTCAACCGTCCGGGCTAACGCCACCGGCATCCTGATTGCCTGACGAACGGCAATGCATTACTCGCGATACATGCGATCAAACGGGATCTCAAACTGTGACGGGTTAAAATCCACGCCTTTCAGGCTCTTCACATAGACCGCCCGATTGCGTTCATAGGTCAGCGGGATATAGACCGCTTCATTATGTAACGTAGTCAGGACATAGCGGTATAATTCCTGCCGCTCTTTTTCGTCCGTGGTAATCAGTGCATGTGAAATACTGTCATCGATCTGTTTTTTCTCCGCCAACCCTTGCTGCGCGGCGTAATCGCCGTAAACCGGCAATTTCATCCCCGACAAGAAGGATTGAGGATCGTAAGGCGTGCCCCAGGAGATATTGAATACGATGTCGAATTTGCCCGCTTTTTGCCGATCGCGGTATGCCTGCTCTTCTTCGCCATTCAGCCTGAGTTCAATCCCCAGTCCGGCCAGTTCATTCTGCAAATATTCGGCGATCACCTTCTGTGAGGCGGTGTTGCTATCATAATAAATGCCGATGGAGAGGGGCTTTCCGTCTTTTTGACGCCACTCCTGGCCGTCTTTCCGTACCCAACCCGCCGCGTCCAGCAGTTTTGCCGCCTGATCCAGATCGTACGCATAAGGCTTCAGATCAACATTGCTGTACGGCACATTTTTAGCCAGCAGCGTATCCGCCGGGACTTCACTACCGTTGAAAATACCTTCCGCTATATCGATTTTATTCACCGCATGCTGTAACGCCTGCCGAACGCGAACGTCCTGCAAATTTTCCGACGTGGTATTGATCAGCAACATGCGGGTCGATACCGGCTCGGAAAGCTGTGTTGTGAACTTCTTATCCTTATTCAGTTGCGCAAAGGAATCGGCATCAATCATGTTTTTGCCGTAAATCAGCTCGATTTCGCCTTTCTGCAACGCCAGCAAACGCGTCTGATTATCCGGTATCACCTTCATCACCACGCGTTCCAGTTTGGGTTTTTCGCCCCAGTAGTGCGGGTTGAGCGTAAATACCGCGTACTCATCCGTTTTATGCTCACTCATCACGTACGGGCCGGTACCGATGTAGGCGCTTACCCCCTGCTTCGTTCCCCCTTCTTTCATTGCCGCCGGAGAAATAAAGCGCATCGGCCTGGTGACCGCCAGCTCAATCAGGAAAGGGTAATAGGGCTCTTTCAGGGTAAAGCGTAACTGATGCTCGTTCAGCGCTTCCACCTTCTCGATGATGCGCACCATTTCCAGCCAGCCGTGACGTTCACGGTTTGCCAGTACGGCATCAATGTTCTGTTTCGCCGCATCGGCGTTAAACGGCACGCCATCACTGAATTTCACCCCGTCGCGTAGCGTAAAGGTGTACACCTTGCCGTCAGCGGAGGCTTCCCACTTTTCCGCCAGCCAGGGTTCAATCCCCAGCGGCGTTACTTTCACCAGCGATTCGTACAGCATATTCTGCGCCCAGATCTCACCCGAATAGATATGCGGATTCAGATCGCGCGTGTCGCGGAAGTTGGCAAACGTCAGCGACTCAGGCGGTTGCGCCATCGCAGGATCGGTCAATAACGGGGAGAGGCAAAGCAGCAGAGCGGTAAGGAGGGAGTTGGTTTTTTTTGTCCGGCGCGGCGCCATTTCCTGTAATTCAGCGGTTCTATTTAATATAGCCATAGTAATATTCCATTTACCAAAAAGCACAGTGATGTAGAAAACATGACCTGAAGTCGGTTGCTATTTTAACAAACAAGATTTTAGATGAGAATTATTATCGTTTATGAAACCATGACCTAGCGCAGAGAAAACAAAAAATTTTATTTGTTTGCGCACCGCATCGCTTCTCCCGCGACTCGCCATAGAAATACGCACGCGTTGAGATTAGGTTTAGGAAACCGGGTTTACAGGTAAATACGACATGGCTATAGTTCAGCCATCTTTTCTAGTGGGGATAGCAATATTGGACAGTCAGCGTTTTAACCATTCACCACTGGCAAGCTAACGTTATCTTTCATTTGATGCGTTGCTTGCCGATAACGGCGGGCAGCATCACTTCTGTTTTTTCCGAACTGTTGCATACCCATGTAAATAACATCATTTTCGCGGCATCGTCCACGATAGAGAAATGACCATGCGTACAGTTATCATTTTTTTAAATAGCCACGCTTTATTCCCTCCGGGCCGCGCACGTTAACCGTTAACGCGGAATAGGGAAAGGATTCGGTTTTGCCCGTCCACCGTCCTCTCTTCCGCCATACCGTCCATCTCAATTCTATCTGTTTATCCCGCCTTAAATTGCGGGGCGGGATCGCCATGCCTTACGGATGGCAAAAAGGGAGAAAACATCATGACCGACATGATTAACCAACATGAACAACACGCTGCACATGAACGTAAAAAAGAGGCCCTCAAGTTCGTTATTGCTCAGGAAGCGCAGAACAGCCTCGATCAGACACTGGCTAACCTGAACACCCATTTACATGGGTTGACCGATGAAGACGTCGCCGATCGTCAGCAGGTTTATGGTGAAAACCGGGTCGCCCATGAGAAAGCGCCTCATGCGTTGGTACAGCTGATCGCCGCCTTTAATAATCCGTTTATTTATGTGCTGATGGCGCTGGCGGCGATCAGTTTTATCACCGATTACTGGCTGCCCGCCCGCCAGCACGAAGAGACCTCACTCACCGGCGTGCTGATCATCGTCGTGATGGTCAGCCTGAGCGGCCTGCTGCGTTTCTGGCAGGAATTCCGCACCAACAAAGCCGCCGAAGCGCTGAAATCGCTGGTACGCACCACGGCTACCGTCCTGCGCCGTTCCAGCTATAACACCGCGCCCGTTCGTCAGGAAATTCCGCTTCAGGCACTGGTGCCCGGCGATATTCTCTACCTGTCCGCGGGTGATATGGTGCCAGCCGATGTCCGTTTGATTGAGTCTCGGGATTTGTTCGTCAGTCAGGCTGTTCTGACCGGCGAATCGCTGCCGATAGAGAAATATGACGTGCTGAGCAACATCAGCGCCAAAGGCGCTCAGGCGCCGCAAGGCAGTGAAAGCGATCTGCTGTCATTATCCGGCATTTGTCTGATGGGAACCAATGTCTCCAGCGGCACGGCAACCGCTGTCGTCGTGGCGACAGGCAACCAGACCTATTTTGGATCGCTGGCAAAATCAATCGTCGGTACGCGCGCCCAGACGGCGTTCGATCGCGGCGTAAACAGCGTGAGCTGGCTGCTGATCCGCTTTATGGTGGTGATGGTACCCGTCGTGCTGCTGATTAACGGCTTTACCAAAGGCGACTGGATGGAAGCCAGCCTGTTTGCGTTGGCCGTTGCCGTGGGGTTAACGCCGGAAATGCTGCCGATGATTGTTTCCTCCAATCTGGCCAAGGGCGCGATTGCCATGGCGCGGCGTAAAGTGGTGGTGAAACGGCTGAACGCGATTCAGAATTTCGGCGCCATGGACGTACTCTGCACCGATAAAACCGGCACCCTGACGCAGGATCGCATCATCCTCGAGCATCATCTCAATACCAACGGTCAGAATGATGAAACGGTGCTACAGCTCGCCTGGCTCAACAGCTATCACCAGAGCGGCATGAAAAATCTGATGGATAAAGCCATTATCCATTTCGGTCGCGACAAACCGGAGACCGCCGGACTCAGCCGCTATCGCAAAATCGATGAACTGCCGTTTGATTTTGTCCGCCGCCGCCTGTCTATCGTGGTTGCAGACGAACACAATCACCCGCGCCTGATTTGTAAAGGCGCGGTGGAAGAGATGCTGGCCATTGCGACACACGTCAATGAAAACGGACAGTTGTTCGCGTTGGATGAGGCCCGCCGAACCACGTTGCAAACGCTGGCGGAAAATTACAACCAGCAGGGATTCCGCGTGCTGATGATTGGCGTACGCGAGTTGGGACCCGCCGGTTGTCAGCTGCCGATCAGCGCGGATGATGAGCGAGATCTGGTGATCCATGGCCTGCTAACCTTTCTCGATCCACCGAAGGAAAGTGCCGCGGCGGCCATTCGCGCGCTGCATGAAAATGGCGTCACGGTCAAAGTGTTGACCGGGGACAACCCGATCATCACCCGTAAAATCTGCCGTGATGTCGGACTGGAAGCTGGAGAACCGCTGATCGGCAATGAAATCGATATGCTGAGCGATCGGCAACTGGCCGCGGCGGCGGAACGGCACACCATCTTTTCCCGGCTGACGCCACTACAGAAATCCCGCGTACTGAAAGCGTTGCAGGGCAACAACCATACGGTTGGCTTTCTCGGTGATGGCATCAACGACGCCCCGGCGCTGCGTGATGCCGACATCGGTATTTCCGTGGATACCGGCACCGATATTGCCAAAGAATCGGCGGATATCATTCTGCTGGAAAAAAACCTGATGGTGCTGGAAGAAGGCATTATCAAAGGGCGTGAGACATTCGGCAACATCATCAAGTACCTGAACATGACGGCCAGTTCGAATTTTGGCAACGTGTTTTCGGTACTGGTCGCCAGTGCGTTCATCCCTTTCCTGCCCATGCTGGCGATCCACCTGCTGATTCAGAACCTGATGTACGACATCTCACAGCTTTCCCTGCCGTGGGACAAAATGGATAAAGAGTTTTTACGTAAGCCGCGCAAATGGGATGCCAGGAACATTGGCCGTTTCATGCTGTGGATTGGGCCAACGTCTTCCATTTTCGACATCACCACCTATGCGCTGATGTGGTTTGTGTTTGCCGCCAACAGCGTTGAACATCAGGCGCTGTTCCAGTCGGGCTGGTTTATTGAAGGGCTGTTATCGCAAACGCTGGTCGTACACATGCTGCGTACCCAGAAAATTCCTTTCATCCAGAGCACCGCGGCCCTGCCCGTGATGCTGATGACCGGACTGGTGATGGCATTGGGAATTTATTTGCCGTTTTCACCGCTGGGTCCGTTGGTCGGCTTGCAGCCTTTACCGTGGGAATACTTCCCGTGGCTGGCCGCCACGCTGATTGGCTACTGCACCGTGGCCCAACTGGTAAAACGCGCGTATATCCGCCGCTTCGGCCAGTGGTTCTGACCACCGTCGCACGGCGGGCGTAGTCAGGGCAGCCGGGCAGCCTGTGAGCGCAGCCCGGCAAAAATAGCGGCACGGATACGTTCCGGAAAATCATCAGGAAGCCGCGTTTCAACTTCCGCAATGACCGGCAACGAGAGAGAACTGGCGCGCGCCGACGGCAATGCCATTAAGCGCAACAGTAAGGATATTCATCGTTTACCACTCCTTACTCCATCCCTGACTCGGTTGCTGGCTCCCCCGTTCGGCAAGGTGAAGTTCCAGATCCAATGCCGCCAGCAGCTTGAACAAGGTTTCAAGCCGGGTCCCCTCCGGGTGATTCTCGAAATCAGACACGGTGGATTGCTTCATGCCCATGCTCTCAGCAACGTGGCTTTGATTCAGTTTGCGCTTTTTACGTTCATCACGCATGGCATGGGCCAACATACTGGCAGAGGTGATCTTCATTTTTTATCCTCCTGAAGGGATAAAATTAATAATATCCCCTATAAAGGATAAATCAAGAAATATCCCTTGTAGGGGATATCCATTATTTATCCGCTATGGAGGATAAATATACCCTGCCAATGCCTCAGCAAAAACCATGGCGGACTCATGACCTCGACGCTGATTATTTCACCCTGGTCATACAGCGCTGGCGACGCTCATCAACCCGTTTGGCGAACCACGCCGTCGTTAATTTACGGGTGATCTTCGGGCTTTCCAGCGTAATGCCCGGCAAAACTTCACGGGGAGCCCTGCCCCCCGCCGATTTATCGGCTAACGCATAGATCCGTTCATACAACCCGGTTTTTTCAAAACCCAGACTGTTGCCTTTTTCCAGCGCGCGCCGGATCGCTGAATCGCTCATATCCAGACGTTTACCCAGCGAACGCACGGCCAGTTCCGTCGAACCCGGTTTATTGGAACCGTAATTGATCAAATCGCCATCCAGCGCCAACGAAATACCGCTCAATCGACTGACCGCACGCTGGAATGCCGCATTGCGGCTGGCATACCAGCCGGCATTAAAATCGGCAAACCGATAGAGGGACTGCGTGTAATTCGCGGGATAGCCCAGTAAATGCATAATGCCGAAGTACATTCCGCCGCGGCGGGTGAATACTTCACGGCGAATGGTGCCATCTACCGTGTACGGATAGCCTTTGGCGTTAGCCTCGGCGAAGGCAATGCTCACCTGCATCGGCCCGCCGGTACGCACCGGATTCAAGCGGCCAAACAGTTTCTGCCCCATCGGCACCATATCAATGAAATCATCAAAAATGGCGCTCAGTTCTTTTTCGCTGCGCACCTTGTCCAGCCGTTCACTGTAGCTCTTGCCGTCGGGGGATTTAATCAACAGCGCGGTGCGCACCAGAAAGGCGGGCACATGTACTTGCTCGGCACGACGGTCAATCTCTTGCCAGGCGATTTTCGATAAGCCCGGCACCTGCGGATTGGCATTGAACGTGGATTCCTGTTCCGTCACCGCCCGGACCGAACATAAATTCTCATTGCTGGGCTCGATACCCTGCGCGGTAAAGGCGGCGGCAATATCGGTTGCCCATCCCTGACGATCGCTGACACTGGCAGGCAACAGTTGCATAAGCCGGGCTTTGACATCCGCCGGACGCGGCGCTGGCGTCGGCGGGATTTTGCTGGAACAGCCGGCCAACAACAGCAGGACAACCAGACACAGTGGTCGAAAAAGGGGGATACGATAATGTGGCATCTTACCTCTGATTATTCTTATACAGGCAGCCAAGACGTTATCTCAGCCGAAGAGGATGGTCCAGTCTGACGATCTGGAAGTCTGCATGCATTTTATCGTCTTACCTGGCATAGTTAGCGATATCGCTAACCGAACACGCTAACTACCTGACGGAAAACGCATGGCAGCCACCAATCACTGGACACGGGACCAACTGCTGATCGCCTTCACGCTCTACAGCCAATTACCGTTCGGCAAGTTGCACTCGCGCAATCCTGATATTATTCACTATGCGGCGTTGATTAACCGCACGCCCTCGGCACTCGCCATGAAGCTGGTTAATATCGCCAGCCTCGATCCGTTTATTACTGATTCCGGCCGAACCGGCCTGCGCGGCGTATCCAAAGCGGACCGTGAATTGTGGCAAGAGATGGACAACGACCCCACTCGGTTTGAGCTGCAATGTCAGCAGGCGATGGCGCGTATTGACGTAAACCGCCCCATATCATTGCAGGCCAGCGATGTCGAAGAAGACTATCGGGGCGGCGAGAGGATCGCGCAGGTCAAAACGCGTATCGGCCAGCAGCTGTTTCGCAAGCGCGTTCTCAGCGCCTACGGCGAACGCTGCTGCGTCACAGGTCTGGAAGAACCCGCGTTACTGGTAGCCAGCCATATTCGCCCGTGGAAAACGGCAGCGGAACACCGTTTAAATCCCAGCAACGGGCTCTGTTTGTCCAACCTGCACGATAAAGCTTTTGATATGGGACTGATTACCTTTAACGATTATCTGGAAATGCTGCTTTCTCCCAGAATCAAAAAGCTGAAAAGCACCATCAGCGAACTCAACTTCGTCCAATACGAAGGCCAACCGATACGCCTCCCCGATCAATACCCGCCTGATATGTCACAGATGGCCTATCACCGTGAGCATATTTTTCTGGGGAGAGGATGAGGGAGATAATGACACGGCTTGAAAAATGGGGAAATGAGATTGATGACAAACCCATCGCGATAGGATCGAGACAGTCAAATTGCTAACCATGTTGCTCAAACGTAAATACCGTAATTAAAGATTAACGCATCCCGGTAAAGAGATCCGCCAACACAAAATGATACGCTACCTCACCTGATATTCATTATTTCTCTCTTATTCTTCACTCGTGTTCACAACAATATGCCCATGTATTGCATTAAATAAGTCGTACAACAACGAGCGACCGCTACCGACAGAAAACATCGGTTGCAAAAACCAGCGCGAAATAAACAGCAGGAATAGCACCAATCTTATTAATAATCATTAAGTTAATCTATTGTTAATATTTTCACCGTGCACCATGCTGCTTTCCGTACCCGCTACATTCAGATTAACTACACCTAGTTATAAGAAAAAATTAATCAGTGACGCGCCCCGTATTTTTTCCGAGTTGTGCTCACTAAGCTTGCATCAGTTACAACGTCTGCCGGCAGGATAATATGAGGTAAACTACCGTCTATCCCAGTGCTTCAATAAGCATGTACCCTTGCATCGCAGGCAATAACACATGGTTAAACGAACAATGTCCGCCAATAAATCGATCGACATGTATGCAGTCCACGTTTTTGTGACGATGGCTGAGGCAGGAAGCATGACCGCAGCAGCGGCGCGGCTGGGCCTGACGCCGTCGGCGGTTTCGCAAACGATCAGGCTGTTGGAAGACGATTTCGGCGTCATGTTGGTCAATCGGGCGAGACGCCCTTTTGTATTGACGCCTTATGGCATTGCGTTAAAAAACCGGGGAGAAGTGCTTACCGAAGAGATCGCGAACCTGAAAGCGCAGGTTCTGGAAGCAGGACGCGGCATAAAACCCGATCTGCGGATCGGTCTGGTCGACTCTTTTGCCATCACCTGTGGCTCAGTATTCACGAAACGCCTGTTGAAAAGCTCATCACAGTTGTTGATTCGCACGGGATTAAGCCCACAGCAGGGCGAAGCGCTGATGCGGCGCGAACTGGATCTCATCGTTACCAGCGATCCGTTGATCGATACCGATAGCGTGGTGCGCTACCGCCTGTTTTCCGAAGGTTACTTCATTATCACGCCGCCGGAATACCGCAAACGCATCAAGACAATTGAAGATATTCGCGAACTGTCCGCCGCGTTACCGCTGGTCAGGTTCAACCGCAACTCACAGATCGGCATGCAGATTGAACGCTATCTGCGCAGAATAGATATTCGTGTCCCCAACATGCTCGAGTTTGATAATGCGGATACCTTAACGTCTATGGTCGCGGCAGGAATCGGCTGGGGCGTTACCAGCCCCATCAGTTTCCTACAATCAGAAACCTATTCCCGGCAGGTTCTGACACATATGCCAGAACAATTGAATATTAAACGTTCACTTTATATTGTCGGACATCGTGATGAATATAGCGCTTTCTTTGACGAAGCCTGCGATGTGACACATGAAATAATCAAAACCGTCTTTATTCCAAAACTGGAGAATCTTAATCGAGGAATAGAAAAACTGGTTTCTATTAATTCAGATAACACGGAATAGCGAACCTATAACGTTTTCCGTTATTGCGGATTCGCCGCCGATGTAAATAGATAAATACGCGATGACGTATTTATCCGGGATTTATCATCCCTAAAAAATAATCATTCAATCATGATTGAATAAAAATCGTGATAGCCAGATATCGTCTTATTAATAAGTGGGCCGTTTTTCTGAATAGCGTCAACTAACAGCCCAATATTTTAAATACCATCAAATGCCATCGAGCAAGAGAAAGGAATAATGAATATGTCAAATAACATTCGTATAGAAGAAGATCTGCTAGGTACACGTGAAGTCCCTGCTAATGCGTATTATGGTATTCATACACTTCGGGCTATCGAAAACTTTTATATTAGCGAGAATACGATTAGCGATATTCCGGAATTTGTACGCGCCATGGTCATGGTGAAAAAAGCGGCGGCATTAGCAAACCGGGAATTGCAGACCATCCCACGTAAAATTGCCGATACGATTATCCAGGCCTGTGATGAAGTGCTGAATAATGGCAAATGCCTGGATCAGTTTCCCATCGATGTTTATCAAGGGGGCGCGGGCACGTCGGTTAATATGAACACCAACGAGGTGCTGGCGAATATTGGTCTGGAGCTGATGGGTCATCAAAAAGGCGAATATCAATATCTCAACCCGAACGACCATCTGAACAAATGTCAATCCACCAACGATGCCTATCCGACCGGCTTTCGCCTGGCGGTGTACAGTTCAATCCTGAAACTGGTGGATGCAACGACTCAACTGAGCCAGGGGTTTGAGCGTAAAGCCAAAGAGTTTGAATCTATCCTGAAAATGGGCCGTACCCAGTTGCAGGACGCGGTTCCGATGACTCTGGGTCAGGAGTTCCATGCCTTCAACATCCTGCTGAAAGAAGAAAACAAAAACCTGCTGCGTACCGCGGAACTGCTGTTGGAAGTGAATCTGGGGGCAACCGCGATCGGTACTCGTCTGAACACCCCTGATGAATATCAGCATCTGGCCGTACAGTATCTGGCGAAAGTCAGCGGCTTACCCTGTGTCCCCGCGGAGGATCTGATCGAAGCGACGTCCGACTGCGGCGCCTATGTGATGGTGCACAGTGCTCTCAAGCGTCTGGCTGTGAAGCTATCCAAGATCTGTAACGACCTGCGCCTGCTTTCTTCCGGCCCGCGTACCGGCCTGAACGAAATCAACCTGCCGGAGCTACAGGCAGGATCGTCCATCATGCCGGCGAAGGTTAACCCGGTGGTGCCGGAAGTGGTGAATCAGGTTTGTTTCAAGGTTATCGGTAATGACACCTGCGTGACGATGGCTGCCGAAGCAGGCCAGTTACAGTTAAACGTCATGGAACCGGTTATCGGGCAAGCCATGTTTGAGTCCATCCAGATTCTGTCTAATGCCTGTTACAACCTGCTGGAAAAATGCGTCGATGGCATTACCGCCAATAAAGACGTGTGCGAAGCGTACGTCTTTAACTCCATCGGTATCGTGACCTACCTGAACCCGTTCATCGGTCACCATAATGGCGATATCGTCGGGAAAATCTGCGCCGAAACCGGCAAGAGCGTGCGTGAAGTGGTACTGGAGCGCGGTCTGCTCACCGAAGCGCAGCTGGACGACATCTTCTCTATCCAGAATCTGATGCATCCGGCCTATAAAGCAAAACGCTATACCGACGAAAAAGAATCCGTTTAATCACCTTCTCTGAATAACAACGGCCAGGCACAGGGTATCCGTATCCTGTGCCTTCATTAAAAAAATAAAAAATCATAAAAATCAAAACGATATTTATACCCAACTGATATCAAAAGACGGGAAGGCAGCCCCAAAGGGGTGAAACATGGAAAGGAAGCAAATCGCCAGTCAATGTCTCTGCAATATGAAGGACGGGGGTATATCAAATTGTTTTAAGGAGCATTGTATGCTGGTCCTGGAACTCATTATCGTGCTGTTCGCCATCTATCTGGGGGCGCGGCTTGGCGGTATCGGTATTGGCTTTGCCGGTGGTCTGGGAGTCTTGATTCTTACTCTGGGATTCCATATAAATCCGGGCGCGATCCCTTTTGATGTTATCGAAATCATCATGGCGGTTATCGCCGCTATCGCCGCCATGCAAGTGGCGGGCGGCATGGATTATCTTGTCAGTCTGGCGGAAAAACTGCTCCGCCGTCATCCTAAATACGTCACCTTCCTCGCTCCTCTCGTTACCTATTTCATGACGCTGTTGGCCGGTACGGGGCACACCGCCTTCTCTACGCTGCCGGTCATTGCGGAAGTGGCCAAGGAACAGGGAATAAGACCTTCGCGTCCGCTGTCGATTGCCGTCGTGGCCTCTCAGGTAGCGATTACCGCGTCGCCGATTTCTGCCGCCGTCGTGTTTGTCGCCGGTATTCTGGAACCGCACGGCGTTAGCTATCTGATGTTGCTGGGGATTTGTATCCCTACTACGCTGGCTGCCGTATTGCTGACCGCCATCATCACCAATTTCCTGGGTAAAGAACTGAAAGATGATGAAATTTATCAGGAACGTTTGAAAAAAGGTGAAGTTGCTTTACGCAATACAAATGCGTACGAAATAAAACCCGGAGCAAAACTTTCCGTACTGCTGTTTTTGCTCGGTATCATTGCCGTCATGTTTTATGCCACCGCGATCAGCGATACTGTCAAATTGATTGCTGACCCGGTTTTACCGCGCAATGAAGCGATCGTGGTGTTTATGCTGACGATTGCAACGCTGATCTGCGTTACCTGTAAAATCGATACAGGGAAAGTGATCGCAGCCAGTACATTCAAATCAGGGATGAGCGCGTGCGTCTGTGTGATGGGGGTTGCCTGGTTGGGTGATACTTTCGTCAAAGCGCATATTACCGATATTCAGGAAACAGCAGGCTCGCTCCTGCAAAGCTACCCGTGGATGCTGGCTATCGTCCTGTTCTTTGCCGCCATGCTGCTCTATTCACAGGCTGCGACAGCCAAGGCATTGATGCCTGCGGCGCTGATGCTCGGCGTTTCTCCCGTGACGGCGGTGGCATCCTTCGCGGCGGTATCCGCCCTGTTCGTCTTGCCGACCTATCCGACCTTGCTGGCCGCCGTGGAAATGGATGACACAGGTTCAACCCGCATCGGGAAATATGTGTTCAACCACTCGTTCCTGATACCGGGCGTGCTGACTATTACGCTGTCAGTAATATTCGGGTTTATTCTTGGTAATATTCTGCTGTAAATCACTAAAGACGAACACCTGAATCACTAAATAAGTCATATGAAAAAAGCCAGGAATACTGGCTTTTTTCATGCCCGCAGAATAAGTTGTCAGACACCGACACCAGAAAAGCTATTTAAAAACAGAAATAACATATTTTATAAAACCGTATCTTTGTCATAGCATACGGTTCTATGAAAACTTCAGCTGTTATTGCGTCTTTGATACTTTTATCATATCAGATTCCTGATTCGTTTTTAGCATAGTCTCTTGTTTAGCGTTTCCAATGATTTTTTTATTGATAAGCACCGCCAGCGCACAAATAAAGATCGGAATGGCAAGAAAATAAAACATATTAATAGCCTGGATACCTGTCGATAATATCAATCCGCCGATAAAGGCCCCAAGAATTGCCCCCGTACGACCAACAGCAGTCATTGTACTGGTTCCCGTAGCGCGTATTTTGGTTGGGTAATAACTCGATGATAATGATGTCCAGCCGGTATTAACCGAGTTTACTGTAATCCCCAGGAAGAATGCCAGGAAACCAATAATTGTCAGATCATAATGAAATTGAGTCAATAACAGTGAGAAGACGACACCGCCGGACATTCCCAGGAACATTGTCCGATGATAACCCCATCGGTCCATAATCAAACCAATAGAAATATTACCTAATGTTCCCCCCACCTGAACTATTGCGCCGATTAAAGCGGCATCAGTCAATGTGAATCCACTTTCTCTGATTAATAAGGGCATCCAGTTACTTAAGAAGTTAACACACATTAAATTCATAAATAACCCCAGCCACAGGCTAAGAGTACAGAGTAAGTATGGCTTCTTCAATATTTCTAACAGGGTAAATTTCGGCGCCGACACAGAATGAGATTTATTTATCTTAATCGTGTCTAATTCTACGCCATCATCATGGCCGCCGGTAACCTTTTTCATTACTTTATAGACATAGTCTATTCTTTTATTATTTTCTAAAAGATATAGAATAGACTCAGGAAGATAAAAAACGATAAGAATTAGTGATAAGATAGGCAATAATCCACCAACGATGAAAACGCCTTCCCATCCAAATATTGGAATAATTTCTTTTGCAACAAAACCGACCAGAGCGCTTCCCAATGTTATGCCACAATAAATGATACAAATCAGCGTTGATTTATATTTTACCGGCGCATATTCCGCAATCAGTGTTGCCACATTAGGTTGTGCCGCACCCAGCCCGAGCCCAGTCAAAAATCTCAGGATAATCAATATTTCTATGTTGGGAGAATAAGCAGAGGCGATTGACAGTAAGCCAAAAACTAATACAGCAAAAAATATGACATTCTTTCTTCCAAAACGATCGGCTATGGTTCCGCCCATTAAAGCACCGCAGGCAAGCCCCATTAACCCCGCGCTCATTGCGACGCCAAGCACGTCATGGCTAACTTTCCACTCATCCATCAGTGATGGCGCAACAAACCCCATGATCGTCATATCAAATCCGTCTAATGTTAAAATCAATAAACAGATTAAAGTTAATACAACATGGAATTTTTTTAACGGCTGAGACTCGAGATATTCCCGAAGACTCGCTTCATCAGAAATTTTCATTTTTTCCCCTCAAATTAAAAGATATATACCTAATAGATTTCAAGTTGCAGGAAGGCGAAAAACGAGAGAACCCCGAATCACTTACCCAGGTTAGTGATTGAGATAAACGAGTACGGCCAACGCCCCTGCAACTTGGAAGATGATGGATATAACTTGTTAATAAACAAAATAATTATAAATAAATTTTCCCCATCAAAAAATCAGGCCAGTTTTTCTCAAAGAAAATATCATCTAAATTTACAGAATTATTTACTAATCGCGTTTGATTATAAAATTCCTTCCCTGTCCATTTAATAAGATATTTTTTCTCTCTATCTTGTTTTCTCTCACTTCTAAAACGCCATTTATCAATAACGCCATGACGATCAGAGGGTATCGCATCTCCCTGTTCATCCAGAATGATGCGGGCTCCCCGACTTCCACCGCCGGATGAAATATACTCATTCAACATGCTTAATACCGCAGCGGAAGTGAGCGAGAAATGTTTCCATAAAATAACATTTGCAAGCTGCGTTTCACTATCAACTTTTATGCCATGTGAGCTGATATCTGAAAAAAGTTTTAACGATAAAGATAACTCATCCTGAACGTCTTTAGTCGACACAATAAAACCCGCTTTGTCAGACATCCGGTTCCTGATTTGCGCTTTTATCTCGTGTATAGACAGTTTTGCAGAAGACAAACACCCCTTAATATAAGAAACGATTTCATCAATTGCAGCAGACACCGATGCATTGGATAAATTAATCTGTTGAGAATCTGATATCAGGTCATGTGATATTTTTTGCGCAACCCGAACACCAAACACCTGTCCCGAATTTAAAGCCGCGCCCCCAGGTCTGGTAACCCCGTGGGTGCCGGCAACCTCGCCGACAGCAAAACAACCTTTTAAACTGCTTTCTCCCCAAATATCAACATCAATCCCGCCATTCATATGTTGATTATTTACCGAAAACTCCAGAGGCGTCGTTGTAATGTCGTGTCCGTGCATTCTATACAGTTCAATGGACAGAGGATTCATATGCTTTAATCTTTGAATCGGTAGCGCCTGATCGCATTGATTATTACTAAGATATTCTTTTACATCCTTGTCAAGATTTTCTAAAGAAAAGGGAATGTCGCCAGGGACGGGTTCTGGATTGCGATTAAAATCCATGTACACCCGGTGTCCTTTTCTGGTTTCATCGGCAATAGCCATATCAATTAAACTCGAACCATATTCCAAAGTGCGGGTTGAATGGAAAGGCCATTGATATCCTTTTCTAAAAACATTTGAGACCAACTCTTGCGTTGTTCGATAATAATCAGCAAGGAAATTTATTTCATTCCCATCCGAATCAAGGGAATAAATATAAGGGATAACCTGTACATATGTCCCTGATAAATTCCAGGGGAACGTGGTACTTGCCGTACTAATCCCGAACTGACTTTCAATAATATTAGTCAGTGTTATTCCAGCTTCTAAAGCCAGACCTAATGAGCCGTAACATCCTCTGGGATAAACACTATCCCGGTACATACTTCCTGGTCCGCCAGTCGCTAACACAATATGGGGAGAAGAGATTATGCCTAACTTTAGCTCATTATGATAATGAGGCAAATTGATACTTACAATAAGGCCCGAACAGGACTCCTTACCCTCCTTATCTGTATTTTTTAATAACTTTAATGCTGTGGTATTTTCTAAAATGGGAATACCAAGACGCTTCACTTCTTCCAATAATACTTTTACCATCAATCTCGATGTCCTCGGGCCGCAGCTTGTCGCCCTTCCCGCCTCATCGTGATCGGTCTGATAACGTAATATAGAACCATACTTATCTTCCGGGAGATTTAACCCCAGAAATTGAAGCCCTGCGATGGTATTAATGGAGCCGACAGATTCAACATAGGCGACATCTTTGTCCATTCCGCCGCCTGAACTTAAATCTTCAGCAAGTTTGAAAAAGTTGTCGCCATTTTTTGATGTTGACGCGGTAAATAAGGTTTGCTTATCAGAGCCAGAACATGCTGACGTGCCTTTATAAAGACCAGATGTTGCAAGCAGTACATTAACATTTCTGCGTTTCAGCTCCACCGCCGCCCGCAACCCAGCCGCGCCAGTACCAACAACCACGGCATCATATTTATATACCGGGATAGACATGTTATTGATGTTTTCTATATCATTTTCTTCTGGCGCAATAAATCCTTTTGGCAGTTTAACATGAGTTAAATTATCTAAAATCTCCTTGCTCACTCCACTCATCTGGTGCCCCTTACATGCTAACAAATATATTTCCAAATCGATTGTTAATGGATTTGTATAAAAATGATTATATTTAAAAAATAATTAAAACAATGCATTTTTCATACTTAACAAAATTTAGACATACGTTCGATACTGACATCCAGTGTGGATGCTATTTTCTTATTCCACCAATTATTATGAGAAAAAATCTCTAACTCAATTAGACCATTAAATCCCGCTTCTTCTACCCAACTTCGGATTAAAGGAATATCGATTACCCCATCACCAGGCATGCCACGATCGTTCACTAAGTCCGTAGTGGGAACTAACCAGTCCGATGCATGAAAAGCAAGGATACGTTTTCCTGCCCGTTTAATTTGGCTATATAAATCGGGATCCCACCATACATGATAAACGTCAACGGCAACCCCTAATCCATAATAACCATCCGGATCGAGTTCATCACACCAATCCAACGCCTGACGTAAAGAGCTCAGGCAAGAACGATCGGCTGTAGTCATCGGATGAAGCGGTTCCAACGCAATACGAACACCAACCTGACGGGAATGTTCTAATAGCTGTTGAATTCCTTTTTTAACCTGCGATCGTGCATCTTCTAAATCTTTTGAATAGCCCGAAAGACCGCCGACAACCTGCACATAACAAGAACATTCCAATTCTGCCGCCAAATCTAAAGCCTTGCGATTGTCATTAATAGCAGCCTCTCTCTCCGTTTGATTGGGAGCGGTATAATATGTGCTACGGCATAAACCAGAGATAGACATATTACAATCTTTAAGCTTCCTCAAAATATCCTGGGGACGGCTTTCCTCAAGTTCTTTTCTCCACGGGCTAATAGCGGCAATACCCCTTTTAGCACATTCATCAATAATTTCTGAAAGTGATGTTTTAAATCCAAGTGTCGCCGTATTAATACAGTATAAATCCGGGCGCTGCGATATACTTCTCATTACTCCCCCTAAAAACGCGGCATGCTAAGGCCACCGTCAATAGCGACAGGAACACCACAGGTATACACTAATTTCCCTTCAGCCATAGCTCTCACCGTTGATGCAATATCTTCCGGATATCCCCAACGTCCCTGAGGAACGAGCCCTTTCGCAATTAATTCATCATAATATTGTGTAGCGGGGATAGTCATATCCGTTTTAATAAGGCCCGGTCTAATTTCATATACGCCAATACCTAATTGACTCAGGCGCATGGCAAATAGCTTAACCGTTGCTGATGACGCTGTCTTGGCAACGGTATATTCCCCACGGTTCATGGCTAACATCACAGCATTAATTGAAGTAATAAATATGATTGACCGATGATTTTCCTGAGCATCCGGATTCTTCATCAGCCGCTTGCTAAATGCCTGAGTTAAAAAGAAAGGCGCTCTTGTATTTACCAGTAAATTTTGGTCGAAACTTTCTGGAGTGACATCCAGTAGGTCTCCCCTTTTTTGTACGGAAATGCCTGCATTATTCACCAGACAATCCATTCTTCCCCACTTGTTTTCTGCGGTATCCAGCATTGTTTCATGAAGAGAGAGATCGGATATATCCGCATGAAAACATTCAACTTCCGCCCCTAACTCCTGAAATTCTTTTTGTGCTTGTTTTAACTTTTCAACACTTTCATCATCTGTTCTGTCATTTATCAGAAGATTAAAACCGGCTTTTGCCAATGCCATAGCACAACCTTTACCAATGCCTCTGGCCGCGCCTGTGATAATTGCTACTGGTTTAGAACTCATTTTCGTTTCCTTTGTTCGTATATGAATAATAAATGTTAAATCATCTTATCCAGCCTGAAATTGAATATATTCTCCTGATTTTTCACTTTCAACCAAACGGTTGGTTATCTGTGATTAACATCACACAATAAAAACCCGCCGTTTGCATTGATGGCCTGATACTGTTACATATACAATGGATTTTACTAACTAGTTGATTTTGAGAATCTATATGACAAAAAGCAATATTAAACGCAAAAACGACCCTGTTTTAACACAGACACTTATATTGGATGCTGCGACAAGCGAATTTGCAGAAAAAGGGTTTGACGGCGCCAGAGTGGATCAAATAGCTCAAAGAGCCAATGTTAACAAACAGCTAATCTATTACTATTTCGTCAATAAAGATGAACTATTTACACGTACGCTCGAACTGGCTTACCAACAAATTAGAACACATGAGTCAGAACTAAAACTAGATAATCTTCCTGCCGATCAGGCCATTTTGGCGTTAGTTGAGTTTACCTGGAATTATTATCTGAAACATCCTGAGTTTATTTGTTTACTAAACAGTGAAAACCAGATGAAGGCACGCCATATGGCAAGCTCGCCGACTGCGGTTCAAATTAACCAACCATGGCTAAGTCTTTCGCAACGCATTATTGATAAAGGAATAAAAGAAGGGACTATCCGACCTGATATTGATGCCATGCAGCTCAATATCAACATATCCGCCCTTGGTTTCTTTTATCTGATCAATCAATCCACGCTATCCATTATTTATAAAAAAGATCTCATGAATGAAAACACGTTAAAAGAAAGATTAGATGTTATGAAAGATACAATAGCCTGCTGGATTTGTCCTCGTTCTAAAAAATGAGTTCAACATAATAATAACCTCATCCGGCTTTATTTTAACTCAAAATGAAAACGGCAGCGAACAGCAGGAACTGGAGAATCACGTACCCGCTCTTGATCATATTCAACAGATAAAGCATTTTCCAGTTTGTAGTGACTGTATTATTGATTATAAATTGATTCAATATAATCAATAATACCAGTCATCATTTGAAATGAGCGTACAGAATTTTGCGTCAGGTTAAATGTACCACGGCACCGTCAGTTTCCTCTTCGGCAAATACTCAGTTCTGTGAATGTAATCAGTTCGGTATTAATTTGCCGGCGCTTTCCTTAGCATTCATGCTCTGCGCTGATTTCTGCCGCGCTTCCAGCTTCTCATGCGCAACATTAAAATACTGACACCCCGACCAGATATTCTTACTGCCGACAATATAAACACGTTTCTGTGCACGTGTAACCGCGACATTCAACAGATTAGGTTTCGCAGACGCCCATTTTGCTGCGCCGCGGTTTTCCTCTGACAGGCCCAACACAATAATCACGTTTTTCTCTTCTTTACCCTGAAACGTATGTACGGTGCCGACACGTTCGTTGATCCACGCACCACTGCCGTTGACGCCACGCAACTCCTTGCGCAGATACATTTCCAGCCGGTTTTTCACCCGCTTAAACGGAGAGATAATGTAGACGTCAGGCAATGTTGGAGACTGTTCCAGCCACGCCCGCAGCATAGAAAGCACATACCGCCCCTGTTCAGGGACAAAGTGCTTACCATCGACTTCACCACACACATCAAACCAGCAACTATCTCCCCAGAGGAAATCATCCTGCGGCCAGAGATCATCCCGTCCATGCAGCATCTTATTGTTGTATGCAATCACATTGGCGATGCTGAACATCGGCTCATCACAGCGGCGATGCACACGCAGCGGGCTGCCAAGCCAGCTCTCTTTCGATATCTGCATTGTCCCGTATGGGTTTACCCGATCTGCCAGATTTTGCACTGACTGCACCGTGGGAGACCAGTCCCGCCATGCCTCACCGAACTCTCGTCGGGCGATGGCTTCAACAAACGCCGGTGGGATGGTAAATACGGGTTCAATCTGCAACGGATCGCCAACGACAACGGCCCGTTTCGCTCTCCAAAGCGCGCCTACGGCCTGCTGCGGCGTTGCCTGCCCTGCTTCATCAATAAACAGCCAACCGATATCACCTTCTCCGAAAGAGCTGAACTGGCGCGCCACGGAGGCAAAGGTTGATGAGACAACAGGCACGATCATAAACAACAGCCGCCATAGCACCATGCACGCCTGTTTATGTTGAATGCCACCATTGATCGCTTGCATTAATATATAGAATGCCTGATGAAGATTGTTCTCTTTGTAGGCCGCCGCCAACCATGCCTGATGCAGCTCAAGGGCTTTGACAGTCAGAAGGCTACGAGCTTCATTCAGCGCCTGACAATGGCCGAAAGTGGTGCGCTGGAATGCCGGCGCTTCGATATCCGTCTCCGACGTGGCAAAAACCGCATCGGAGTATTTTTCTTCAAGCAAGGCACACCGCTGCTGTTCCTCTCTCAAGGCATTAGCTAATTGCTCGAACCGGTTTTTTTCAAGTTGATAACTGGCGTCAACAGCGACACGCCTCCGTTCCAGACCGCCGATAATCGCCCTTTCACGACACCAGGCCCCGACCTGCAACGTCCACCATGCCATTCTGCGGGCTCGAAGTTTTGCCAGCCACGCGTTCAGCCTAAGCAGGCGAGTACGACATTTCTCCACTTTTAACTTTTGTTGTTGGCAAGCCTCCTGCTGATCCCGCAACGCTTCCAGCTGTTTCAGCTCATAAAGAATGCCCTGGAATCCTTCCTGCGCTGTATTGAAAGCGTTCTTCGCTTCTGCGAATGCGTTATCAGGTAATTGCTTAATCGACTCTACCAGGGTGCGATAACCATCGGCAGGTGCCGAAGCAACGCCTTTTTCCGACTTCAAATAGAAAACACGCTGTCCAAATATTTCACGGTTCTCCTGTTTTCCCAGCGCCGCGGCAATCAGTCCCCAACAATCCGTGTCGGCGGTTAATGGTTTGATTTCATATGACTTATCGTTTTTCTGCTCATGGAGCTCGAAAATACGAGTTTGTGCCGCCAGCTTTTGCGCAACAGGTTTCAGGTAACCAATCTGCCGCCAGACTTTGCCCAGACTTTTTTGCTGGGGCAATTCCCGAGAAATATTCTCCACCGCCGCGTTATTACTGGATGCCACCACCATTTCATAACCCGCGAGCCGGGGGGACAGACAGGGAATAGTGAAATGTTTGCCAGCCAACGTCAGACAGATGGTTTCCCCGAATGCCTCAGAAGCACGCCCAAGGCTTGCCAGAATGGATGCTCGTTTAACCAAATTGCTGGCAACCAGATCCCGCAACATCGTGGTCTTACCCGTACCGGGTGGGCCATTGACCGAGTAAAGCCCTGACAGGGCCAGTTCTTGCTCAAGTGTGTTAATCGCGAACTGCTGCATCAGACTCATATTGTGCGCAGAATCAGACGGCCAGCGCCCGGCAGGCAATTGACTTAACCTCAGTTTATCCAGCAGCAGCGAACGGCCATCCGGCGTCAACAGGTCCGGTTTTCTATCCCTGCTGCCGATAAGGTAACGTCCCAATGGAGAATCAGCGAGCAGCCCTCTTTCTTTTATCCCGTTAATCGCTTTTTCAATATCGCGAAGGTAAAAGCTGTTCAGAATAGTGATTTCGCCCGCGGTATCTGGCGAAGATACAGATACTTCGGTGAGAGCCGGGTTAACCGATATTTGAGAAAGGCGAGAGAGTTCAGAAAGCCTGTCCGGATAAAACGTTTGCTGTTGCTGATCCTTACAGGGAGCGTTTTTTTTCGTTCTGATCTCTTTTAGCTTAATAAAAAGCGCTGGCGCCGGAACTTCCGGGCTGAAATGCGTCCATTCTGCCATTGCCTTCAAAAATTCAATAATTTCGTAAGTCGTCAGGACGGGCGGTAATCCATGCTCTTTTTTTAGATTGTTAGCTACCGCAATAATTTCCTGAAAGCGCTTTTGTAACTTCCCGGTCGCAATTTGGTAAGACTCCAGACTGATGTCCTGCAATCCGCCAGTTTCCAATTGTCCTAGCGCCCATGTGACGGTAGAGAACTCAAAACTTTCGCCATCAATATATCCATCCTGATCGACGAGACATTTTACCGAACAAGTCCGACCTTCATCCTGAAGTTGTTCATCCTTAACATCTGCAATATCAGGCCAGGTTTGTTTTGCGCGGGTAAATATTTCCTTGCGATCGAAAATGCCAAAAAAAAGCTCATAGTGATATTTCTTTGAGGGAAAATAATCTCTTCCCGCCAGCCTGATCTGTTGGGGATCGATCCAGGGAAGCGCTGAAGGAACTTGCAGTGCCTCCACTGTCAGTCTCAGAACGCCATCAGCGTTATCCTCCAGACTTTTAATATCAGTGGACTCGAAAAATTCAATCTTGTGCCAATAATCGAGAATTTTAAGTGCCTGAATGGTTGAGAGACTGTTGTTCTTGTTATCGTCCATGAGATGCCAATGTCCTTATGTAGTAAATTCAGTAACTAAAAACATACTACTCCTTAGCATGGCGAGTATTCAATGACCGCTAAAGTTGCTAACGCGCTTCTTTAAAAAACAGTTATTAACGTGGATACACATGATGTCAAAGGTACCAGATGTTCAGCTCGCATCTTTGCGCCGGATTGATGCCATCAGCTAACAACAACCGCACCTCATCACGTTTCTCTTTGGCTTTCACCAGTGAGATCAGCAGATAGCGAAAGCAATTCGGCTTTCTTGCCTTCAGATACCAGCGTTTGAGCCGTTAGAAAGGTACAGAGCATTCGCATCCGCGAGTTTGTAGACCCTTCCGCGAGGTTTGGCGGCACGCGCTACAATGTCTGTCACTAGACGGGAAAAGATTAGTGTGGATAAAACAGACGACACCGGGAGGAATAAAATAGGATTAAAAATGTTATTTAACAGGTAGATATGGACGTTATTGGACGATTATGGACACAAAAAAAGCCACCCTAAGGTGACTTGATTTTCATACGATGGTGCCGAAGGCCGGACTCGAACCGGCACACCTTGCGGCGGTTGATTTTGAATCAACTGCGTCTACCGATTTCGCCACTTCGGCACTGAAGTAGTATGCGGAAAACGGGTGCATTATACCGTTTGCCGACTGGTGCGCAACTCTATTCCGCCCTGCGTCGGGTTAAGTGCTGAAAAAATCATCTTTGGCAAGGTGTTAACATCATTTTAGAGGGCCAATGCGCATTAGCCCCGCGACTGCTAACCCCTAATCTTTGGTTACCTCTCGGCATAAAAAAGGCGTTGCGGTTTCCCGGCAACGCCTTTTTACAAGATTTAAGGCAAGGCTAGCGACGTTTCAATAGCAACGACACGCTGATAATCAGGAACACTGCGCTGGGCAAGATAGCCCCCAGAATCGGAGGAATGCCATATACCAGGCTCAGCGGCCGGAAGATTTCATTAAGCAGATAGAACAAGAAACCAAAGCTGATACCAATTACGATACGCGCACCAGCGGATACGCTACGCAACGGTCCAAAGATGAAGGAAACCGCCATCAGCATCATTACGGCAACGGAGACCGGTGAAAAGATCTTGCTCCACATGTTGAGCTGGTAACGACTCGCTTCCTGGCCGCTCTGTTTCAGGTAGTTGGCGTAATCGTGCAGTCCGCGAATCGAGAGCGAATCAGGCTCCAGCGCCACCACGCCCAGTTTGTCTGGCGTCAGGTTGGTTTTCCATTCCCCGCTAAGCGTCTGGCTTCCACCAATCTGCTTGCCGTCGCTCAGGTCGGATTCATCAACCTGTGACAGTTTCCAGACGCCGTTATCGAAGGTCGCCGATGCCGCATAGCGTACAGACAACAGTTTGTTTTGCTGGTCGAAATGATAAATATTGACGCCGGAAAGTTCACCGTCGCCGACGACCCGTTCAATATAGATAAAATCATTGCCATCTTTTGCCCACAGCCCGCCTTGTGTGGAGATCATCGAACCACCCGAGATCATCTGAGAACGGTAGTTGCGCGCCATCTGTTCACCCTGAGGGGAAACCCACTCGCCAATCGCCATGGTGAGCAACACCAGCGGAATCGCGGTTTTCATTACGGCTCCGGCAATCTGCAATCGGGTGAAGCCTGAAGCCTGCATCACAACCAACTCACTGCGGGTTGCCAGCGTCCCCAAACCCAGCAAGGCGCCGAGCAGCGCGGCCATCGGAAAGAAGATTTCGATATCTTTTGGCACGCTGAGCAAAGTATAAAGTCCGGCCCCCAACGCCGAATAACTTCCCTGCCCAACCCTGCGCAGCTGGTCGACAAACTTGATAATGCCGGATAGCGATACCAGCAGGAACAGCGTCGTCATGATGGTATTGAAAATGGTTCTGCCGATATAGCGGTCTAATACACCAAACATCAGGCCGCCCCTTGTGTTTTAAAAGAACGAGCTTTAAAACGAGAACGCGCTTTGCGCATTGGAATGCTGTCCCAGAGGTTGAGAACCACCGCGATACCGAAATACATCAGATTGGTCAGCCAGACCCAGAACATGGGATCGATTTTCCCTTTACTCGCATTGGAACGCAGCGAACTTTGCAGCAGGAAGAAAATCAGGTAGAGCAGCATGGCCGGCAGCATACTGAGTACCCGTCCTTGCCGTGGATTGACCGCACTGAGCGGCACCACCATGAGCGCCATGATGAGCACCGAAACAATCAGCGTCAATCGCCAGTGAAATTCGGCCCGTGCATCATTCTCGCTTGAATGCCACAAGGTCTGCATATCCATTTGCTGTACGTCTTTGTTGTTCAGCGTGACCGTTTGATGACCGATCACCGCCTGATAGTTGGTGAAGTCGGTAATACGAAAATCACGCAGTAATGCCGTTCCTTCATAGCGGGAGCCGTTATCCAGCGTCACCACCTGAGAGCCTTCGCTATTCTGCGTGATATGACCACGATCGGCCACCACAACGGAAGGACGGGCATTGCCACTCGTCCGCAGCTGCGCCAGAAAGACGTGTTCAAACTCCTGACCTTTTACATTACCGACAAACAGCACTGCATTACCGCCCTGCGCGGACTTAAACTGTCCTTCGACCAACGCAGCCATGCCGGGATTGGCTTTCGCTTCCGCCAGTACCACTTCCTGATGCCGGGAAGACCACGGGCTAAGCCACAGCACATTGATGGTAGCCATCACCGCCGTCAGCACCGCCAGTACCAGCGCCGCTTTTAACAGCACGCTTTTACCCAGCCCACAGGCATGCATGACCGTAATCTCGCTTTCTGCATACAGGCGGCCAAGCGACATCAATAATCCAAGAAACAGGCTTAATGGCAGAATAAGCTGCACCATCTCTGGCACACCCAGTCCCAGCAGAGAGATAACCAAATTTGTCGGGATTTCGCCATCAACCGCGGCGCCCAGTATCCGCACTAATTTCTGACAAAAGAAAATCAGTAACAGAATGAAAAGGATGGCCACTTGGCTTTTAAATGTTTCCCTTACCAGATATCGAATGATGATCACGCTTAATTACGCCTGTGAAAACTTGTCTTTTTGCAGGAAAGTCGATAGTTTCTTCGCTAACTCGCCATTTATACTCATTTGTGGCAACCTTCGTAGCTAAAACTGTATTACAACATACTGCGTTTGAGCTGTTGTATCAGAACCTGCTTATAGTCACCAAAACAGATTCGTTACGTCGTTAAGATTAACACAGGTTATGTTAACGCAACGGCGGGAAAATATTACGGAGTGTCACATTCTAGCCGTTGATCCCGCCTTTGTCTTTAAGATTCAGGAGAGTACATGGAGTTCAGCGTAAAAAGCGGTAGCCCGGAAAAACAACGCAGTGCATGCATTGTCGTCGGCGTGTTTGAACCGCGTCGCCTGTCCCCAATTGCCGAACAGCTCGATAAAATCAGCGACGGCTATATCAGCGCGTTGCTTCGCCGCGGTGAACTGGAAGGCAAAGTGGGGCAATCATTGCTATTGCACCATGTACCCAACATTCTTTCAGAGCGTATTTTGCTGATTGGCTGTGGCAAAGAGCGCGAGCTTGATGAGCGTCAGTACAAACAGGTCATTCAGAAAACCATCAACGCGCTGAATGAAACGGGTTCGATGGAAGCGGTCTGTTTTCTTACTGAACTGCACGTCAAAGGCCGTAACACCTATTGGAAAGTGCGTCAGGCCGTCGAAACCGCCAAAGAGTCGCTCTACACCTTTGACCAGCTCAAGAGCAACAAAATCGAGCTGCGCCGTCCGTTGCGTAAAATGGTATTCAACGTGCCGACGCGCCGTGAACTGACCAGCGGCGAGCGGGCTATTCAACACGGTCTGGCGATTGCCGCCGGCATTAAAGCCGCCAAAGACCTCGGCAACATGCCGCCAAATATCTGTAATGCCGCTTATCTGGCGTCGCAGGCTCGTCAACTGGCGGATACTTACAGCCAGAACATCACCACCCGCGTCATTGGCGAGCAGCAGATGAAAGAGCTGGGCATGAACGCTTATCTGGCTGTCGGCCAGGGCTCGCAGAATGAATCACTGATGTCCGTCATCGAATACAAAGGCGATCCGTCTGCGGATAGCCGCCCGATTGTGCTGGTCGGCAAAGGCCTGACGTTCGATTCCGGCGGCGTCTCCATCAAACCTGCCGACAGCATGGACGAAATGAAATATGACATGTGCGGTGCCGCCACCGTTTACGGGGTAATGCGCATGGCCGCCGAACTGGCGCTGCCGCTAAATATCATCGGCGTGCTGGCCGGTTGTGAAAATATGGTCGACGGGCGTTCTTATCGTCCGGGCGACGTGCTGACCACCATGTCAGGTCAGACCGTCGAAGTGCTGAATACCGACGCGGAAGGCCGTCTGGTGCTGTGTGACGCCCTGACCTACGTTGAGCGCTATGAGCCGGATGTCGTCATTGACGTTGCGACGCTGACCGGTGCCTGTGTGATTGCCCTTGGTCATCACATCACGGGCCTGATGGCGAACCACAACCCACTGGCGCATGAGTTGCTGGGCGCGTCCGAGCAATCGGGCGACCGCGCCTGGCGTTTGCCGCTAACCGATGAGTTCCAGGAGCAGTTGGAATCCAATTTTGCCGATATGGCAAACATCGGCGGTCGTCCCGGCGGGGCGATTACCGCCGGCTGCTTCCTGTCACGCTTCACGCGCAAGTACAGCTGGGCGCATCTGGACATCGCCGGAACGGCATGGCGCTCAGGCAAGGCCAAAGGCGCCACCGGTCGTCCGGTGGCGCTGCTGTCGCAATTCCTGCTTAACCGCGCCGGACTGAACGACGTAGAATGACGGCAGTCTGTCAGGCGCCACCATCTGCGCCTGACTCAATCAGCAATACCGGGCCGGACTTTCCGGCCTTTATCAATAGTGTAGATAATGAAAAACGCAACGTTCTATCTTCTTGAACACGACAGTAAAAGCGGCGATCTCCGCGCCTTCGAGGTGCTGGCGTGCACACTGGCGGCGGAACGTTGGCGCGCGGGAAAGCGAGTATTGATTGCCTGTGAAAATGAGCAGCAGGCCATGCGATTGGATGAAGCGTTGTGGCAACGCGATCCCCACAGCTTTGTTCCGCACAATCTGGCGGGAGAAGGGCCGCGTCAGGGGGCGCCCGTCGAACTGGCGTGGCCGGAGCGACGCGGAAATGCCCCGCGGGATCTGCTAATCAGCCTGCTGCCTCACTTCGCAGATTTTGCCACCGCTTTCCATGAAGTGATAGACTTTGTCCCTTACGAAGAATCCCTGAAACAGTTGGCGCGCGACCGCTATAAAGCCTATCGCAGCGTCGGCTTTCAATTGACTACGGCTAAGCCGCCAACTCACTGAATTTTGAGCATAATGGAAACGAAATATAACCCGCAAGATATCGAGCAGCCGCTCTACGAGCGCTGGGAAGAACAAGGCTATTTCAAGCCGAACGGCGATACGAGTAAAGAAAGCTTCAGTATCATGATCCCGCCGCCCAACGTCACCGGCAGCTTGCATATGGGCCATGCTTTCCAGCAAACCATTATGGATACGCTGATCCGCTATCAGCGTATGCAGGGTAAAAATACGCTATGGCAGGCGGGCACCGACCATGCGGGTATCGCCACCCAGATGGTGGTTGAGCGCAAGATCGCGGCCGAAGAAGGTAAAACGCGCCATGATTACGGCCGTGACGCGTTTATCGATAAAATCTGGCAGTGGAAAGCCGAGTCTGGCGGCACGATCACCCGCCAGATGCGCCGTCTGGGTAACTCCGTCGATTGGGAACGTGAACGTTTCACCATGGACGAAGGTTTGTCCAATGCGGTGAAAGAGGTATTCGTTCGTCTTTATAAAGAAGATCTGATTTATCGCGGCAAACGCCTGGTGAACTGGGATCCGAAACTGCGCACCGCGATTTCCGATCTGGAAGTCGAAAACCGTGACGTTAAAGGCTCCATGTGGCACCTGCGTTATCCGCTGGCCGACGGCGTCAAAACCGCTGAAGGCAAAGATTATCTGGTGGTTGCCACCACACGTCCGGAAACCATGCTGGGCGATACCGGTGTCGCGGTCAACCCGGAAGATCCGCGTTACCAGAGCCTTATCGGTAAAGAAGTGATCCTGCCGCTGGTGGGCCGCCGCATCAAGATCGTCGGTGACGAACACGCCGATATGGAAAAAGGCACCGGCTGCGTGAAGATCACGCCGGCCCACGATTTCAACGACTACGAGGTCGGCAAACGTCACCAGCTTCCGATGATCAACATTCTGACGTTTGATGGCGATATCCGCCAGGAAGCCGAAGTGTTCGATACCAATGGCGAAGCCAGTACCGCCTACAGCAGCGCTATTCCTGAATCCCTCCGTGGTCTGGAACGTTTTGCTGCGCGTAAGGCCATCGTTGCGGCCTTTGATCAACTCGGCCTGCTGGAAGAAATCAAAGCGCACGACCTGACTGTTCCTTACGGCGATCGCGGTGGCGTGGTGATTGAACCCATGCTGACCGACCAGTGGTATGTCCGCACCGCGCCACTGGCCAACGTTGCGGTTGAAGCCGTCGAGCAGGGTGAAATCCAGTTTGTGCCTAAGCAGTACGAAAACATGTACTTCAGTTGGATGCGCGACATTCAGGACTGGTGTATTTCCCGTCAGCTGTGGTGGGGTCACCGTATTCCGGCCTGGTACGATGCGCAAGGCAAAGTATACGTTGGCCGCGATGAGGCAGAAGTTCGTCGTGAAAACAATCTGTCTGACGATATCGCCTTAAATCAGGACGAAGACGTGCTGGATACCTGGTTCTCTTCCGGACTGTGGACCTTCTCTACACTGGGCTGGCCGGAACAGACGCCGGAGCTGAAAGCCTTCCATCCCAGCAGCGTGATGGTCAGCGGCTTCGACATTATTTTCTTCTGGATTGCCCGTATGATCATGCTGACCATGCACTTCATCAAAGATGAAAACGGCAAGCCACAGGTGCCGTTCCATACCGTGTATATGACTGGCCTGATTCGTGACGAAGAAGGCCAGAAAATGTCGAAATCCAAAGGGAACGTGATTGACCCGTTGGACATGGTGGACGGTATTTCGCTGGAAGCATTGCTGGAAAAACGTACCGGCAACATGATGCAACCGCAGTTGGCGGAAAAAATCCGCAAGCGTACCGAGAAACAGTTCCCGAACGGTATCGAGCCGCACGGAACGGACGCGCTGCGCTTTACGCTGGCCGCGCTGGCCTCCACCGGACGCGATATCAACTGGGATATGAAACGTCTGGAAGGTTACCGCAACTTCTGCAACAAGCTGTGGAACGCCAGCCGTTTTGTGTTGATGAATACCGAAGATCAGGATTGCGGCTTCAATGGCGGAGAGAAGGTGCTGTCGCTGGCCGACCGCTGGATCCTGACGGAATTTAACCGCACCGTAAAAGCCTACCGTGAAGCGCTGGACAGCTACCGCTTTGATATCGCCGCCAATATCCTGTACGAGTTCACCTGGAACCAGTTCTGCGACTGGTATCTGGAGCTGGCGAAGCCGGTGATGAACGGCGGAACGGAAGCGGAACTGCGCGGTACGCGCAACACGCTGGTGAACGTGCTGGAAGCATTGCTGCGTCTGGCTCATCCGATCATTCCGTTCATCACCGAAACCATCTGGCAGCGGGTGAAAGTGCTGAAAGAGATTGCCGGCGACACGATTATGTTGCAGCCTTTCCCGGCATTTAACGACGCACAGGAAGATACGCTGGCGCTGAACGATCTGGAATGGATCAAGCAAGCGATTATTGCCGTGCGTAATATCCGGGCGGAAATGAATATTGCGCCGAGTAAACCGCTGGATGTATTGCTGCGCAATGCCAGTGCCGACGCCCAACGCCGGGTAGACGAAAACCGCAGCTTTATTCAAACGCTGGCGCGTCTGGAAAGCATTACGCTGCTGCCCGCGGGTGATAAAGGCCCGGTTTCTGTGACCAAACTGATCGAAGGCGCAGAACTGCTGATTCCGATGGCGGGGTTGATCGATAAAGCCGCTGAGCTGGATCGTTTGGCTAAAGAAGTCGCCAAAATCGAAGTTGAAATCGGTCGTATCGAGAGCAAACTATCCAACGAAGGTTTCGTTGCTCGCGCACCTGAAGCGGTTGTCGCCAAAGAGCGCGAAAAACTGGATGGCTATGCCGTCGCCAAAGCGAAACTGCTGGAACAGCAATCGGTTATCGCCGCACTATAACTCGCGTCCCCTTTTTATCCTTGTAAACAAGCCCTGACGATAACGTCGGGGCTTTGTCCATCTGGTTTCAATCTCATTTTCAGGTAAATCATGAAGATCGCCGACTCATCTCGTTCAATATTGCTATATTCACTATACCGCAGTAGACAAACCTACAGTATGAAAGGTAAGCAAGTGAGTAAGGGAGAATAAAATGGAGTACTACGGATTTGTATTATTAAAATTCATAATAGGATTTATTATTGTTATCGCTCATTTAAATTTTTCAGGTAAAACTCAACTGTCGCAAATGACGCCTGTAGACTTTATTGGCAACTTTGTACTGGGCGGCGTAATTGGTGGCGTTATCTATAGCGACAGCATCCCGCTCTATCAATACATTATCGTACTATTTATTGGCGTTGGCTTAATCTCGCTGCTCAATGCCGTCAGCAAACATATTTATTTTTTTCGCTCCGTCAGCATTGGTGATCCTATTCCAATCATCAAGAAAGGGCATTTTCTGATGGACAATATTCTGAAGAAAAGAAATAAAATCGATATTATCAACGTCGCCTCACAACTTCATACACAGGGCATCTACTCTTTTCAAAAAATCAATTACGCCCAGATTGAGCCAAACGGACAGCTAACCGTTGTCTGCGAGGACATGGATATGCCATCCGTGATCGTCGTTAAAGACGGTAAACCCAGAAAATACGAACTGGGTGAAATAGAAAAAGACGAAGACTGGCTTTCCACTGAGATATCACGACATGGCATTGAACTGGAAAACATTTTTCTGGCCGAGTTCTGGCGGGGAAATCTGATGTTTATCTTAAAAGATGGTTCGGTAGTGAAATAACTCAAGAATGGCAACTCGCTGAGTCAACAGGTCGGTGGTTTAGCGCCACCGACATGAATTATTGTGACTCGGCGTTTTGTGCGTTGATGGCATCCAGCCGTTCCTGCATGTTGGGATGCGTGCTCAGCCAGCCGGGCAGTTCCAGTGATTCATTATCGTGGTGCGCATGGTTCATCAATGCCTGATACATCGCCTGCATCGCTTGAAGCGATCGTCCCTGACGCTGCATTTCCGCTATCGCCCAGGCATCCGCTTCCCGCTCCATACCCCGTGAAAACTGTAGTTCATTCATGAATGCAGCCGATTGCAGCAGCGTATCGCCAATCCCGCTGACATCCCCCGTCATCCACATAAACGTCAATGACACCAGCGAAGAACGCACCAGCATCCGCATCGGGTGTCGATGGGCATGATGTCCCATCTCATGCAGCATCACGGCGGCCAGCTCATCGTCGTCTTTTGCCAGTTTGGCCAGATCATCGCTGATAATCAGCGAACCATCTACCAGCATGAATGCATTGGGGCCGATCGGGGCGGACATCAGTTCAAGACGCAGCGGCGTTCTCTCGTCGCGCATTTCCGGCGGCATCACTTGCAGGAATAGCCGCTGCATTTCCTGCTGACGGGCCGGCGGTAATGCGGAAGGTTTGAAATCACTATGTTGCAGTAACGTTCGCGTATGTTTGCCGAGTTGCAGCTCGACGATGGTCGGGATGCGTAACGCAATGGCCGAGCTGGCCCAGGGCAGTACGACATAAACATAGCTGAACGCAACCAGAATCGTGACCAGCAGAGTCAATGCCACCCCGCGTTTATAACGCTCCAGCCGATGTACCAGTCCAGCCGGACGGCGTTTTTCGTACCATTCGCGAAAAGCCGGATCATTATCGGGCACGAAACGTCCACCGTCTGAAAACGAAAGCGTCAAAGGAATAGAACCCAATGCATCGGACACCGCGACCTGCTCCAATGAGTGGGTGACGGTCGCTTTCTGCGTTTTCAAGACCAGCAGTGAACCGTTATCGCTTAAATCGAGACAGGCAGCCTCACGGGCTGCCTGTCCAGGGTACTGGTAATGCCCCTCAATGATCATGATGTGGCCTTAGATGCCAATATTCAGATCGAGCGCATTGACCGCCTCCTCTGCCACTGCCGTGTTTGCGCTATCCTGATGCGCCTGTACATTCAGCAGAGACAGATCGCCTTCGATAGCCGTCGAATTCGCTATATAACGCGCGTGACGGACTTCGGCAACCGGCGCAGCCAATCCCAATGAAAATACGGTGATCAAACTGTTCGTTATCAGTAACCCCGTGTACGACAGGGTCTGCATGGTGGAACGTAATTTGATATCACCGTTTAACACCGTCTGATTAAACAGATAGTTTCGCTGGGCGACGACCAGGTAGCTGCTGGAAACCAGCATCCCAAAGCCCATCACAATAAACATCATAATCAGATTAAACATGTTGCTCAGCAACATCATACCAACCATCTCGTCCGTTCTTTCTCCCATCATTCCCGCCTGGAACATGGTGAGAATGAATGAACTGATGAGTGACAATCCCGCGATCAGGAAAGGAATAAAGATTAGCAGGCTAATCAGAGAAAATTTAATAAAGGGCGCTTTATTCAGATCGGCTTTGAACGCCACCTTTCCGAAGAACATATTATTGATATACAGATCGCTCTGCATCATCGCAATCATGCCGTTAACAGCGGCAAACCCTGGAATAAAAATGGCAATGGCCAACAAACCGGTAAACATCGGACTATTTGTCAGCCCAGCCAGCATTCCAATCGCCAGCAGCGTGAGATAGAGTCCTAATACCAAAATGATCGGGAAAAACAACAATACCCAATATGCCTTGCCGGTTTTGCAGTGATAATTAAAACGCACACCACGGTAGCTTGACATAATGGCGTTATAGCGCCAGCTGCGGATAATGATCCATGGCACCAACCCCATAAAAGCGATTAACACCAGCGTTCCCATAATCGGTGACAGCGCCAACAGCACGTAAAATATAATAATGCCGCCAATTACCAGCAGGCGGCCTTTAAGAATCTGCATGGGTTGCGCATGGTAGTCAAAACGGTCGCCATTAATTTCCGTATTCCCATAGAAATAACGACGGCGGCGTACGGTCGCCCAGGCAGAATATATCCCTAAAGTAATCGCTGTTAATAACGCATTTACTAACCAAATAGAGAAATACTCCCCACCTTTGCCATGAAATTTTACTTGGTGAAGTGTTTTATTTTCCGAAGTATTGATATCCATAAATCCTTTCATCCTAAAAGAAGTAAATCATAAACCCTTATTCGTTAAGGGTCATTTAGCATGTAAAAATAGCGGTTTATTAAATCACGGCCTGCCACGCACGACAATCACCGCTGACAAAAATAAAAATACAGTAACCAAAATCGGTTATTGCATTAAAATGGGGTTAAATGGTATTACACTCTGCATCTATCCAGGAACTGTTGAGATGCAGGACAGAGCGAGCATGATGACAACCGCAATTCCCGTCAGCCTTCGGGTACGCCCGATTACAGCACAAGACAACGCTGCCATCGCCCACGTTATCCGCTGCGTGTCGGCTGAATTCGGTTTGACAGCGGACAAAGGCTACACGGTGTCCGATCCGAATCTGGATAATCTGTTCGCACTGTACAGTCAGCCAGACAGCGCCTATTGGATCGTGGAATATGACGGCAAAGTGGTTGGCGGCGGCGGTATCGCTCCGCTGATAGCGAGCGATGATGACGTGTGCGAATTACAAAAGATGTATTTTTTACCCGTCGTACGCGGCAGAGGGCTGGCAAGACAGCTTGCTTTGCAGGCGCTGGAATTTGCCCGTCTGCGTGGTTTTCGCCGCTGCTATCTGGAAACCACCGGACATTTGACCAGCGCCATCCGGCTCTATCAATCGCTTGGATTCGAGCATATCCCGCATTCCATGGGCAATACCGGTCATACCGACTGTGAAGTGACCATGTTGAAGACGCTGTAACCGAAGACCCTGAACGGAAAAGTAAAAAACCGCAGATGCTTTCACATCTGCGGCCTTGAACGAGGCAGGTTTTAAAACTTAATGACGCTTTCCGTCATCGTCCTCGTCATAAAAATCTTCGTCTTCTCCATCCTCGCCGTCTTCGCCATCAGGATCTTCAAAGTACGTGCCCCAGCCGTCGTAGTTCACACCATGACGTTCAGCCAGCGACAACAGTTGTTCCACCTGTGCGTCGATCAATTCGGCGTTCAACGCCACTTCGCTGATCGCATCACAGCACATCAGCAAAACACCGTCTTCGACTTCCAGTTCTTCCGCATCCGTTACTTCATAGCCCAACTTGAACGCTTCCACGGCGACTTTTTCCAGCACGTCAAACTTCTCCGCGGAAAAATGATGCTCAATGGTATAAAGCGCATCGGGATCGCTGCCATCTTCCAGCAGTTCTTCGATGATCAGGCGTGTCTCTTCACGTTGTTCTTCCAGCAATTCGCGGTTTGCCATGCCTCAGTCCTCATTAATCGACGTAATATTTCGTCATTGTCCCACAGCGTTGCAACGGTCTCCACTATAAAGTTTGATATCAGCACTTGAAATTGAATAATTACACATATAAAGTGAATTTTAATTCAACCACTGGTGTTGAGCCGCATGGAGATGTACGTCATGAAATCGTTTTATAAACGCAATTTTTTAAGATTAATGGATTTTACCCCCGTAGAAATCGCCAATCTTTTAGCCCTGTCAACCAAACTGAAAGCCGATAAAAAAAGCGGCAATGAAACCCGCCACCTGCAAGGCAAAAACATCGCACTCATCTTCGAAAAAGATTCGACCCGAACCCGTTGCTCTTTCGAAGTTGCTGCATACGATCAGGGCGCACAGGTGACCTATCTAAGCCCGGCCGGCAGCCAGATCGGCCATAAAGAATCGATCAAGGATACGGCCCGCGTACTGGGAAGAATCTACGACGGTATTCAGTACCGCGGCCACGGCCAGCAAATTGTTGAAACACTGGCGCAATATTCCGGCGTTCCCGTCTGGAACGGACTGACGAATGAATTCCACCCGACTCAGTTACTGGCGGATCTGCTGACCATGCAGGAACACCTGCCCGGCAAACCACTATCGCAATTAAAACTGGCTTATGTGGGCGATGCGCGCAACAACATGGGCAACACCATGCTGGAAGCGGCGGCGCTGACCGGGCTGGATTTGCGTCTGGTCGCACCCAAAGCCTGTTGGCCGGAAGCAGGGCTGGTTGCCGAATGCCAGGCGGCGGCCAAACAGACCGGCGGCACGATTACGTTGACAGAAGATACTGCCGCTGGTGTCGCCGGCGTTGATTTCATTTACACCGACGTATGGGTTTCCATGGGTGAGCCGAAAGAAACCTGGCAGGAACGTATTACGCTGCTGAAATCTTATCAGGTAAACATGGCAATGATTGCCGCGACGGGCAATCCACAGGTGAAATTCCTGCACTGCCTGCCTGCATTTCATGATGACCAAACGACGCTTGGCAAGCAAATGGCGGAGCAATACGGTCTGCACGGCGGGATGGAAGTGACGGACGAGGTCTTTGAATCCGCACACAGTATCGTGTTCGATCAAGCGGAAAACCGCATGCACACCATTAAAGCGGTAATGGTGGCAACGTTAAGTCAGGATTAGAACGCCAGTCCTCGCGTCCCCCCGCCGATCGGGGGAGGACGCGGAGCAAAGCAGCCTGATCAACGCACCAATGAGGCGTCAATCTTCACTACGGCTTTGCGCACGTGCGCAGGTTCACCCACTGCACACAGCGGTTTGTGTACTTCGCCGGGGAAAAATACCACGAAATCCCCTTCCTGCAACACAAACTGCTTTTCCTGTTCGCCGAATGGTAAAAAGGCGATGTCTTTATCCGCCAGCCAGTCGGTATCCGGTTCGCCCGCAGGCCGATTGCTGAACGTCATGCCCTCCACACCGGAGAGTACAATCTGGATATCCAGATATTTGGCGTGATACTCGGCGCGGCGTTTTTCCAGCAGGTCAGTGCTGTCGTTGGAAATCAGAACGAATTCATTATTACCGTCAATGTCATGCTTGCCCAACGGGGTGTCCGCCGTGATGTGTTGTTTAACATATTCGATGGCATCGCGCAGTTTGGCAGGCAGGTAAGGAACCAGTTCAAGGTGATGGATATTGCCAGTGATCATATATTCCCCGTTTTAAAATGAACCCTTGTTTTATAAAGTTATAGCTGAGAACTTTATACTCCCCAAATGTGATGCCCGCCAGCGCCTTGGCCCGAAAAAGTGAACTGAGTTTCACTATTCATTTTTAATGCCGGGAATATTCATTTCGCAACCGATTGCCATGCGTAAAAAATCACGTTTTTCGCTTGAATTAGCGTCCTCGGCGCGTATAATTTCCGACAATTTGCCGGGAGGGGTCATGCACTGCTGCATAAATAAAATCGCCGCTGCTGATGCTGGTTACCAGCCACGACTGCCATCCGGCAGCCAGCCAGCGTTTTCCTTTCCGTTGCTCAACCGATCGTTTAAAAAAGCCCCTCAATTGAGGGGCTTTTTTTTGCCTGTCTACCAGTCCAGTGTTTACCGGACTAACCGTTAGGAGAAAAACAACAATGGTCAATCCGCTTTATCAAAAACATATCATTTCGATTAACGATCTCAGTCGAGAGGATTTGGAGCTGGCACTACAGGTTGCCGCCAGTCTGAAAGCCAAGCCTCAGCCAGAATTGTTAAAGCACAAAGTGATTGCCAGCTGTTTTTTTGAGGCATCTACCCGAACACGGTTATCCTTTGAAACGGCAATGCATCGTCTGGGCGCCTCCGTGGTCGGGTTTGCCGACAGCAATAACACTTCGCTGGGCAAAAAAGGCGAGACATTGGCCGACACCATTTCAGTCATCAGTCAGTACGTTGACGCCATCGTCATGCGTCACCCACAGGAAGGGGCTTCCCGCCTGGCGGCCAAATTCTCCGGCGGCATTCCCGTCCTGAATGCCGGCGACGGCGCCAACCAGCATCCAACGCAAACGCTGCTCGACCTGTTCACCATTCAGGAAACGCAGGGCCGTCTGAACAATATCAATATCGCCATGGTCGGCGACCTGAAATACGGCCGTACGGTACATTCGCTGACGCAGGCGCTGGCGAAATTCGATGGCAACCGTTTCTACTTTATCGCGCCGGACGCGCTGGCCATGCCGGACTACATCCTGACCATGCTGGAAGAGAAAAACATATCTTACAGCCTGCATAACAGCATCGAAGACGTGGTGGACGAGCTGGATATTCTGTATATGACCCGCGTGCAGAAAGAGCGCCTGGACCCATCCGAATACATCAATATCAAGTCTCAGTTCGTTCTGCGGGCCGCCGACCTGCAAAATGCCCGCTCAAATCTGAAGGTGCTGCATCCCCTGCCGCGCGTGGACGAAATCACCCGCGATGTGGATTCGACGCCCTACGCCTACTACTTCCAGCAGGCAGGTAATGGTATTTATGCACGTCAGGCTCTGCTGGCGCTGGTACTGAATAGTGAACTGGTTTTGTGAGAGAAAGAGGAATAGCCATGACTCACGATAATAAACTACAGGTAGAAGCCATCAAACGTGGCACGGTAATCGACCACATTCCCGCTCAAGTCGGCTTTAAGCTGCTGACGCTGTTCAAGCTGACGGCCACTGACCAGCGCATTACTATCGGTTTGAATCTGCCGTCGAACCAACTGGGTCGTAAAGATCTGATTAAAATTGAAAATATCTTTCTGACTGAACAGCAGGCAAATCAACTGGCGATGTATGCGCCGCAGGCCACCGTCAACCAGATTGATAACTATGATGTGGTTCGCAAACTGGTGCCGACGCTGCCGGAACACATTGACGACGTACTCACCTGTCCCAACAGCAACTGCATCAGCCGTAGCGAGCCGGTGTCGTCCTCGTTCAGCGTCAAACAACGGGAAGGCGAAGTACATCTGAAGTGTAAATACTGCGAGAAAGAGTTCGAACGTCAGGCTGTATTGCAGGACCGCTAAGCATTACCAGCGTAGCGGCTGACGACTTTCTTTCATTGCCCTGCTCACGGACATTGCCTGATGCAGGGCTTTTTTGAATAATGGGCAGCGTCAGAGCCTATCCCGGTAGGTTCTCAGCGTTCCTTTTACGCCCTAATCAGGAGATACCATGTCACGCACTATCAGCACTGAACACGCTCCAACCGCTATTGGCCCTTATGTACAAGGTGTCGATCTCGGTAGCATGATCATCACATCCGGACAGATTCCGGTAAATCCGAAAAGCGGTCTGGTTGCCGACAATATTACGGCTCAGACGCGTCAGTCCCTGGAAAACGTTCAGGCCATTGTGGAAGCCGCGGGTCTGAAAGTTTCCGACATCGTCAAAACCACCGTGTTCGTTAAAGATCTGCACGACTTTACTCTCGTCAATACCGCTTATGAAGCCTTCTTCACCGAACACGAAGCGCCGTTCCCGGCTCGTTCTTGTGTTGAAGTCGCTCGTTTGCCGAAAGACGTCAAAATCGAGATTGAAGCGATTGCCGTTCGTCGCTAAGCCCCGTTATTGATCATTCTCCCCAAAGACGCACCATTTGGCAGCGTCTTTTTTGACGGGCGATCCCGTCCCTGCCCGTCACCCTGCGGGCCGTCGCCGGGTGACGTTAAAAAATTTTTCCCGGTAATTTTTTCGTTCTATCTCACCGCATCGTCCCTGACATGAATGGCTATGGTGCATAGCCATTCACCAAACGCCCCATCAGTGTGCAAAATTTTTCGCTAAACAATGACAGACGCGTACTTTGTCAAAATGGCGCATTTTATGCATTGTCCTATTATCGCTATCAAGCGTGATGCCTGGGGATGACAATGATAAAAATGAAACTTCCGACTGCGCCTTACTACGACGAGATGATCTCGGTGGAAGGCAAACAACGTCAGCACTACAACTCCTATTGGCAATGGTTACAACAGACCGATCAGCAGGCAATCCGTCAGAAAAAGGAACAGGCCGAGCTGTTGTTTCATCGGGTTGGGATAACCTTTAACGTTTATGGTGAAGAAGGAGGAACCGAGCGTTTAATTCCTTTCGACAGCGTGCCGCGCATTATTCCGGCCCATGAATGGCAACAGCTCGATCGCGGCATCCGTCAGCGGGTACAGGCGCTGAACGCGTTTCTGTACGATATCTACCATCAACAACATATTCTCAAAGCAGGCATTATTCCCAGCGAGCAGGTGCTGGCAAACGATCAGTACCAGCCCTGTATGCAGGGAGTCAATCTGCACAACAATATCTACGCCCATATCACCGGCATCGATATGGTGCGTAACAACGACGGCAATTATTACGTACTGGAAGACAACCTGAGGACCCCTTCCGGCGTCTCTTACATGTTGGAAAACCGCAAAATGATGATGCGGCTCTACCCGGATCTGTTTGCCAGACAGCATATCGCCCCCGTCGAACGCTACCCCAGCTACCTGCTGCAAACGCTGCGTGAAAGCACGCCCGTCGATGATCCTACCGTTGTGGTGATGACGCCGGGGCGCTTTAACAGTGCGTATTTCGAACACAGCTTTCTGGCTCAGCAAATGGGGGTCGAACTGGTGGAAAGCGCCGACCTGTTCGTCAAGGAAGGCGCGGTCTATATGCGCACCACGGAAGGCCCTTGTCAGGTGGACGTCATTTATCGCCGCGTGGATGATGCCTTCCTCGATCCGCTGGCGTTCCGCGCCGATTCGATGCTCGGCGTGCCGGGCCTGTTGTCGGTCTATCGCACGGGTGGAGTGGTACTGGCCAATGCCATTGGCACCGGGGTGGCGGACGATAAGTCTATCTATCCCTATGTGCCGGATATGATCCGCTTCTACCTGTCCGAAGAACCGATTCTGGGCAATATTCCGACCTGGCAGTGCCGCGATCCCAAAGAATTGAGCTACGTGCTCGACAATCTGGCCAGTATGGTGGTGAAAGAAGTCCACGGCGCGGGCGGCTACGGCATGCTGGTCGGCCCGAGGGCCTCGCGTCAGGAAATAGACGACTTCCGGCAGCGCCTGCTGGCAAACCCGCATAATTACATCGGGCAGGAAACGCTGGCGCTCTCCACCTGCCCCACCTTTGTCGAAGATGGTTTGGCTCCCCGCCACATTGATTTGCGCCCGTTCGCGCTGTTTGGCGAGGAGATCCGTCTGGTGCCGGGCGGTCTGACCCGCGTGGCGCTCACGGAAGGTTCACTGGTGGTCAACTCGTCGCAAGGCGGCGGTACGAAAGACACCTGGGTCATGGAGGAGGATGAATCATGCTAAGCCGCACAGCCAGTGAACTCTATTGGATGGCCCGTTATCTGGAACGGGCGGAAAGTCTCGCCCGCGTTCTGGATGTAACCTATAAACTCTCCATGATGCCGCGCCACAGTCAGCAGCAGAACGATCTGGCGCTGCCGCTGAACCTGACCTACACCCACGAGCTGTTTCAGCAGCGTTACGTTCGTTTTTCGATGAATAACCTGCTGAACTTCTTTGCCTTGGACAGCCAGAATCCGAGCAGCATTTACAACTGCATCGAGATGGCGTGGAACAACGCCCATGCCGTGCGCGGCAGTCTGTCCTCCGAAGTCTGGGAGTGCATTAACACCACCCGGATTGATATCCGCAACCTGCGCCATCAAGGGGTCGATAAAATTGGCATTGATGCGTTCTTTGACTGGGTGAAAGAGCGTTCTCATCTGTTTCGGGGCGCCATGTTCGGTACGCTGCTGCGTAACGATGCGCAGTGCTTTATTCGTCTCGGCACGTTGATAGAGCGAGCTTACGCCACCGCGCAGTTGCTCAACGTGAAAGACCAGCAGTTGAATAGCGATCCCGATCCGGTGCGAGAATATTATCGGCTGGATACGCTGTTGCGATCGGTCAGTGCGCGGGAAGCTTACCACAGCATCTATCGCCAACCGATGAGCCGTGAAACCGTGACCGAACTGCTGGTATTACGCGAGGATGTTCCGCGTTCGCTGCACGCCTGTGTGGGCGATCTGGTACAGCAACTGGAAGCCATCGGTAGCCAGCGGGCCAAGGTTCCCCATCGTCTCGCCCACCTGCTGCACGTCGAGCTGCGCTTCAGCACGCTGGATGACATTCTGGCCGACGATCTGCACCTTTATCTCAATAATTTTATCGGCAAAATCAATGAACTGGCTGACAGCATCCGTCATACCTATCTGGAGGCGCTATGAAACTCACCATCAATCACCTGACGCATTATCACTATGATGAGGAAGTGAAATTCAGCACCCAGTACCTGCGCCTGACGCCGCAGAACTCGGCCCGCCAGCAGATTCGGGAATGGAAACTGACGCTGCCCGCCTCGGCCGTTGCCACCACCGACGCCTACGGTAATATCCTGCACGTGCTGACCCTCGATATTCCGCATCACGACATCACGATTCACGCTCAAGGCGTGGTAGAAATCGCCGATAACGCAGAAGAGGTTTATCACAGTAATGAGACTGATCCTTTGTCACCGTTGGTGTTTCTGCGAACCACGCCGCTGACCGAGGCCGACAGCAGCATTCGTGAGTTTGCGATGCGCTATTATCGGCCCGACGCACCGGAAGAAAGCCTGAATACGCTGATGGCGGAATTACAGTTGAAAATGCCGTATACTCCCGGCGCGACGCAGGTTCAGGATACCGCCGCCGTCGCGTTTGCCATGCAGAAAGGCGTCTGTCAGGATCACACCCACGTCTTTCTGGCCTGCTGTCGCAGCCTGCATATCCCAGCCCGCTATGTAAGCGGCTATGTGTATAGTCAGGATACCCAGCACGTGGCGATGCACGCCTGGGCCGAAGTCTGGCTGGACGGTCGCTGGCAGGGATTTGATATTACCAATAACACCCGGGAGCTCCATCAGCACCTGTGGCTAGCGGTGGGCATGGATTATCTGGATGCCTGTCCGGTACGCGGGACACGGCTTGGCGGCGGGTGTGAAGAGATGTTTTCAGAGGCTGAAGTACGCTTGTTTGAACAACAGCAACAGGTACAGCAGCAACAGTAAATTTTTTAACGAGAAGGTATCTATGACGTACTGTGTGGCCATGCGTCTGTCCGACGGTTTGGTATTTGCTTCAGATTCCCGCACCAACGCCGGTGTCGATCACATTGCAACGTTCAAAAAACTTCATGTTTTTCATCATGAAGGCGAACGAGTTCTGGTGATTCAGTGCGCAGGTAATCTGGCCACCACGCAGAGTATCATCAGCCTGCTCACCGCCCGCATTGAGGCACAGCACACGCCCAACCTGATGCAGGTCAGTTCCCTGTATGACGCCGCCACGCTGCTGGGAGAAACCGTGCGTGAAGTGATTTATCGCGATAGCCAGTCCCAGCAGAGCGGCAGCAATACCAACTTCGGCTGTAATCTGCTGCTGGGCGGCCAGATTGGCGATGAAGAACCGCGATTATTCCATATTTACCCCGAAGGCAACTTCATCGAGGCCACCCGCGATACGCCTTATTTCCAAATCGGCGAAAGCAAGTACGGTAAACCGATTATCGATCGGGTGCTGAGTATGGATACGCCGCTGGAACAGGCTATGTGTTGCGCATTAATCTCCATCGATTCCACCCTGCGCAGCAATTTGTCCGTCGGGCTGCCGCTGGACGTCATGATTTATCGCAATAACAGTTTTGACGTCAGCGAACAACAGCGAATCACCGAGAACAACCACTATTTTGCCACCATCCGCAGGGCGTGGGCGGAAGGATTGCTGAACACATTCCGTCAGCTTCCTCCCTTCCCTGAGAGACAAAAATAGCCGCTTCACGACCACCGGAAGACTATACGTCAGCGGCGTCCATTACTTCCCGCAGCCAGCCGCAGCGCATTTCCGGTACGGCATCCAACAACCGTTGGGTATAATCATCCAGCGGCGGCGATAGCGCTTCGTCCACCGCTCCCTGACGAATAATCTGCCCGTTTTTCAATACCGCCACGTTGTCCGCGATTTCCCGGACAACGTGGAGATCGTGGGTGATAAACAGATAAGAGACGCCGGTTTCCTGCTGAATCTGCGCCAATAGCGCCAGTACATCCCGCGCCACCAGCGGATCCAGCGCAGATGTCGGTTCATCACAGACAATCACCGCCGGTGAGGCCGCCAGTGCCCGGGCGATGCAAACGCGCTGCTTTTGACCGCCGGAAAGCGATGCCGGGTAGCGTTCGGCAACCGTCGCCGGCAACCCAACCTGATGCAGCAAATCACGCACGCGTATACGCCGCTGCACGGCAGGTAAATCCGTCAGACAGGCGATGGTGCGTTCAATCTGCATCCCTACCGTCAAACGTGGATTCAACGCGGTATCAGGATGCTGATGGATCATTTGTATTGATTGCAAATGCTGACGGGTACGCTTCGCCAATCGGGCTGGCAGGCGCTCGCCATTTAGCAAAACGTCACCGCTTGCCGGAGAGATCAGCCCACAGACCGCGCGCCCCAACGTCGATTTTCCCGAGCCGGACTCACCAATGACCGCCAGCGTCCGTCCGCGGCCAAGTTGCAGGGACACCGACGCCAGTACGCGCTGACGCTCATAATGAACACTGACCGTGCGGATATCCAGCAGGGTAGCATCCGGCGGCGGCAGAGGCTGCCGGTGCTCGCCTCTTACCTGCAACAGTTGGCGGGTATAGTCTTCTTTCGGCTGAGCCAGCAGTTGCGCCGTTTCTCCGGTTTCAACCTGACGGCCGTTGCGCAACACCATGATTCGGTTGCTGAGCTGAGCAACCACGGCCAGATCGTGACTGATATAAAGCGCGGCGACGCCGGTTAAACGAATAATGTCGTCAATGGCTTTCAGTACGCCCAACTGCGTGGTGACATCCAGCGCCGTCGTCGGTTCATCAAAGATAATCAGCTCAGGCCCGGCGCACATCGCCATGGCAATCATTGCTCGTTGAAGCTGTCCGCCGGATACCTGATGCGGGTAGCGTTTGAAAAACGCCGCGGGTTCCGGCAGAGAAAGCAGACCGAACAGCGTCAGCGCCCGTTCAATCGCCTGCTTGCGGGACAACACATGATGACGCACGGCGGCCTCAATCACCTGTTCGCCGATGGTTTGCGCCGGATTAAACGCCGCACTGGCAGATTGCGCCACGTAGGCGATGCGCATACCGCGGATTTTTCGCAACTGCCGCGCCGTAAGCGCGGCCAGATTGGTATTCTGCAACCAGATATTGCCGTGCTGAATACGCATGCCATGACGACAATGGCCGAGAATAGCCTGCCCGATGGTCGATTTCCCGGCGCCGGATTCGCCAATCAACCCCAGCACTTCACCTTTTTTCAGACTGAAGGAGATGTCCTGCACCAGCGTCTGGTCGCCCGCCACAACGCAAAGCTGCTCAACGCGCAATAAATCACCCATGTCGGCCTCCCTGCCAGTTGCGTTCGTTGCGGCTCAGCAGCCAGTCGGCCACCGCATTCAGCGAAATCGCCAGCAGGGCGATCGCCGCCCCCGGCACCAGCGCCGCCCAGACGCCAAACAGGATGCCGTCTTTATTGTCGCGCGCCAGTCCCCCCCAGTCTGCCGTCGGTGGTTGGATCCCCATGCCAAGAAATGACAGTGCGGAAAGAAACAGCAGAATGAAAATAAACCGCATGGCGAACTCCGCCGCCAGCGTGGTCAATGCGTTAGGTAAAATTTCCCGCCACAGGATCCAGCGCATGGATTCGCCGCGCATCCGTGCGACTTCAATAAATTCCTGCGCGGCGATGTCCACCGCCAGCGCACGGGCCACACGCAATACCCGCGTGGCCTCAAGCACCCCCAGCACCAGAATAATGGTCAGCGTACTCTTCGGCAGCATCGCCAGCACCACCAGCGCCAGAATCAATGTCGGGATCGCCATCAGCACATCGTTCACACGAGAAACCAACTGATCCACCCAACCGCCACACACGCCCGCCAGAAATCCCAGCAGCGTGCCAAGCAAAAAAGCCAGCAGCGCCGCCATAGCAGTGACCGCCAGCGAGGTTCGCGTTCCCCAGATCAACCGTGAAAACAGATCTCTGCCCAGATTGTCCGTACCCAGCAGGGCGTTATCCATCGGCCCCAGCCAGGCGCCGCCGATCACCTGTTCAGCCGGATACGGGGCAATCCACGGCGCCAGCAACGCCACCAAAATAAAAACGCTCAGCCCTGACAGGCCGAGCAGCGCGGAAGGTTTTATCGCAGGCATTCGGTAGAATCCATTTCTCTTAACATATTGCATTCTCCCACATGGCTTACGCCGCCCCAGGAATCAACGAGCATGACGCAAACGAGGATTCGCGATCAGCGCGACCACATCCGCAAGGAGATTCAGCAAGATATAAATCGCCGCCAGCACCAGCGCACATCCCTGGATCACCGGCATATCGCGTTTGCTGATGCTATCGACCATATACTGTCCCAGTCCGGCATAAACGAAGACGTTTTCTACAATGACCACGCCGACCATCAGATAAGCCAGATTCAGGACGATGACGTTGATAATCGGCCCCCAGGCATTCGGCAGCACATGGCGAAGTAAAATACCAGAAGGCGAGATGCCTTTCAGCAAGGCGGTATCAACATAGGCAGCGCTCTGCGCGCTGATGAGCGCCGCGCGGGTCATATTACTCATATGACCCAACACCGCCAGTACCAGCGTGACGCAGGGCAAGGCTATCGCGGTCAACCGCGATGATAACGGCATGCCTGCACTCACGCTGCTGTTGCTGGGCAGCCAGAACAGCGTGATAGAGAAAATCAGGATCAGGAGATAACCAGAGAAGAACTCCGGCAACGCCACCGCCGTACGGGTAAACAGGTTTAATAACCGATCGAGCCAACTTCCCTGATAGCGCACGGAAAGAAACCCCATCAACAAGGCGAGCGGCACCGCCACCGCAGCGGTGACACCTGCCAGAAACAGCGTATTTTCAAGGCGCGAGAGTAGCACGGGGGCGATATCCTGGCGGCTGGTAAAGCTCTGCCCGAAATCCCCCCGCAATACCCCGCCCAACCAGGAGAGATAACGAGATAGCGCGCTTTGATCGAGTCCCAATTGCAGGTTCAGCGCCTTCACCGCTTCCGGCGTGGCGGATTGCCCCAGAATGGCCGTCGCCGGATTCCCCGGCAACAGCTGAATGCCGGCAAAAATCAGCACCGACACCACGACAACCATCAGAACACCCACCACAAGGCGACGTAAAATCATCGCCAGCAGTGGAAAACGATCGCTAAAAAACCCGCCATTACCTGACATCAGGTTACCTGTATTCAGCTTGCCAGCCACACTTTCTCCGCAGCACGGTTGCCACTCAGCGGGAAACCAGGGACCGCGTTCAGTCCTCTGACCCTGGTGCTGCACGCATCCAGCGCATCAGCATACAACGGGATAATCTCGCTGCCCTGTTCCACCAACATCAGTTGGATATCGTGGTAGATTTGACGCCGTTTATCTTCATTCTGTTCGCCACGCGCCGACTCCACCAGTTGGTCAAACGCAGGTTCATGCCAGAAAGACTCATTCCACGGCGCTTTGCTGGTAAATACCAGCGACAGCAGCGCATCAGCCGTCGGGCGCATTGACCAGTTGGAAGAAACAAACGGTTGCTTCATCCAGACATTATCCCAGAAAGCATCGTCCGGCACACGCTCCACCGTGAGCGGAATACCGGCACGCTGGGCTGATGCCTGATAGAGCTGACCCGCATCCACCGCGCCGGGGAAACCGGCATCGGCGACGGACAACACCAGCGGACCGCTGAATCCGGCTTTCTGCCAGTGGTATTTGGCTTTTTCCGGATCGTAAGGACGCTGTGGAATGTCTTTGGCGAAATAGCGATTCGACGGGAAAATGGGGTTGTCGTTCGCCACGCTGGCGTAACCGCCCAACACGGTATCGACAATTTGCTGACGATCGATGGCGTACTTCAACGCCAGACGCCCATCCTGCGACGTGAAAGGCGCGACGTTACCCAGACCGGGGAACGTGAAAATAAACGCATCGCGTGAACGCAGCAGTTGCAGATTCGGCATATTTTCAATGCGGCTGACAATGCGCGGGTTTACGCGGTTGATAATATGCGCGGAGCCACTGACCAGCGCCGCCACGCGTGCGGTTGAATCGTTCATCGCCAGCGTTTCCACCGAATCGACATGTCCGCGTTCGCTGTTCCAGTGATTCGGATTACGTTTCACCCGCGTACGCACACCCGGCTGGAAGCTTTCCAAAATAAAGGCGCCGGTGCCGATCCCTTTATCAAAGGATTCATTTTCCGGCGTAATGGCGAAATGCACATCACCCAGCAATGCAATAAATTCGACGTTCGGCTCGCTAAGGCGAATGGTCACTTCAAGCGCTCCCGTCGCTTCCAGCGACGTGACCGGGTCCAGATAGCCTTTTACCGCCGAGCTGGATGTTTCGCCACGATGGTGATTAAGCGAGTAAACCACATCTTTCGCCGTCAACGGACGACCATCGTGGAACTGGACGCCGGAACGAATTTTTAAAATCCAGAGGCGACCGCCTTCCGAGCTGTCCCAGGATTCAGCCAGCGATGGGATGAGCTCCCCTTGTTCATCCAGTTCCACCAAATTATTGAACAGTTGGGAACCGACAAAATACATGTAGGTTTCAAACCAGAACGCAGGGTCCAGACGGTCGGTACTGGAAGCGTTATCCACCCCCACAATCAGATGCCCGCCTTTTTTCGGCGTCTCATCGGCTTGTGCCCCCCAGGCATAACCCAGCGGCCAGCCCGCTGTCGCGGCGGCAACGGAAACAGCACAGGCACCCTTAATAAAATGACGGCGATTCATGATGTTATATTCCCTTCGTTATTCCATCTTTCGTGGAGTGATATGGTTATTATCGTTATCAAAAATACATTTATGACGATTTCATCGCCGCGTGACCACGCTGACGGACGAAAAGACGCGTCTGCGCGCCCCGTTCACGTCTCACCCTCTGTCCGGAATCAGAACGCTTTCCGCCATAGTCACTACGCTGATGCATTAATAAAAAATTATGAACACATTACTGAAAGCACTTCTGGATGTCTAGATGCCTTGATAGCTAAATACCGGCAATCCATTGCAACACCGCGTATACCAAGCCTTTGCTGGCAGCTCTGCTTTTATGGTTACATTTTGTTCAAGTATGAATTGTCTTCTACATGCTATTTTCTTTGCTCTACATCAATAAAATGATGATATCTGCGCACCAAATTCAATATATAGTGTCTATCCTATAAACATCACCCATATGTAGTGTTTATCCACAATATCATCCACAGCCAGCGCAGCCCTTGCCTGCTGCGGTTTTTGCCTGTGGATAACATTGACAGAGGAAGAAAACGTGAAACCAGTAGTGATTAAACGGGACGGTTGCCAGGTGCCTTTTGATGAAGTCCGTATCAAAGAGGCGGTTGAACGCGCGGCGCATGCGGCCGGTGTTAATGATGCAGATTACTGCGCAACCGTGGCCTGTGCGGTCGCTCAACAAATGCAGGATAAATCGCGTGTCGATATTCACGAAATTCAGAATGCAGTCGAAAACCTGCTCATGTCCGGCAGCTACAAACAGTTGGCCCGTACCTATATTGAATATCGTCATGACCGTGATGTGGCTCGTGAGCGTCAGGGACGTCTCAATCAGGAAATCCGTGGTCTGGTTGAACAAAGCAACGTGGCGCTGCTAAACGAAAACGCCAACAAAGACAGTAAAGTAATTCCGACGCAGCGCGATCTGCTGGCCGGGATTGTCGCCAAACATTACGCCAAACAATATATTCTGCCGCGTGACGTCGTATTGGCTCATGAACGCGGCGAGATTCACTATCACGATCTCGACTACTCGCCTTTCTTCCCGATGTTCAACTGTATGCTGATCGATCTCGACGGTATGTTGACCAAGGGATTCAAAATGGGGAATGCGGAAATCGAGCCGCCGAAATCGATTTCAACGGCCACCGCGGTGACCGCGCAAATCATCGCTCAGGTTGCCAGCCATATTTATGGCGGCACCACGATTAACCGCATCGATGAGATTCTGGCGCCGTTCGTCACCGCCAGCCATGCCAAACATAAGGCAATTGCTGACGAATGGCAGATCCCCAATGCCGACGACTATGCCCGGACCCGCACAGAAAAAGAGTGTTATGACGCCTTCCAATCGCTGGAATATGAAGTCAATACGCTGCACACCGCCAACGGCCAGACGCCATTTGTCACCTTCGGCTTTGGTCTGGGCACCAGTTGGGAATCTCGTCTGATTCAGGAATCCATCCTGCGTAACCGTATTGCCGGGCTGGGCAAAAACCACAAAACGGCGGTTTTCCCCAAGCTGGTCTTTGCTATCCGTGATGGCCTTAACCACAAGGCCGGCGATCCGAATTACGACATCAAGCAACTGGCGCTGGAATGCGCCAGCAAGCGCATGTACCCCGATATCCTGAACTACGATCAGGTCGTCAACGTCACCGGATCGTTTAAAACCCCGATGGGCTGCCGCAGCTTCCTCGGCGTATATGAAGAGAATGGTCAGCAAATTCACGACGGCCGCAACAATCTGGGCGTAATCAGCCTCAATCTGCCGCGTATAGCGCTGGAAGCCAACGGCGACGAAGTCCGCTTCTGGACGTTGCTAGACCAGCGTCTGGCGCTGGCGAAAAAAGCGCTGATGACACGCATCGCCAGACTGGAAAATGTGAAAGCGCGCGTAGCGCCGATTCTTTATATGGAAGGCGCCTGCGGTGTGCGCCTGAAGGCGGACGACAGTGTGGCGGATATTTTCAAAAATGGTCGCGCCTCCATTTCTCTGGGCTACATCGGGATTCATGAAACCATCAACGCCCTGTTTGGCAACGAAGCCCACGTCTTCGACAATGAAACCCTGCGGGCGAAAGCCGTGGCGATTGTTGCTCATCTGAAAGCCGCCACCGATCGGTGGAAAGCGGAAACCGGCTACGGCTTCAGCCTATACAGCACGCCAAGCGAAAACCTGTGCGACCGTTTCTGCCGTCTGGATACGGCCGAATTCGGCGTGGTGCCGGGCGTTACCGACAAAGGTTACTACACCAACAGTTTCCATCTGGACGTAGAGAAAAAGGTCAATCCTTACCAGAAGATCGACTTTGAAGCGCCCTATCCGCCGCTGGCGACCGGCGGATTCATTTGCTATGGCGAATATCCGAACCTGCAACATAACCTGAAAGCGCTGGAAGACGTCTGGGATTACAGCTATACCCGCGTACCGTACTACGGCACCAACACGCCGATAGATGAGTGCTACGAATGTGGCTTCACCGGCGAATTCGAATGTACCAGCAAAGGCTTCACCTGCCCGAAATGCGGAAATCATGACTCATCCCGCGTCTCTGTCACCCGTCGCGTTTGCGGTTACCTCGGCAGCCCGGATGCCCGCCCGTTCAACGCCGGTAAGCAGGAAGAAGTCAAACGCCGGATCAAGCACCTGGCTAACGGTCAACTGGGGTGATTATCTCAGGCCGCAGGGAGCGCGGCCTCACCTTTATCAAATGGCTTTATCGACATGAATTATCACCAGTACTACCCGGTTGATGTGGTCAACGGACCCGGTACGCGCTGCACTCTGTTTGTCGCCGGGTGCGTGCACCAATGCCCCGGGTGTTACAACAAAAGCACCTGGCGGATTAATTCCGGCCAGCCGTTTACCCAGGCAATTCAGGACCGGATTATCGCCGACCTGCAAGACACCGAGATCCCCCGGCAGGGTATTTCCCTGTCCGGCGGCGATCCGCTCCACCCGCAAAATGTTCCCGAGATCCTGAAACTGGTTAAACGGATACGCGCGGAGTGCCCCGGTAAAGATATCTGGGTGTGGACGGGCTACGTGCTGGCGGAACTGACGGCGGAACAGCAACAGGTGGTGGATTTGATCAATGTACTGGTTGACGGCAAATTCGTGCAGGATCTGAAAGACCCTTCGTTAATCTGGCGGGGCAGCAGCAATCAGGTGATTCATCACCTGCGCTGACGCCGCTCCGCCCCCTTGTTCTACCCGGTGCTCAGCTGCCAGCAACCGGCCTTATTATTGCAGTGATTTCTGCTCGCCCAGCGCACGCAGCTGATCGGACTCCAGCACCGTGACACGCGCTTTAGGCTCGGGAGAGAATGCCTGATTCAATAGCGCCTGAGCCACGATCTTCCCTTCAATGGCGCGCCACCTGGCCGGAAACAACCGAAACAGCGGCGCAGCCAGACTTTCCAGCAGACGGCGGTCTTTTCTTTCGCCCAGCAACATCGACGGTTGCGCCAGCGTCAGGTGCTGCCAGCCCTGCTGACGTAAGGATTCCTCCGTTTCTCCCTTCACCCGGGAATAGAAGAAAGGCGAGGCCGCATTGGCGCTGAGTGCGCTGACAACCAACAGATGTTTTGCTCCCAGCGCCAATGCCACTTTTGCGCCTTCCACCACCAGCGTGTAATCCACATAGCGAAAAGCTTTTTTGCTTCCCGCCGTTTTGATCGTGGACCCGAGGCAACAAAAAGCGATATCAATGGGGGAAATCAACTGGGAAAGCGCCACAGAAAGATCGACGTTGTGTGGATTCACCAATTTTTCAGAAGGAGGCAACGGTTTACGAGTAGGCGCGTAAATCGTTTCAACCCGGTGATTGACTTTTAAAAGCTGCAACAGTTCATTGCCTACCAGCCCCGTCGCACCTAATAGCAATACCCGGCTCATACATTTTCCTCTGGTTATCTATCTTTTAACATCATGACGTCATTGCTCAGTTCGTTGCCAATGGCGTTTCTTCCCAAAACCCAACGTGTTGTCCGTCATTTTCAGTTCGGTTAATTGTAAGCGCCACACGGGCGCCTTGACGGATCGGGCGACGGGAAAACGGGAGTAATAATGCGCTCTTGCCTGTTGTTCATCCTCCCCTTGCAATAGCTCGGCGTGCGCCTGAAACTGAACCCCCTTTATCAGCATGACGCTTTTCGGCTGGCCGCTGACCGTCCCGGCAACCCGCGGTTGCCGTCGCATCAGTTCACCATGACGAGTGTGTAACTCCGTCATCAGGTAAAAGGCTACCTGCTGTTGGTCATAAGTATAGAAGCAACTCGCACACCATAAATCCGAATTATCGCCCACGCATAAGGTGAGCACGTGCAGCTTCTTCAGATAACGGGAAATAGCATCAAGCGCGAGCGCTGTCCCCCTGGGTTCTTCTGACATGCCGGCTCCTTCAATCAAGTTTCTGTACAAACGTATCCTGCGCGGTCAATAAACGCCCTTGCGCAGAGTGGGGCGACATGGCTTGCAGAGGCCTGCCGGTTTCTCTGTCCAGCAGTTGGGAATGGGGCTCACCGGGGGAAAAAAGATGCCGTTCTCCCCACTGGCGCAATGCAACCACCAGCGGAAAAAGCTGTTCCCCTTTCGGCGTCAGTACATACTCCTGATAGGCCGAACCATCCGAGGCAGGTTGAACGGTCAAAATATCCTCTTCCACCAGCATACGCAGACGATCGGTCAGTATATTGCGGGCAATGCGCAAACTTCGCTGAAAATCGCTGAAACGGCGGCGATCGTCGAAAGCGTCACGAATGATCAGCAATGACCAGCGATCGCCAATAACATCCAGCGAACGTGCTACCGGACAGGCATCCTCTTTCATACTCTTACGTTTCACCATGGGTATCTCATCCCGATTCTGCATCATCAGGTCCAGCGTCAATCAGCGGACCCGATATTGATATCGCCATTTTGGTTGCATTTTAAAACTGCTATCGCTATGCTTCAATCAGTTTCATTTTGAAACCAATCTTATTCAAGATAGCATGATGACAACAGAAAACCGTATCACGGTGTCTGCCGCATCCGACACCTCATCCCTTTCGCCCCCGCCGGTGACGGCCGGAGCGTTGCCGCGTCCGATCGTCTTATTGTTGGCCTGCGCCAGCGGTCTGAGCGTGGCGAATGTTTACTATGCCCAGCCGCTGCTGGATGCGCTGTCAGCAGATTTCGGCATTGGCACCGCAGCGATCGGCGGCGTCATAACCGCCACGCAGATTGGCTGTGCGCTGTCATTACTGCTGCTGGTGCCGTTGGGCGATCTCATCAATCGGCGCCCCCTGATGCTGGTTCAACTCATCGCGCTGACGTTGGCGCTTCTTTTCGTCAGCATCTCGACTTCGACATCCGGCCTGCTGGCGGGCATGCTAATGGTTGGCATGCTTGGCACCGCCATGACTCAAGGACTGATCGCCTACGCGGCGACGGCCGCTGCGCCACAGGAGCGCGGACGTATTGTCGGCGCGGCACAGGGTGGCGTCGTGGTCGGGCTATTGCTGGCCAGAGTGTTGTCCGGAGTCATTGCCGATTTGGCAGGGTGGCGCAGCGTGTACGGTTTTTCCGCTCTGCTGATGCTGCTGCTCGGCATCCTGCTGTGGCGCACATTACCCCATCAGCAACCCGCCGCATCCCAACCATCTTACCCTACATTGCTGCTGTCCATGCTGACCTTACTGCGCGATGAGCGAATATTGCAAATTCGCGGCACTATCGCATTACTGATGTTTGCCGCCTTGAGTATTTTCTGGAGCGCGTTGGTTTTACCACTGAGCACAGCCCCTACGCCTTTTCTCATACGGCCATTGGCGCATTTGGTCTGGTCGGAGTATTAGGCGCATTGGCTGCGGTAAAAGCGGGCTCGCTGGCGGACAACGGCCGCGAACAGTGGGTCAGCGGAGGCGCTCTGCTATTGCTGCTGGCTGCGTGGTTGCCACTATGGCTAACCAGCTATTCGTTGTATGCGTTGGCGATCGGCATCATCGCGCTGGACCTCGGAGCCCAGGCGATTCACGTCACTAACCAAAGTATGATTTTCAAGACGCATCCTGACGCTCACAGCCGTCTGGTGGGTTGCTATATGCTGTTTTACAGCGTCGGCAGCGGGCTTGGCGCAATGATGACCACTCACGCTTACGCTCATGCGGGCTGGTCTGGCGTATGTCTGCTTGGGGCGGGCGTCAGCCTGCTGGCATTATTGTTCTGGACGCTGACTCTGCGGATGTCGGTGGCTCGCCAACCATGATAAGGGGAACACGATGGACGAACTGACCTTACTGGCCGACGCCGATGAGCGCGGCAGACGTTACACCGCAGGAAATGGACAGCGGCAAGTTTTCCCGCAGGCGGAAGCGCTGGCGGCGCTGTCTCGTTTTGACGAGGCGCTCCCTCGGCAGGGACTACCCGCGCAGGATACGCTGCAATTACTGGATGAAGCCGGGTCTCCTGCCACCTCATCATCCAATGGCCCACACTATTTCGGCTTCGTCATCGGCGCTTCTCTGCCTGTCGCCGCCGCAGCCGAACGATTGATGATTGCCTGGGATCAATGCGCCTCAACGTTTGATAACTCCCCCGTCTCCGCCACGCTGGAACGGCTCGCCGGACGCTGGGTGCTGGATGCTCTGAACCTCCCTTCAACAAGCGCAGTTGGTTTCGGCACCAGCGCCACCGCCTGTACGCTTACCTGCCTGGCCGCGGCTCGTCGCGCGATACTGGCTAAACAAAAGTGGGATTTTGATAACGATGGGCTCAGCGGCGCACCGCAAATCAAGGTCGTGATTTCCGAGCTGGCCCATATCACGGTAAAAAAAGCGCTGCGTGTGCTTGGCTTCGGGCTGCGTCATCTTATCGTCGCCCCGATCAATCAATACGGGCAGGTTGATATTGCACAACTGCCGCCGCTGGATGATCTCACCATTCTCTGTTTACAGGCGGGAGAAGTGAATACCGGCGAGTTCGACGACTTCGCAAACATCATTCCCGCCGCGAAAGCCGCAGGCGCCTGGGTACATGTCGATGGCGCCTTTGGCCTGTGGGCGCGGGCGTCAGCTCATGCGGCGCTGACGGCAGGGATTGAATTGGCGGATAGCTGGACTACCGATGCCCACAAATGGCTAAACACTCCTTATGATTGCGCAATGGCGATTTGCCGCGAGCCCGGCTTACTGGCGGAAGCGATGAACAGCGATGCCGCCTATTCCAGCGCCGCTCAGGATGCACAAAAGAACCTGACGCTGGAATTTTCCCGCCGCCCGCGCGGTATTCCGGTATGGGCGGCCCTACGTACGCTGGGACGCGACGGCATCGCTGAAATGGTAGAACGGCACTGCCGACAGGCGCGTCTGATTGCCGACGGTCTGCGTGCGGCAAACTTTGAAGTGCTAAACCGGGTAATGCTCAATCAGGTACTGGTACGCGGAGCGACCGACAGCCAGACCACCGCCATACGTGAAGCGCTTCAGGCCTCGGGCAAAGCCTGGTTTGGCGCGACAGTCTGGCAGGGACGTACGGCATTGCGTATCAGCGTGTCGTCCTGGCGCACGCAGGATGAGGATGCGCGGGCGCTGGTGGCGTTGCTGGTAAAGATCAGGGAACAGATCAAACGATCTTAAGACGATTTTTTCCCTTGAATAACGCATCTTGTCTGGCCCGATTTTTTACCCGCTTTGCCATTTTTAGCCACCGTCTGACGGCCTGATACGGCTTTTTTCGCTGATGACTTAGGGGATAGCGGCGGCGCAGTAAAACGGGTCAATGCAGGACGACTGGGTAAGCCGCCTTTTGTGCCTGAACCACCGCGCGGCGCGGCGCGTTCCCCCGGCGTTTCTGCCGGGATCAGGCAGTCAGGCCGGTTGCCAATCAGCCGTTTCATCCCCATTGCGATCAGAGCGTCGCGGATCAGCGGCCAGTTCGCCGGATCGTGATAGCGCAGCAGCGCTTTATGCAGGCGACGCTGGCGTTCGCCCCGAGGCACCACCACATCTTCACTCTTGTAATCCACTTTGCTCAGCGGATTCTTACCGCTGTAATACATGGTGGTGGCATTCGCCAGCGGGGAAGGATAAAAGTTTTGTACCTGATCCAATCGGAAACGGTTTTCTTTCAACCAGAGCGCCAGATTGACCATATCTTCATCCCGGGTTCCCGGATGCGCGGAGATAAAGTAAGGGATCAGATACTGCTGTTTTCCCGCCTGTTTTGAATAGGTGTCAAAAAGCTGTTTGAAGCGATGATAGCTGCCCATGCCGGGCTTCATCATTTTCGACAGCGGCCCCGCTTCGGTGTGTTCCGGCGCGATCTTAAGATATCCGCCCACATGATGCTCGGCCAGTTCCTTGATATAACGCGGATCTTCCACCGCCAGATCGTAACGGACACCGGAAGCGATGAGGATTTTTTTGATACCTTTCAGGCTGCGGGTGCGCCGATAAAGCTTAATGGTCGGCTCATGGTTGGTATCCATGTGCGAACAGATTTCGGGGTAAAGACAGGACGCCCGCCGACAGGTCTGTTCGGCGCGCGGCGACTGGCAGCGCAGCATATACATATTTGCCGTCGGGCCGCCCAAATCGGAAATAACACCGGTAAATCCCGGTACGCGATCGCGGATCTCTTCGATCTCTTTAACAATCGACGCTTCCGATCGGCTCTGGATGATCCGCCCTTCATGCTCAGTGATCGAACAGAAGGAACAGCCGCCATAACACCCGCGCATGATGTTGATCGAAAAACGGATCATATCGTAGGCGGGAATGACGGCATTACCGTAAGAAGGATGCGGGACACGCTGAAACGGCAGGGCAAACACCGCATCCATCTCTTCAGTCGAGAGAGGGATCGCCGGCGGATTAATCCAGACGTAACGGTCGCCATGCTTTTGCATCAATGCTCTGGCGCACCCCGGATTGGTTTCGTGGTGCAATATCCGCGACGCATGGGCGTACATCACTTTATCGCCTTTCACTTTTTCAAATGATGGCAAGAGAACGTAGGTTTTTTCCCACGGCTTAGGCTTCGCTGCTCGTACGGTGATTGGCTGAGCCGAATCCTGTACAGGGAGTTCCCCTTCGACGCAGGGTAAATCTTCACCGTAAGGATTCATAATCGGTTCAATGCGACCGGGCTTGTCGAGTCGCGTTGAGTCAACCCCACTCCAGCCAATCAACGCGGTTTTACGCATCACGGCGGTATTGCGCACATCCTGAATATCGCTTATCGCTTCACCCGCCGCCAACCGATGCGCGACCTCCACCAACGGGCGTTCACCATTACCATAGACCAGCATGTCCGCCTTGGCATCCACCAGCACCGAGCGCCGCACGGTGTCAGACCAGTAGTCATAATGCGCGATACGCCGCAGGCTGGCTTCAATACCGCCCAGAATCACCGGCACGTCGTTATAAGCCTCCTTGCAGCGCTGGCTATACACCAGCGTTGCGCGATCCGGCCTTTTCCCACCGATATTGTCGGGCGTATAGGCATCGTCATGACGTAATTTGCGATCCGCCGTGTAACGGTTGATCATCGAATCCATATTTCCGGCGGTGACGCCAAAAAACAGATTGGGCTTACCGAGACGCATAAAATCGTTTTTCGACGTCCAGTCAGGCTGCGAGATAATACCTACGCGAAATCCCTGAGCCTCCAGCATTCGACCGATAATCGCCATGCCAAAACTCGGATGATCAACATACGCATCCCCGGTCACCACTATCACATCACAACTGTCCCACCCCAGTTCATCCATTTCCTCCCGCGACATCGGAAAAAAGGGGGCGGTACCGTAACACTCGGCCCAATAGCGCGGGTATGAGAACAGTGTACGTTCGGGCTGGATCAGGCTGATTGGCATGGCATTCTTCGTTGTCAAAAATGGGGTTAGGTCAACCCGGTTAATCTTTGATAGTTTATTAACCAGGGGACAGAGAGCGGAATTATACGTGGACAAAAATAAAACTGCTGGCCAGAGTCACGCGGATATGCGACGGATCAAGACTTTCGCCCCGGAACTGCTCTTAACTATGCGGAAGCACTCATTACTTCAGTGATGCTCCCCACTAAACCGCGCTTCTCAACCATTTATCGTTCTCAAGAGAAGGCAACGCGCTAGTTTAGCGTGGTTCGTTCGCCGGCAGGGAAAGCTGATTGGCATGATATTCATTACTCCGGGACTCAGGGCGGCGGCTCAGCAGCGTTAATGCCGCTGCCGGTACAAGGAAAAACGATGATTTCAATCACAGCAGGTATGACAGAGCGATACCGCCGCACACCTTTTGGCGTTCTGGCGCTGCGGGGATATCAGGAAAGCGCCGGGGGATTACAGCGTTTTCGGGAGCGGGCGGACAGTGAACTGACGAAACTCCGGCAGACGCATGGCAATAGGGACAGAAAAGCGCTGGTCGATGCCGACAATACCCTTGCCGCCTACGTGCGCTATTATAAAAAGTTCAAGAAAACCTATCACGTTCTCCCGCAAATCGAATCAGCGCTGAACGGGAAAAGTCTGCCTGACGCTCCGGGACTCATACAGGCGCTGTTATTGGCCGAGCTCACCACGTCACTGTTGATTGCCGGCCATGACCTGCAACATCTGACATTGCCGCTGACCATTGATGTGTCGCAGGGTAACGAGCACTATTTGGCGGCCGGCGACCGTGATGTTCAGCCGAAGCGCAATGACATCTGCCTCAAAGACCGGGATGGCATCATCCTGAGCATTATCTACGGCCAGGACGACAAGTCGCGCATTACCGACACTACCCGTGACGTACTTTTCTTCATTGACGGCGTTCCCGGCATCGAGCATGTCGTTATGGAAGCCGGGCTTGATCACCTGCTCGACCTGCTTCAGACCCTGTGCCCTGATGCCGGGGTTGAGTACCACACCATAATCGAAGCATAGCCCCTCTACTACGCGTTCATTCCAGACGCCGCCAGACTCGGCAAAATACCTCGCTGGCGTTTTGCCAACCGCTTTCCCAGGCATATTGTTGAATGCGGCCATGATTCAGATTCATAACCAAACGGCTAAAATTCACGACCAGCGCAAGCGCAATAAAAGCATGCCACAACGCCGGATTCGGCAACGGATACAGGGAACCCGCTCGCATCAATCCGGTACTGCCAGTCGGGAATCGATTTTTATCCCCGTTGACACGGGGAATACAAACGCGCCAAAGCCGGCCAGGTCATCGGCAACGGTTTATCCCCGCTGGCGCGGGGAACACTACCCCGAGCTGCTGTGCTGTCAGCCAATGCTCGGTTTATCCCCGCGGGCGCGGGGAACACATATGACTGCATCGAACATCACCGATATCGGCCGGTTTATCCCTGCGGGCGCGGGGAACACGTAATAAAACCGTTATTTCCCCTGAATGGAAACGGTTTATCCCCGCGGGCGCGGGGAACACTTCCCACGTATCATCCCGGTAGTTCATGATCTCGGTTTATCCCCGCGGGCGCGGGGAACACTGTTCTGGGGCATTAACGCGACTTTTGGTCCGCGGTTTATCCCCGCGGGCGCGGGGAACACACATTGAAATGCAGAAAATCAATGATAAATATCGGTTTATCCCCGCGGGCGCGGGGAACACTCACCGATATACGCCTTCCAGTGGTTTGATAGCGGTTTATCCCCGCGGGCGCGGGGAACACTGTGCGAAATCGTCCAGGATCTGTTTAGACGCCGGTTTATCCCCGCGGGCGCGGGGAACACATGAAATATTTTTATTCAGTGAATACTAATCTCGGTTTATCCCCGCGGGCGCGGGGAACACACCATGAGGAATTAGTGGAACGGAAACCTCGGCGGTTTATCCCCGCGGGCGCGGGGAACACACTTTGTTCCCATTCAAATTTATCAAAATATACGGTTTATCCCCGCGGGCGCGGGGAACACACTAAGTGTAGTGTATTGTTTTATAAAGGTTTATTTTAAAGAGTAAAATTCACCAAATTTCCCCTATTTTTAAAGAGCTGTAACTTATTGATTTTCAGATGGATAGAATGAGACCAACCGCAGTCCGTCTAGGTCTACCGGCATACGCCGATTTTCTCCCCAGGTTTGAAATTCAAAACCGGACTCGGTGTTCGTTGCCCATGCCATCACCACGTTTCCCTGTTCAGCCAACTCAACAATTTGCTGCCAAATCATTTCCCTGATGCGCTGCGACGTATCGCCGACATAGACGCCCGCTCTCACCTCCAACAGCCAAATAGCCAAACGCCCACGTAGGCGAGGCGGTGCATTCTCTGCCACAACCACTAACATACTCATTTCAGCGATGCCCCCGATGTCCAATATCACCAAGCGTTTTGGGCTCAGGAATAGCTGGCGGTTGTGCATCTTCAGGCGGCAGCGGCGGGTTGATACCTCCGGCAGCAAGCACGTCTTCTATAAGAGGGATAAGTCTGCCAAGCGTTTTCTGGCTGCGGAAAATATCGCGGCAGGCGAGACGCACTTCACGATCTGGCTCGGCTGGATTACGCGCCGCAATTTCAAAGGCTTTGGGAACCACACCGTCAAACTTGATGATATCGGCAATGTCATAAACAAAAGATAACGGTTTACCGCTGTGGACAAACCCGATAGCGGGGGCATACCCCGCCGCCAGCACCGCCGCTTCCGTGATACCGTACAAGCAGGCAGTAGCGGCGCTAATGCACTGATTAACTTTGTCGCCCCGCGCCCAATCCTTCGGATCATAACGCCGCCCATTCCACTTTACGCCATACTGCTGCGCCAATAACGTGTACGTTTGCCGGACTCTGGCACCTTCAATACCTCGTAATTGATCGACCGAGCGTCGGCTTGGCGCCGGTTCGCCAAAGCGCAGTTCGAACATCTTCCGCACCACTTTCAGGCGCAATTCCTCATCCAGCGCCAATTTGGCCTGATAGAGCAACTTATCCGACCGCGCGCCGCCGGGCTGTCCGGAGGCGTACAGCCGCACCCCCGCCTCGCCAACCCAGACGAGCAGCGTTCCCACCGTCGCGGCCAGTCGCACTGCCGCATGAGAAACCCGCGTTCCCGGCTCCAGCATGATGCAAGCGACCGAACCGATGGGAATGTGTGTGCGAACACCGGTTTTATCCACCAGCACAAACGCGCCATCAATGACGTCGATCTGTCCGTATTGCAGAAAAATCAATGAGACGCGATCTTTCAGCGGAATCGGATTCAAGGGAACATACATGACCAACTCTCCTTGTCCTAACCTGTGCTACGCTCGTTTCAGTAACAGTAATCCGCATCCTAACGCTTTACTTTTTCCCAGCCCTTGCCGGACCGTCTCGGCAAACCGTTCGGCGTCCGTGATATGCAACAATCCGTCATAGTCAACGCTGTTGAACATAATCGCGGCGGACTGACCGGGCTTATTGAAACGATGGCGTTGATATCCATCCACCCTACATGGCGACTCAACGGAGAAACCGCGTTTTTCGCCCTGGCGCCGTAACCAGTCGAACGCGCGCTGCTGCTGGTGCCGCCAGAGTTCCACACCATGCAGTCCGGTGGCTTTTCCCTGCTGTCGGGCATCCATCAGCACGTCGCTGCGCTTGCCGTCACGCGTTACTACCGGGTTGGCCCGTAGCGAAAATACCAGCGCCATGCCGTTACGCCACTGCGGCTGATAAGGTTTGGTTTCTATCTGAAACAGATTATGCTCAGCCTGCGGCGGCTGGCTGGAAAGTAGGAAAAACACGCTTTCCGCTTCACGCACATCCTCTCTAAATAGAAACTGGCGCTGCGGTTGATCGGGGAAAAGCTGCCAGAGCCACTGGTGGCTGGCATAGCCGCCGGCATTCTGCCGCTTCTCCGCCATGACGCGCGATAAGGCGGAAAGCCGTAGCGTTATTCTGGAAAAATACATTATTTCTCTCCTTTCCAGTCGCCGGCGTATTGTACGCGGTACGTGAACTGCCAGCGCCGACGGTCGGCAGGCTGATCGTTACGCGATACCTGATGCGATAACCTCAGCCCGGTATCGCTTTCCTGCTCCCAGTAGCACAATCCGTCCGCGTGATTAATGGTTATCAGCGCCGGATCGTTGAGCGCCGGCTCCCGGCTGGCCTGCCGCCAAACCTCTGCCAGCGAGCCGGAAAACAGGTGTGGCGCAAGCGGCAGCGCGGGCGGACAGCTTTTACGCCCGAAATAGAGCGTAAACACCGGCGACAGCAGCGCCTCGCGCAGTGCGCCTAACGAATAGGGCGCGCCCGGTGTTTCGCTAATCGCGATGTGATAATAAGCGTCGCAGCGGTATTCGCGTGAGGTCAACATGGTTTCCAGCGACTGTCCGGCCTCGGGACGCAGTTCATCACGTCGGGTATAGCGTGGTACTTTGCGGTTTTCCTTTGGCATCTGTACCGTGTGATAGTCGTTCAGCCAGGTATCGCGCCCCGACAATGGACGCACCGCCACATGGTAATGTTGGTTGAAAGTGTGCAACGCGATATGATCGTCACGTCGAATTCCCAGCGCCGCCGCCAGCATCCCCAACAGCGCCGACCGGCTGGGCACCGTCGCGGTATGGCGCACCTCGCCGACCGCCGCTTCCCCCCACGACACCAGCGGAGCGTAGATCTGGAAAACCAGATAGTTGTCCATGTTGTTCTCCTACCGGCTGATAAAATCCAGCAATCCCTTCAGCGTTCCGTTTTCCGCTTCCACGTCCAGTTCATAAGACTGGCTGCCCTGTTCCGACGCATAAACGCGATCAAACCTGGTCTTTTGCTTACGCAGCAGCTCAATGGCGTCCTGCACCTGATCCTCACTGCGAACGGGTTTAAAGAACGCCACGGACAGCGTACGCGGCTGCGCCGTGCCTTTTTCCGCTAACGCATAGGAGGCATACGCCCGGCTGGCGAAGCTGTTCTGCTTACCGCCCGGCGGAACGGTCAGCGCTGTTTCCGCCAGGGCACGCAATGTGCGTTCCATCAGCGCCTCATCGTTATTCAGGTTTTCCAGTAACAGATCGCGATTAATGCAGAGGTAGTGGTAAAACAGCGATGAGGCAAAGCCCTGTTCACCCATATGCGCCGAACCGCTGTCTTCCGCCGTATTCAGGTCATCCACTGCGGTAAAAAAATCATCTTCGATCGTCACCGCGCTGACGCCCAGCGCATGCGCCACCTGACAGGCGGCTTCAACATTAAATGCGGGACTGGAGGCCAACATCCGGCCAAACAGCGCGATATCCACGCTGGTCGTATCGTTGCGCAGCAACGCCAGTTCATCGCCGTTGGGTTCACGCGATTCGGCCGCCAGACGGGCAATCAGTTGGTCGATCCGTTCTTTTTCCTGTACGCTGAGATGCACCAACTGCTCAATGTCATATTTCTCCAGTTTGTCTTCGCTGCCCTTCTCTTCTTTTTTCAGCTTGCCAAACTGGGCGGCAATGCTCAGTGCCGCTTTATCCGCCAGTTTTTTATTCAGGCCCGCCGCCGTGAGCTTGACGTATACCTCGCGCCCCAGCCGGCGACTCCGGGTGCCAATGTGTCCATCGAGCGCTTCTTCGAATATCTCGGACGTACGCCATGCGCGTTTCAGGCTCTGCGAGGAAATACGCAGGCGCTCAACGCCGCCGACAATCGCGGTTTTCGGCCGGCCCGCATCGTCACGATTCAGGTTGGAGGACGGATAAGCGGTTAAAAAATGGAGCTGAATAAAAGTAGTCATCGGTTATTCCTTATCTGATGGTTCGGCTGTGTTCGTCTGGCCTTCTGTGCCTGAATCCTGCGAAGCTTGCGCATATTCACACGCCCAGCGCACCGCATTGCGTCGCAGCGGATGAATATCCGGCATGAGATTTTTACGGCGCGCCTGCCATTCATCCGCCCACAGGAAAATGCCGTCCGCCAGCGACGGCAGGTTCACGCCGTCTTCACCGCGTATTTTTACGGCGCGAAAAAGCTGGCGATATAACTCATCCGGCGTCGCCGCTCGTTGCAGACGTTCAAAACGCAGTGGAGACAGGTAAGCGCGGTCGCTGCCTTTGATTTTCTCGCCGAGCTGCGCGGCAAAACTTTTTTTATCTTTTGGTAAGGTGTTTCTTGCCGTATGAACCGCGACGGAAACAAAAATGGACAGCGCCATAATGCGCGTTTCGCTGGTCAATCGCTGGCTCAACGATGCCGCCAGATCGTGATACCCGGCGCAGGTCAGCACGCCATAGGGCGCGTTAGCCCGGCGTAATTCAGCCCGCCGCGCGCGACCGTTATACGTCGGGTTACGACGGTGTTGTAGGCCATCAAACCAGCGGTTAATCCTGTCTGCCTCATCGCTGTTGATCACCAGAAGATCGGCCGTGTTCGCCATAAAATGCCTCCTACGTTTATCCCTGCATCTGAGTAATGAGCTGTGCCGCTTTTTGCTTATCGAAAAACGCGGTCATTTTTTTACGCGTAGCGGCCACGGCCGCCAGATCGCGGTGTTCATCCGGATTAGTGAATACGCGGGCGTCGTAGGTGGAGAGCAAATAGTGATACAGCAAACGCCGCCATGTCTTGAGTGCAGCAGCCGGGCTGACGTTCTGCCCCAGCGCCTGACAAAAACGGACAAATCCCGGTTGGGTTTCCTGCCAGAAGGCGAGATCAATAGCGCTAAAATCCCCTTTGACGTCTTTCGGGCGCGAAAACCAGGCTTCCTTAATCGACTGCCGCAGCAACCCTACGCTGTCCCGCGCCAGATCGACCGCCAGTTCCAGGTAATCCTTATATTCACGCAGACTATCGTGCAACAGCGGGACGCGATGCTCATACCAGCAACGCGCTTTCATATTGTCCATGTCATAACCAAAGCACCATAATCCGGCTTTGCGCAGCGGCCGCCGTTGCGCATTTTGTCGCACCGCCGTGGCCGGGAACATTCGGTTATGCTTGTCCTCGCTTTTGACGATAAGACCGAGCCAGTCGCGGTACGCCAGCCCGCCCGGCTGGCCTTTGACCGACAAAAACGGCGCCGCGTCATCTTTCAGCGCCCGCCGATAGGGCGTCAACGGATGCCGCCAGCAGTCATACTGAATACCGTAATTTTTGCTGCGATAGTGCATGAACAGAGACGTCGATACTGTTCCGCACAGATCGCACTCACCCTGTTGCACGGTAGTGAAATCCAGTTCGATGCGGCGCGGCATCCCCCAGTAGGCCTGTAACAGATGCGCGTTTTCCGGCGTCACTGGCGGATGCGCGCCATCGCTGGTTGGCGTGGCGGCCAGCCAGGGGAAAACCGACGCATCAACGGCGCCGGCTGGGATCACTTCCCGCGTGACGACGTTCATCCAGAGTTTTTTCCACAGCGGCAGATGGGCGTCTTCCGGCATCAGCAGCGTGGTGATTGGCCCGCCGCCGCGCATGCCGGTGCGGTGCCCCTGCCCGCCTGACGGGGCGTTGGTTTGCAGCGTGAACAGCGCCATTGCCGCGCAGTGCGGACACACGGCCTTTACCGTGCCGCGCTTGATAAAGTGATCTTTATTCAATTTGAGCGTATTACCGCCGGGTGCCTCGATCAGTAAACCGGATATCGACGCCGCCTCGCTGTCAAGCGTGTCGAAATCCTGCATAAACGCGGGTTTCTGCGCGCCAAACCGCATTGCGGGCGCTAATGAAGCCAACGCCTGCGGCCAGCCGGCACCAAGGCCGTCCTCCCAAATCGCTTCCCACGCATCGTCATCGGCGGGGGAATAAGCGGTCTGTAACAAACCAATAAGCAGTTGATAGGCCGCTCCCTGAAAATCGGCGCGCGGCCAGGCTAGATCGATAATGTCGTTGTCGGCGAGTTGCTGTGGGGAAATCTTGTCAATCCGGCCATCCGCATGCACGGCGGGCAACCATTGTGTTTCAATCAATGAAAACATCAATTCCTCCTGAGTATGTCGCACGGATGCGGCATCGCTCGCAAAGTCTGCTACCAGAAAAACGCTCCCCTTGCCTGCGGTTATCTTTCTGTTAGCAATTGTCCTTACCCGTTGGTATATCACGTATCCTGAATACTCAACCCCATCGTTTTGCTGTAAAAAGCGTGACTTTCCACGTTGCTCAACAGTAGCACCTCAGCGTGCGGCCGATGCAACTGCTGGCGAAACTGCTCCAGCGCTTCGCCTTCCAGCACGGGCAATGACTTTTTATGTTTCTGCCACCAGCTTTCCCGTACCTGTAAACGACTTTTTTCCCACGCAAACTCTTCCGGCGAAGCGTAAGGCAACGGCAGATGGCCTTCTTCATCCGATACGCGTGCCAGATAAATATCCAGCGTCGCGTCCCCCAGCCGAATGGAAATTTCCACGGCGTCACTCCAACCCGAATCGCTGGATTTGGCGCAGTAGCCATGCACTAACGCCAGCGATGACTGTCCGGCTATCGACCGCTGACTATACTGTTTCCCCAGCACAATGTTGGCGATCGCCTCCAACGCGGCGGGCACCGCAATCTGCTCTTCATAAACGCTGTTAATCAAGCGCCGGGCGTCTTCCGGCATTCTGATCGCCCCGCGTTCACGCAGGATCGCCTGCGTACGCCACAATGCCGCATGGTCGGGATACACATAGCCGCTGTTGCGCAGTTCGCCGCCCAGCCAGTCGGCGTCGGCTTCAGGCTGCCATTCCGGCGCCAGGACATGCAGCACGGCAGCAGGGCGCTCATCGGTCAGCGGCGCTTCGTCCTGCGCCGTTTTCCGGCGGCCATCAAGACGGCGAATATGCCGCTGTAAACGCCCGACTCGTTGGATCAGTAAATCAATCGGCGCTAAATCGCTAATCATGTTATCCACATCAATATCCAGCGACTGTTCAACCACCTGCGTGGCAATCAGCACTTTGCCCGAACGCTGTGCGGGCGTGCTGTCTTTACCAAACCAGCTCAGCGCCTGCTCTTCAATCGACAAACGATCGCAAAAGGCGAAACGGCTATGGAACAACAACATGTCATCCTGCGCCACGCCTTCTGCCACAAGCTGGCGATAGACCGCAATGGCGTCATCCACGCTGTTTCTGATCCAGCATATAGATTGTCCAGCCGCTATCGCCGCCTTGATAATCGCAATGCCTTGTTCTCTGGCGGTCAGCCAGCCGATGGTGACTTCACGCTTCACTTCCTGTCGAGTTTCCAGCGCATTTTCCCGCAATCCCTGCCGGTTAAGCTGGGTAAACCACGGATAACGCGCATCAGGATCGGGTTGCCATCCCGTTTCATATGCCAAGCCCTGCGCAAAGGCCCGCGTCAACCTTTCACGCAGGCTGAACGGCAAGGTTGCCGTCAGCACAATCGCGCTACCTCCTTGCCGGGCATGGAAACCGAGTAAATGTTCGATCAGCTTGCTCATGTAGGCATCATAGGCATGGATTTCGTCCAGAATGAGGATCTTGTGCTGTAATCCCAGCACACGCAGCGACTGATGGCGGAACGGCATCACCGCCATCAATGCCTGATCGAGCGTTCCCACCCCGACATCCGCCAGCAGCGCTTTCTTACGCGAATCAGCAAACCAGATATTGCAGTCTTTGCTGGCGGTATTCTCTCCGTTGTCGTACTGCGTCTGTCCCTGACTTTCACCCTCCCACAGCGATTGCGTGAAGGCATGCGACATATGGCGCGCGCCGTGCGCCAAGATCAGGGACGGAGAGTGATCAGGCCGATAGAGTGCCCGGTATGCCGCGGATAACCGCTGATACATGGCATTGGCCGTCGCCATCGTCGGCAAACCGACATAAATGCCCCCGCCTTTTTGCTGCGTCATCAGCCGATGCGCCAAGATCATCGCAGCTTCCGTTTTACCCGCGCCGGTGACATCTTCCAGAATAAAAAGCTGCGGCCCGTCGGTGGAAATATCGGCCTCCAGCGCCTGCTGTTGCAACGGCGTCGGTTGCTGGATAAACGGAAATAGCTGCTGGATATGTTGAAAAGACGAAAGTGCCGGCGTGCGCGGTAAACATGAGACGACTTTTTCCGCCGTCGGTAACGCATAGCGCTGCCAGTAATCGCTCAGTGGTATTGGCTCGCTGCAATAGTGAAAATCCTGCTGACGCGATCCCAGCCAGTCAGCCAGAACGGTCAGCCCGGCAAGCGCCCAACTCCGTTGTTTCAGCGTTGCCTGCCAGCATCGGTCGGCAAAACAGGCGGGCAAGGAAGAAAGATCGGGAAAAACGGAAGTTAGATCGCACAGATAATCCTTAATCGCCAGATAATCATCGGCGTGAAAAGCCAATTTTCCCTTGCATCCCGGTTCCGGAGGCTTGCCGTGGTGCCCGGTCATGATGTTCAGCCAGATATCCAGCGTTTTCTGAACGGAACCAGATATATCGCCGAAAGGAAATATCGACGGAATATCGTCACGATATTCCCACAGCCAGAAACCTAATGAATCATGTCGGGCGGAATCGACCTGTCCTGCGTTTTGTACTAACGGCGAGTCGGGATTACTATATTTCCGTTGAAATCCACGGGCGAATTTTCCAATATCATGCCACGCCAGAAAATAAGCAAACCACTGTGCCCCGTTTTCATTATCTAATTCAAGTTCGGATAATATATTGTCAGCCTAGAAATAATTTTTCTTTAATAAAAAATATCCGCAGGCGGCCACATCAAGGCAATGGTAAGGCAGCAGATGATAATCATCCCCGCCCAGCTTATCCGGCGATTTACGGGCTTTTCCCCAATAACGAAAATAACGCTGATCGGCTACGTCTTCATTCGCCATCTGCATTCACCCCGTCACGATATTCCCACCCAATTAATTTACGCTGACGGATTATTCTCCACCAGCGCCATGATATTCCCGCCTTCTATCAGGTCGTCCGCTTTTTCTGCGTAAGCAAGCGCTTCCTGACTGTGCTGTCCCTGTTTCAACTGATTTGACTGCCCCAAAAAGATACCGCCTTTTTCAATCGACAGTTCATCAGAAAAAATATCGCCGACCATTTTTCCCTGCGCCAGTATGGTTATTGTGTGGGCATAAATACGTCCTTCCACATAACCATTGATCACAATCTGCTGCGATTTCATTTCACCTTTAACCTTGCCAATGTGCTCCACCCGGATGGTGTTTTCACACTGCACATCGCCTTCGATATGGCCTTCGACGGTAATATTGCCATCTGCCGCTACCTTGCCCGTCAGCTGCGTCCCCTGGGCGATAAACGTATCTTTCTTAACGCGCACAGGGCTTACTGAATTAACCAACTCCGGCGGGTTGCTTATTTCACTACTCTCTTGCGGCTCTTCTACGCTATTTTTTCTTTTATCAAATGAAAACATCGGGTTACTCCTTTTAAGGTTATAAAAAAACACCATCAGCACAACTATACCGGCACCCAGAATAGCAGCCAGTAGCTGCCCGTAATCCAGCGTGGGTAAATCCAGATAGATATCGATAAACCAGACGACAACCAATAATGCCCAGACTGCCCACAGGGCCCATAGCAGATTGTAATTACGCACGGTTATCATATCGCCCAGACAACTGCCACAGTTTGAGTTTTCTCGGATTACTCAGCGGGGTGACGATACGGATCGGTTGCGGAAGATCGGTGATGATGCTGAATTCATTTCGAACCCAGAAAGAGGTGGTTTGGCTCATATCTATCCCTTCTCCTTTGCGCCATAAATCCTGTCACAGAGTACTCTAACCAAGTACCGTTCTATAGGTATCGGATAAAGCACTTTTTAATTTAGCCTGACGTCACCAATGATGGGGCTGGCTCGCAAAAATTTTCATCCTGTGTCATGCACTAAAAATATATTTCCTGTGCGCTCGCAAACATCTTCCGTGAATGAAGTTGATTAGCTAAACCGATTCTTCTATTTTAGCAATCAGGCTTAGCATCTTTGATAAGAGTAAATTTATGGCACACAAAATTTGGGTGATGGGCGATGCCGTGATCGATCTCATCCCGGAAGGTTCAGAGCGTTATCTCAAATGTCCAGGGGGAGCACCTGCCAACGTTGCCGTCGGCATTGCCAGACTGGGAGGCAGCAGCGCTTTTATTGGCCGCGTAGGCGACGATGTTTTTGGTCATTTCCTACAGGAAGTGCTGCACCGGGAAGGCGTCGACACGCATCGAATGATTCGGGATAACCGCCATCGCACCTCGACGGTGGTCGTCAGTCTGGATCCTTTTGGCGAGCGTTCATTCACGTTCATGGTACGCCCGAGCGCCGACCTGTTCCTGCAAACGGAAGATTTGCCCACTTTCAGACAAGGCGAATGGTTGCATCTGTGTTCGATCGCCCTATCGCAGGAACCCTCACGCAGTACCGCTTTCGAGGCAATGCGACGCATCAAATCCGCACAGGGATGGGTGAGTTTCGATCCCAATATCCGCGAGGATTTGTGGAACAGTACACAAGCCTTGCAGGACACGCTTTCCCAGGCGTTGTCGCTGGCCGATGTAGTGAAATTATCTCGTGAAGAGCTGAGTTTTCTCACCGCCACAAACGATCCCGAACAGGGCATCGCACAGTTGATGCAACGCTTCCCCATCCAATTACTACTGGTCACGCTGGGCGGAGAAGGCGTATGGCTGCACGATCGCCAAAAATTGCGGCACTTCGCCGCGCCTCATGTCATCCCGGTTGACACCACCGGTGCGGGTGACGCCTTTGTTGCCGGACTGCTGCAAGGTCTCGCCGAATATAACGATTTATCGCATCAAAGCTCATGGGAAAGCGTGATCGAACAGGCACAACTGTGCGGCGCGCTTGCTACCACGGCAAAAGGTGCCATGACCGCCTTGCCGTTTGCGCAACAGCTTAAGTCCACACCGCTCACCAACCACTAGCCCGCCTCATTTAATAAGGTCAATTGGCCTGTATTTGCAGTCAGGATCACAGTTACAGAATCGGGTTGGTGAAATTCCTTGCTAACCCGATTCTCTCACTTTAATTTTCATGAAAAACCGGTTTAGCAATTTAGCAAACCTAACACTGACACATAATAAAGCTCCCCCAAGAAGAGAACTCAACATGAAACTAAATCATCTTGCCGTAACGATAGGGTTATTACTCTCGTCTCCTTTGTATGTTTCCGCAGCCAGTTCAGACAGCGTTGAGGCGCGCCTGAATGCTCTTGAACAACGACTGCAACAGGCCGAAGCCAGAGCATCCGCCGCCGAGGCCCGTGCGGATGCGGCAGAGAAGAAAACGCAGCAACTCGCGACCCGAACAGAGCAAACCGAACAGAAAACCCAGCAGGTTGAACAACGCACCACCGAGCTGGCCAGCCAGAAATCATTTGCCGATGGTTTCGAATTCCACGGCTATGCTCGTTCAGGCTTATCCATCAATGATTCGGCAACCAGTTCCAAAACCGACATTGGACCGGGAATGTCACCCGCGGGTCAAACGGGTGGCCACGTTGGTCGACTGGGCAACGAAGACGATACCTATGTCGAAATCAAACTGGAGCACAAACAGAAACTGGACAACGGCGCGACTACCCGGTTCAAGGTGATGATGGCGGACGGCCAGCGCAGCTATAACGACTGGACAGCAGGCACCAGCGATCTCAACGTGCGTGAAGCGTTTGTCGAACTCGGTTCACTACCCACCTTCACCGGGGCGCTGAAAGACACCACGCTGTGGGCGGGTAAACGCTTTGACCGTGACAATTTCGATATCCACTGGCTGGATAGCGATGTGATTTTCCTGGCTGGGACCGGCGGCGGGATCTACGACGTGAAGTGGACGGACAGCTTCAAAAGCAACTTTTCCCTCTATGGCCGTAGTCTGGGTGAAATCACGGCACTGGATAACGACATCAAAAACTACGTCTTTACCGCCAATAACTATGCCGGGCCGTTCCAATTTATGCTGAGCGGATTAAAAGCGAAAAACAACGATATTGATGCGGCGAGAGCCAGTGACATAGCAAGAGCGGAAACCGATCAGGATTATTCCACCTGGATCAGTAACCCCTATGCTGGCGACAAAGGCTATCACGCCATGGTCGCTTACCACGGCGACAGCTTCTACGGGTTACGTGAAGGTACCGCCAAAACGGCGATCCTCTACGGTCACGGTCTGGGCGCAGAGGTTAAAAACGTCGGTTCGGATGGCAACCTGACCAATAATGCCAACACTTGGCGTCTGGCCACCTACGGCACGACGTCGATCAGCAAAAACTGGAGCTTCGCGCCCTCTATTCTGGCCCAGACCAGTAAAGATCGTTACGTCAGCGGCGACAGCTACGAATGGGTGACGTTTAATGCGCGCCTGATTCAGGAAATCACCGAAAACTTTGCACTGGCCTATGAAGGCAGCTATCAATACATGGATCTCGATCCACGTGGCTACCAGAGCCTCAATAAAGTCAGCGGCGGTTTCTATAAGCTCACGTTCGCGCCGACCTTCAAAGTGGGTGATATCGGCAATTTCTTCAGTCGCCCGGAATTACGTCTGTTTGCAACCTACATGGACTGGGATAAACGACTGGATAATTATTCCAGTGAGGACACCTTTGGCTCCACCGGATTTAAAGCCGGCGGCGAATGGAACTTTGGCGTCCAGATGGAAACCTGGTTCTAACAGATAGCACAACCGCCGGTCGTCGCAACCGATGGCCGGCGCTGAGGATACCTCGTATCCAAATGATAAAAGAGGAATAAAATGGACATTAACGCCACAGCGACAGCGCTCATTCCGTTATTGGGCGGGAAAGAAAATATCGCCAGTGCCGCCCACTGCGCCACCCGTCTGCGTCTGGTACTGACCGATGATAGTCTCGCCGACAAAAAAGCGATTGAAAATGTCGAAGGAGTCAAAGGCTGTTTCCACAACGCGGGGCAGATTCAGATCATTTTCGGCACCGGACTGGTAAATAAAGTTTATGCCGAATTCATCAAAGCCGCCGGCATCAGCGAATCCAGCAAGTCTGAGGCAGCCTCATTAGCCGCACAAAAACTAAACCCGCTGCAACGTCTGGCTCGTCTGCTGTCAAACATCTTTGTTCCCATCATTCCGGCTATCGTGGCATCCGGTCTGCTGATGGGTCTGCTCGGCTTGATCAAAACCTACGGCTGGGCCGATGCCGACAGTGCGATTTTCATCATGCTGGACATGTTCAGCTCCGCCGCCTTTATCATCCTGCCCATCCTTATCGGCTTTACCGCCGCACGGGAATTTGGCGGAAACCCCTATCTCGGCGCCACGCTGGGCGGGATCCTTACCCATCCAGCGCTGACTAACGCCTGGGGCGTAGCCAGCGGGTTCCAGACCATGAGCCTGTTCGGTCTGGATATCGCCATGGTGGGCTATCAGGGAACCGTATTCCCGGTGCTGCTGGCCGTCTGGTTCATGAGCCTGGTGGAAAAACGGCTGCGTAAAGTCGTACCGGATGCGTTAGATATCATTGTCACCCCATTCCTGACCGTGGTCATTTCCGGCTTTATTGCCTTACTGATCATCGGCCCGGCTGGCCGTATGCTGGGCGATGGTATTTCCTTCGTCCTGAGCACGCTGATCACCCACGCCGGATGGCTGGCCGGATTGCTGTTTGGCGGACTCTATTCCGCAATCGTCATCACCGGCGTTCACCACAGTTTCCATGCGATTGAAGCCGGTTTGCTGGGAAATCCGGGTATCGGCGTGAATTTCCTGCTGCCGATTTGGGCCATGGCGAACGTGGCGCAAGGCGGCGCGTGTCTGGCCGTCTATTTCAAAACCAAAGATGTGAAGATCAAGGCGATTGCCATTCCCTCGGCATTTTCCGCCCTGCTTGGCATCACCGAGGCGGCGATATTTGGTATCAATCTGCGATTCGTCAAACCGTTTCTGGCGGCCCTGGCCGGCGGCGCACTGGGCGGAGCCTGGGTCGTCTTCAATCATGTCAACATGACGGCCGTTGGGCTGACGGGCTTTCCCGGTCTGGCTATTGTACAAGCGGGTTCTATGCTCAGCTATCTGATTGGTATGCTGATCGCCTTTGGCGCGGCATTTATCATCTCACTGCTGCTGAAATATAAAACGGATAGCGAATAATGAAGGAAGTCCACTTATTAAAGCGCATGGCGCATGCCCTGATGTCGGGTCATAACCAGACTCATGATGATCCCTATCGTCCGGCCTGGCATCTGTCACCGAACGTGGGGCTACTTAACGATCCAAATGGATTTATTCATCACAACGGGCGTTACCATCTGTTTTATCAGTGGAATCCTTTAGCCTGTGCCCACGGAGCCAAATTCTGGGGGCACTGGAGTTCCGTTGATTTGGTGCATTGGAAACACGAGCCTGTCGCGCTGGTTCCCAGTGAAAGCTACGAAACTCACGGTTGCTATTCCGGCTCTGCCGTAGTGGATAACGATGCGATCACGCTGATTTATACCGGCAACGTCAAGTATGAAGACGGTTCGCGTACCGCTTTCCAGTGTATCGCCCGGGAAAACAGCAACGGCGAATACGACAAGCTGGGGCCGGTACTTACGCTGCCCGAAGGCTATACCGGCCACGTCCGCGACCCGAAAGTCTGGAAGCACGACGATAGTTGGTACATGGTGTTAGGCACGCAGGATAAGGCGTTACAAGGGAAAGTACTGCTGTATCGCTCCAACGATCTGCTCGGCTGGGAACAAGTAGCCGAAATCGCGGGTTCCCGGCTCGGTGGGCTCGGCGATTTTGGCTACATGTGGGAATGCCCGGATTTATTCTCTCTCGACGGACGGGAAATCCTCATTTGCTGTCCACAAGGGCTTCCGCCAGAAGAAGAACGTTATCTGAATACCTTTCAGTCAGGTTACTTCGTTGGCGCTCTGGATTATCAGCACGGCCATTACCAACACCAGGGTTTTCACGAACTGGATCTTGGCTTTGAATTTTATGCCCCGCAAACTACCGCAAGCGAAGATGGCCGACGCTTGATGTTTGCCTGGATGGCGATTCCCGACGAAAACGAATTTTTTGAACCCACGATCGCGCATGGCTGGATCCATACCATGACCTGTCCACGCGAGCTGACGCTCCGTGGCGACGCGCTGTATCAACAGCCAGTGCGAGAACTGCAACAGTTGCGTACCCAGCATTGCGCCTGGCGCGGCACTGCCGATTATGCGCCTTCCCTTCCCATCCACAGCGCAGAGATTTTGATGACGGTACAGGGAGAGTTCCAGCTGAATTTCGCTTCTCTGCTGGTGCTTTGCTGGGATGGTGAACGGCTGACCTTAAGCCGCCGTAACCTGCGGACAGGAGAGCCCGAACACCGCTACTGGCGCGGGGAACTTAATCAGTTGCAGATCCTGTGCGATCGTTCCAGCGTCGAAATTTTTATCAATGAAGGAGCCGCGGTGATTTCTGCCCGCTATTTCCCGGATCGCGATGCGACGCTTTCCTTCAGCGGACCGGGAAGACTGACGCTGCAACACTGGCTGTTGGCGTCATGCGTGATAGAATGACCGCACCTTTTTTCTGACAGCAGACTCCGTGGTGAAACAAACTAAACGCGTAACAATCAGTGACATCGCCACACTGGCCGGTGTATCAAAATCCACCGCCAGTCTGGTACTGAATGGCCGCAGCAAAGAGTTTCGCGTTTCTGATGAAACCCGCGATCGCATTCTGGCCGTTGCCCACGAGCAGCGCTATCAACCCAGTATTCATGCCCGCTCACTGCGCTCTTCCCGCAGTAATACGCTGGGGCTGGTGGTGCCGGAAATGACCAACTACGGCTTCGCGGTTATCTCGCGCGAGCTGGAGATGTTGTGCCGTGAAGCGGGATTACAGTTGTTGATCGCCTGTACGGATGAAAATGCCAGCCAGGAAATGATGGCCGTCAACAGCCTGATACAGCGTCAGGTTGATGGTTTGATCGTTGCTTCCAGCATGCTCAGCGATACCGAATACCAGAAAATCAATCAACAATTGCCGGTGGTGCAATTCGACCGGGTAATTGGCGACTCCACATTACCGCTGGTGATTTCCGAAGCCGTGGAATCAACGGCAGAGCTGGTGGAACGCATCGCTCGTCAGCATCGGGAAGAGTTCTATTTCATTGGCGGTCAATCCCGCATTTCCCCGACCCGCGACCGTCTGGCAGGGTTTCAGTTAGGATTGCAGCGTGCAGGTCTGGAATGCCGGCCAGAATGGATTATTCACGGCAGCTACCATCCCAGCTCCGGCTATGAAATGTTCGCACAGCTGTGCGCAACGCTGGGTCGCCCGCCCAAAGCGCTGTTTGTCGCCGCCTGCGGTTTGCTGGAAGGGGTACTGCGTTATCTGAATCAACACAACCTGATGGAAAGCGATATCCGTCTGTGCAGCTTTGACGATCACTATCTGTTTGACTGTTTACCGCTAAAGATTGACACCATTGCGCAGGATTGTGAAACGCTGGCGAGAAACAGCTTTGAAATGATTACGCGTTTGATTGACCAGCAGCCGCTGGACGAGGACAAACGCTATATACCGACCCGTATACACTGGCGGCATCCTGATTCACGTCAGTAAATCAGGAGCCGCCGTGAATATCATCTTCTCACATGTGGCTATTTGGCGGCGGACTCCGCGCCAACTAACCCGACTTTGAGATAACCGGCCTTACGTAGCGCATCCATGACACTCATCATGGTTTCATAATCCACGCTTTTGTCTGCCTGAAAGAAGATAGTCGTTTCTTTATTGGCGCCGGTTTCGGCGTCAAGAACCTGAGCCAGTGACTGCTCATTAATCGCATCGTCGCCCACATAAATCTGCTTGTCCGCTTTCACCGTCAGATAAACCGGTTTTTCCGGACGCGGCTGAGGCGCGGCAGAAGATGCGGGCAGATCTACACGAATATCCACCGTTGCCAGCGGGGCCGCCACCATAAAGATGATCAGCAAAACCAGCATGACGTCAATGAACGGCGTTACGTTGATATCATGCATCTCGCCATTGTCACTCACATCGTCGTTCAAATGCATGGCCATGACTTATCCCACCCGCAGTTTATGCGCCGATGACGCCCGGTTGTCGTTGCTGGCTGCAACATCCAGATCGCGGCTCAACAGCAACAGCACCTGCGCGGCAACATCCCCTACCTGCGCTTTATAGCCTGCAATCCAGCGGGCAAACACGTTATAAATCACAACGGCAGGGATCGCCGCCACCAAACCAATGGCGGTCGCCAGCAAGGCTTCCGCAATACCCGGCGCCACAACGGCCAGATTGGTGGTCTGTGTCTGTGCGATACCAATGAAGCTATTCATGATGCCCCATACGGTGCCGAACAACCCGACAAACGGCGCCACAGCGCCAACCGTCGCCAGATAGCCGTTTCCACGTCCCATATGGCGCCCGGTCGCCGCAACGCGACGTTCCAGACGGAACGCGGTACGTTCTTTAATACCGCTGTTGTCGTCAGAACGCGCTGACAGCTCCAGCTCATTCTGCGCATCACCCAGAAGCAGCTGCGCTACACTGCCGGCGTTGAAAGTTTCCGCCGTTTCTGACGCGTCATCCAGCGTTCTGGCCTGTTCCAGGGCCTGATATTCACGGCGCAGGCGACGCCTGGCTCCCATTAGCTCAACGGTTTTGCTGAAGAAAATCGCCCAGGTGACGACGGAAGCCAGCAACAGACCGATCATGACCGACTTCACGACGACATCAGCGTGTTGATACATTCCCCAGACCGATAAATCCGTTCTCATAAGATTGTTCGCGTCCGGATCTGCGCTCATAGGAAGAGAAAGCGGAGAAGCTGGAGCCAATACATCCGGCGTCGCAGGAGCCGGCGTTGCGGTATCCAGTGTCGGCGCCTCAGCCTCAGGCGGAGGAGTGGGCTGAGCGGCGGTCGCGCCTGAATTATCGCCAGAAATCGGCGCTGTCGCGGGAGCCGCAAACACATGTCCGCTTAGCCCTGCGCTAAACAGCAGAATAATCAGTACGCTACGGGAAAATGCGCTGAATGCGCCACGTTTTTTTTGCCAGGCTGATGACACCTGTTGAGTAATGTTACTGACAGCCGTATTCACGCTGTGCCTCCACCGTTAATTCAATACTTGTACCTTGGCACCAACACACCTGCGACTCGAAAGATGACGGGTATCATGACGCAAGAAATCAGCCTGAAATAATATCAGACCCTGAGTTAATTGATAGTCGTTCTCATTATTATTTACACTCTGTCAGGCGTTTTTTGTCGCTGCACTTTGTGCGGATGGCGTCGTGACAGGCAGAAAATGCAAATATGGTATAAAAATGATTTGCCCACTTACATAAAGGAATAACAACCGATACTTTTTATTCCGTGTCTCGCTTATTGCAAGTTGGGCATGCATGGCTATGGCCTTCACGCCTTCCCGACCGGCGAATCAACGCGCTGTCGGTGACAGCACTCCGCAAGCGATAGCCGGCGATACGATAAGAATTAATGTTTTCCGTTATGTGATCGACATTAAGTTATCACACCATTTTCTGCCGCAGCCCCGGAAGTTGCCCGACAGGAATGGAAATATTGTTCAATATTAAAATAAATAAAAACATCAAATTACATCACATCATGTCTTCTGATTCGAAAAATCCCTCATATAAAACAGCATTTCATATCACATATGGCTTTTGTGATATGGGTCATTCTCCAAAGTTGTATAATAGGTTAGCTTACTCTTGAGAATTCAAGGGAACTTCATCAGGACAATAAAACAGATAAGGAACACCGCCCCCGCTCTCACAACTGGCCCCAGCCCGTTAATGGGCTTAATTCTTATTAAATAGACCATTTGAATAAATTTACTCTACCTTACCCATCACCTCTGGAGATAACTCAATGAAGCTGTCGAAAACATTGATAAGCCTTTGCCTGAGTTCTGCGGCATTATTTATGACTCAAGCCATTCAAGCGCAACAAATTAAAGCCTCTGATGTTCACCCTGAAGGTTATCCAAATGTCGTTGCAGTACAAAAGATGGGGGAGAAACTGAAAGCCGCCACCAATGGCCGACTGGAAATCAAAACCTTTCCCGGCGGTGTTCTTGGTGATGAAAAACAAATGATTGAGCAGGCGCAATTAGGTGCCATTGATATTATTCGTGTTTCCATGACACCGGTTGCCGCCATATTGCCTGAAATCGAAGTCTTTACCCTCCCCTATGTCTTCCGCGATGAAGACCATATGCACAAAGTGCTTGATGGACAAATCGGACAGGAAATTGGCGATAAAATTACCAATAACAGCAGATCCAAGCTGGTGTTTCTGGGTTGGATGGATGCCGGTACCCGTAATCTGATCACCAAACAGCCCGTCGCCAAACCGGAAGATCTTAAAGGCATGAAGATTCGCGTACAGACCAGTCAGGTTGCACTCGCGACGTTAAAAGCAATGGGCGCCAACGCTATTGCAATGGGCACCAGCGAAGTTTTCAGCGGTATGCAAACCGGCGTTATTGATGGCACGGAGAATAATCCACCAACCTATATTGCACATAACTATATGCCGGTTGCCAAAAACTTTACCTGGAGCAGACACTTTATTATTCCGGAAGTATTCCTCTACTCAAAAACAAAATGGGATAAACTTTCTAAAGAAGATCAGGATCTTATTCTGAAATTCGCCAAAGAAGCCCAGCAGGAACAGCGGGTACTCTGGAATGAATACACTCAACAATCGCTGGATAAAATGAAAGCCGGCGGCGTTCAGTTCCATGAAATAGATAATGACTACTATTTCAAAGCGACTCAATCCGTGCGCGATCAATTTGGTGCCAAATATCAAGATCTGATTAAAGCCGTCGCCGACGTACAATAATAAATTCGCTATACCCAATAGACGTCATAAAGCTAAAGACAGTAACCAAAATGACACCCCGGCCGTATAAAACATTAAACAGCCGGGGTGGATGAGGACGGATATCACGGCTGAACTTGAACGATATCGGGTATATACGGGTAAAACAGCAGGGCTTATTTACCCGTCATCATTGATGGTATACAGGTGAAAATATGGCACGCACTTATATTTCAACCATGGATATTCTCTATTTTATTGCCATGTGGATTTCAGGTCTGGCGTTATTAATCATGACGCTTATCATTCCCATCGGCATATTCGCACGCTATGCATTGAATGCCGCATTATCCTGGCCGGAACCGATATCGATTATCTGCATGGTGACCTTTACTTTTATCGGCGCAGCCGTCAGCTATCGTTCCTGTTCACATATTGCCGTTAGCATGCTTACCGATCGCCTTCCTGATGCAGGGAAGAAAATCTGTTCACATCTGGCCAATATTCTGATGCTGGTGATCAGCCTGTTCATTCTTTACTACAGCGCCACGCTGTGTATGGAGCTATGGGATCAGCCCGTTGCAGAGTTTCCTTTATTGACGGCAGGCGAAAGCTATTTACCACTGCCAATCGGATCGCTGATTACCTTGCTCTTCATCATCGAAAGAATATGTTTTGGCCCGCAGGATAAACGCCCTGTGGTGATGCTTGGCAGTTCTTAATTCGGAGCCAATACCATGGATGCATTTATTTTAGTTGCCGCAATGGCCATATTGTTAGCGGTCGGCGTCCCCGTCGCTTACGCCGTCGGGCTCAGCGCCATCGTTGGCGCGCTTTGGATCGATTTGCCACTTGAAGCGGTCATGATCCAGATTACCAACGGCGTGAACAAGTTTTCACTGCTGGCGATTCCCTTCTTCATTCTGGCCGGCGCAATTATGGCTGAAGGCGGTATCGCCCGCCGTCTGGTCAACTTCGCCTATATCTTTGTCGGTTTCATTCGTGGCGGTCTGTCGCTGGTTAACATTGTCGCCTCCACCTTTTTCGGCGCCATATCGGGCTCCTCTGTCGCGGATACCGCCTCGATCGGTTCGGTGATGATTCCTGAAATGGAAAAAAAGGGCTACCCACGCGATTTTGCCGCGGCCGTCACCGCCAGCGGTTCCGTTCAGGCGATCCTGACGCCGCCAAGCCATAACTCGGTAATTTACTCACTGGCAACCGGCGGTACGGTTTCCATCGCCTCGCTGTTTATTGCCGGGATCGTGCCAGGTCTGCTGCTCAGCCTGACCATGATGATCATGTGCGTGGGATTCGCACACAAACGCGGCTATCCCAAAGGTGAGCGGGTTCCCTTTCGCCAGGCGCTGAAAATCTTCGTTGATACGCTCTGGGGATTGATGACCGTTGTCATCATTATGGGTGGGATTCTTTCCGGTATTTTTACCGCAACAGAGTCCGCAGCCATCGCCTGTCTGTGGTCGTTTTTCGTCACCATGTTTATCTACAAGGATTACAAATGGTCCGAACTGCCTAAGCTGATGTATCGCACCGTGAAAACGGTGACGATTGTGATGATCCTGATTGGTTTTGCCGCCGCGTTTGGGGCGATCATGACCTATATGCAGTTGCCAAGCCGCATTACGGATTTTTTCACCTCCATCTCCGATAACAAGTACGTTATCCTGATGTGGATTAACATCATGCTGCTGCTGATCGGTACGCTGATGGATATGGCGCCGCTGATTTTAATCCTGACCCCCGTGCTGCTGCCGGTCGCCATTTCTCTGGGCATTGATCCGGTACACTTCGGCATGATCATGCTGGTTAACCTGGGGATCGGGCTGATCACGCCGCCTGTCGGCTCTGTTCTGTTTGTGGCCAGCGCGGTTAGTAAACAGAAAATCGAACAGGTGGTAAAAGCCATGCTGCCGTTTTATTGCGGGCTGTTCTTCGTACTGATGCTGGTGACCTATATCCCGGCGATTTCTCTCTGGCTTCCCAAACTGTTTGGCGTACATACCGGCTGATAAACGCCATTCCGACTCAACGCATCAAGCCCGCTTTTTACTGCGGGCTTTTTTCATCGCTCGTTTTTGCCTTCACCGCATGGATACTTGAAAGACTTTCATCTTCGCACAGCAGGAAGCCCCTTCCCACGGCGTAATAACAGTCACTCTTGCCATTTTTTCCTTTCATATAGAAAAGCGCGCCCACGCGCCGCTCAAGGCGTGATAACGTAGAAAGCCTCCTATTGCAGAGAGACTCCCGCTAACACACGGTCATACAGGCGTTTTGAATAACCCGGCGAGACCTGAACAGAGAAAAGGTGATATTGGTTATGACAAGCAAAAAAACGGCAACGGTACTGGTCGCCGCAGGACGCAGTAAAAAATTCACGCAAGGTTCCGTAAACCCGATTATCCAACGCGCTTCCTCCCTGGTGTTTGATACCGTTCAGGATAAAAAACACGCCACCATCAACCGGGCAAAAGGCGCGCTTTTTTATGGCCGCCGCGGTACGCTGACCCATTTTTCCTTTCAGGAAGCCATGGCTGAGCTGGAAGGCGGCGCCGGCTGCGTACTTTATCCCTGCGGCGCGGCAGCGATCGCCAATGCCATCCTTTCTTTCGTTTCGACAGGCGATCATGTGCTGGTAACCGGTTCCGCCTACGAGCCGACCCAAAGCTTCTGCAATACCGTTCTCAGTAAGATGAATATTGGCACCACCTATTTCGATCCCTTGATCGGGGCAGGTATCAGCGAACTCATTCAGGAAAATACCAAGGTGGTGTTTCTGGAATCACCGGGTTCCATCACCATGGAAGTGCATGATGTCCCAGCGATTGTGCAGGCGGTGCGCCGTATCAACCCGGAAATCGTCATCATTATGGATAATACCTGGGCTGCGGGTATCCTGTTCAAGGCGTTGGAATTTGGTATTGATATCTCAGTGCAGTCCGGCACCAAGTACATTGTGGGCCATTCCGATGCCATGTTGGGCACCGCCGTTTCCAACGCACGCTGTCTGGAGCAGTTGCGCGAACACTCCTACCTGATGGGGCAAATGGTTGATGCCGACACCGCCTACGTTGCCGGCCGCGGCCTGCGTACTCTGGGCGTTCGTTTGAAACAGCATCAGGAAAGCAGTATCCGCATCGCCGAATGGTTGTCAGAACGCCCCGAAGTGGCGGTCGTCAACCACCCGGCGCTCCCGGAATGTAAAGGCCACGAATTCTATGTCCGCGATTTCTCAGGGTGCAACGGCCTGTTCTCATTCGTCCTGAAAGAACGGTTGAGCAAAACACAGCTGGCAAACTACCTGGACCACTTCGAGCACTTCAGCATGGCTTATTCATGGGGGGGATTTGAATCGCTGATCCTGGCCAATCAGCCTGATGATTTGGCATCCATCCGTCCGGTTGCCGGCGTTGATTTTACCGGTACCTTGATTCGGTTACATATCGGACTTGAAGATTGTGACGATCTGATTGAAGACCTGGCTGCGGGCTTTAACAGAATTCAGGAAGTGTGACGGCCATAAGAACCCCGTCGTTTGATTTACCTGCGTCGGGGCAGGCAAAGCGTGTATCATATATATTGATTGATAAACGCTTTACCTTAATCTGAATTCAGCGCTTATCTAATAAATATTACTGGCGGCATTAACACGATAAGCGCATCGCCCTACGTTGGTATCAACGCCATCATTACGATATGGTGGTTCGGGCATTTTGTCCTGTTTTTGTTTTTTTAGGGCTTCAGTCACCTGGCGGGAAGTAACATGGTTCATGAAATTATTCAGGCGCTATGGCAACAGGATTTCAGCGCACTAGCCGACCCCAAAGTCATATGGGTGATTTACGGTATTTTGTTTACCACCCTGTTTCTGGAAAACGGATTGCTGCCTGCCTCTTTTCTACCCGGTGATAGTCTGCTGTTACTGACGGGAGCCATGATTGCCAAAGGCGTCATGAATTTTATTCCGACCATGATTCTGCTGACCGTGGCTGCCAGCCTCGGCTGCTGGTTCAGCTATCTGCAAGGGCGTTGGCTGGGCGATACCCGGCTGGTGAAAGGCTGGCTGTTGCAGTTACCCGCTCACTATCATCAACGGGCTCACCGCCTTTTCTATCGTCACGGACTGGTCGCCTTACTGATCGGTCGTTTTCTGGCTTTTGTCCGCACGCTGTTACCGACGATAGCGGGAATTGCCGGATTGAATAACGCCCGTTTTCAAATATTTAACTGGCTCAGTGGCTTCCTTTGGGTCGGTGGTATCGTGACATTGGGTTACACCCTGAGCCATATTCCGCTGGTAAAACGCTATGAAGATCAGGTGATGACCGCGCTGATCATTCTTCCCATGATCCTGCTGCTGTGCGGATTAATCGGCATGGTCGTCGTGGTGTGGCGTAAACATCTGACACGCCGCCTTCAGTAATCAGCCCGCTTCTACCGCCATGTTGCCGGACCTCAGACGCGCCACTTCATCCCCCGGCGTGGCGCCAAAATAGCGTTTAAATTCACGGCTGAACTGGGACGCGCTCTCATACCCCACCCGAATAGCTGCGGTACTGGCTTTCAGGCCGTCATTCAGCATCATCAAACGCGCCTTATGTAGCCGATAGGACTTCAGATATTGCAACGGTGAGGTATTGGTCACCGCTTTGAAGTTATGGTGAAACGCAGAAACACTCATGTTGACCTCTGCCGCCAGCAGCTCAACATTCAGGCTATCCGCATACTGGTTTTCTATTCGACGCAGCGCTTTCGCAATCTGGCTAAAGTGCGTATGTCGATTCACCAGGGCCTGCAACGATGCGCCGCGCTCGCCGCACAGCATATGATAAATAATCTCTCTGACAATGTGCGGCCCCAACACGCGCGCATCGCGCGGGCTATCCATGGCATCCAGGAGACGTTCGACGGCACACAGCACCTCATCGGTCAAAGGCACGCTATTTACGCCGCAGGTATCGGAACAAGGCCGAATTACACTGTCGTCGTCGCCGATATCAATCAGCAGATCTTGCAGCATCTGCATATCAATACGGATAGAGAGACCAATCAAAGGCTGTTCGGCGCTGGCGAACGTCTCACATTCAAAAGGTAGCGGTATGGTCATCAGCAGGTAGTTTTTCGGGTCGTACCGGAATGTTTTCCCCCCCAGATAACCAACCTTCTGCCCCTGCAAAATAATGACAATCATCGGGTCATACATGACCGGCGAACGTGGATGGTGCTCATTCGCATAGAGAATTCTGACCTGTGGAATCGGTGACTGCGTCACCCAGTTTTTTGATGAATAGCATATCGCCTGCTTCACCATCCGCTCATGCGGGCTATCAACGGACATTTCATCACCTCTTCTGTAAATCAGAGACAAAATGCCATAGAGAAGTAAATTTATCACCGCTTTCTATTGGATTTTGTAGAAATAGGCAATAACCAAACAGGAATGAGCATTGTGCAATCAATGATAGATCCCAAGAATAAACCCGATGATTGTCATTGAGACATCCGAACCCCGCTCAGGCGATGGCAGTACAGATGCTCAGTGAGATTACAACCTGATTTTTATTATTAAATAGGATAAATAGCCTAATGCTGAATTTTATACTTCATACCCCAACCAAAATTCTGTTCGGTGAAGGTCAAATCGCTGAATTGAGCAAAGAAATTCCGGCTGACGCACGGATTCTCATCACCTATGGCGGCGGCAGCATAAAACGCAATGGCGTACTGGATCAGGTACACCAGGCGCTGGAAGGACGAAATGTTCTCGAGTTCTCCGGTATCGAACCGAATCCGACTTATGAAACCTTAATGAAGGCCGTTGACATTGTTCGCGCGGAAAAAATTGATTTTCTGCTGGCCGTGGGCGGCGGTTCCGTCGTTGACGGCACCAAATTCATCGCGGCCGCGGCAGACTACCAGGCCGCGCCGGACCCCTGGCATATTCTGGAAACCACCGGGGCCCACATCACCAGCGGTATTGCTATGGGCGCGGTGCTGACCCTGCCGGCGACGGGCTCCGAATCAAACAGCGGCGCAGTCATTACCCGCCGTGCTACAGGCGATAAACAGCACTTCTTCTCGCCACATGTTCAGCCGGTATTCGCCGTGCTCGACCCGGTGGTGACTTACACGCTGCCTGAACGCCAGATTGCCAACGGCGTTGTGGATGCCTTTGTTCACACCATTGAGCAATACCTGACCTATCCTATTGATGCCAAGGTGCAGGATCGCTTCTCCGAAGGCTTGCTGCTGACGCTGATTGAAGAGGGGCCGCGCGCGCTGTCCGAACCGCAGAATTATAAAGTCCGGGCAAACGTGATGTGGAGCGCCACCATGGCATTGAACGGACTGATTGGCGCAGGTGTGCCGCAGGACTGGGCGACCCATATGCTGGGTCATGAACTGACGGCAATGCACGGGCTCGATCATGCCCAGACGCTGGCGATTGTCCTGCCTTCCATGCTGACGGCGAAGAAAGCGCAGAAGCGCGCCAAACTGCTGCAATATGCAGAACGCGTGTGGAACTTACGGGATGGCAGTGAAGATCAGCGTATTGATGGCGCCATCGCCGCAACCCGTGATTTCTTTGAGAAAATGGGCGTTCCCACCCGGATGTCCGACTATCAGTTGGATGGCGGCACCATCCCGGCAATGGTTGCCAAGCTGGGAGAACACGGTATGACGGCGCTGGGTGAGCATCATGACATTACGCTGGCGGATAGTCAGCGGATTTACGAAGCGGCACGGTAATCCTCACCTCCCCGCCAAAACCATCATCCATCGTTACGCTTTAACGTTTTCAGCGCGGGAAAAAATAACCCGGCACGGGATAACCCCGTATCTGGAAATCGATAGCCGAAATGATGGAGAGGACAAAAACGCAGACGCATTTTTCGGCTAGAATGAAACGACATGCCCGTTCTTGCGAAGCGCTCGATATCGCATCGAATTGTCGCATCAACGGGCTGCAAATTCCCGTTAACCACCCGATATCACATTGATTAACGGTTAAAAAGGAGAATGACATGACGCAACCTAAAATTAAACTGGCTGACGGCAATATCATGCCGCAGTTAGGTCTGGGCGTCTGGCGAGCAAACAATGAAGAAACGGTATCTGCCGTCACTGAAGCCTTAAAGACAGGTTATCGCGCCATCGATACCGCCGCGATTTACAAAAATGAAGAGGGCGTCGGTCTGGCATTACAGCAGGCGGAGCTTCCGCGCGATACATTATTCATTACCACCAAACTCTGGAACAGCGATCAGAAAGATCCGCAGAAAGCCCTGGAAGAAAGCCTGCGAAAGCTGCAACTGGACTACGTGGATTTGTACCTGATTCATTGGCCGCTGCCGCAGCAGGACACCTACGTGGAGGCCTGGCGAGGGCTGATTAAGCTACAGGAGCAAGGGCTGGTTAAAAGTATTGGCGTCAGTAACTTCCATGCCCACCATTTACAGCGCCTGAAAGACGAAACCGGCGTTCTTCCCGTCATTAACCAGATTGAATTACACCCGCTGTTGCAACAACGTCCGCTGCATATCTGGAACGTGAATCATCATATCCAAACCGAATCCTGGAGCCCGCTGGCACAAGGGGGCGAGGGTATCTTCGATCAACCGATCATCCGCAAACTGGCAACCAAGTACGGTAAAACCCCGGCACAAATCGTCATCCGCTGGCATCTGGATAACGGGTTGGTGGTGATCCCCAAATCGGTGACGCCTTCACGCATTCGGGAAAATTTTGACGTGTTTGATTTCCGGCTGGATAGAGCTGAACTCAGCGAAATTGCCAAACTGGATAGCGGCAAACGTCTTGGTCCCGATCCTGATTCGCCCAGAAACGACTAATTTTCCTTCTCGCTGCCGGCAGGCCGATGACGCTTGCCGGTCAGTACGCCCCTGCATGTTTTAGTCTGTCACCTGAAACTCATACACATCGCTGCGACAATAGATTTCACAATACTCCAGCAGTTCGCCACGCGTATTGTAGGTATGCTGCCGGGATAACAAAATGGGTGAACCCGCAGGAACATGCAAATGCTCAGCGATGTCTGCCGGACACGCCAACGCTTTCAATCGATAGCGTTTTTTATCCGGATAGATATTCCGTGCGGCCCAATATTGATAGAGCGAATGTTCCAGTTGCTCAGGCTTCGGCAACAACGCCAGCGGGATCCATGTGATCTCCAACGACACCGGGTCGTCATTGATTAAGCGAACGCGCCGTAACTTGGTTGCCAGCGTCTCTTTCGGCAAAGACATTTCTGCCGCTATCGACGCAGGCAATTTCTTTTTGACCCGTTCAAGCCAGAGATTACCGGCCGTCCCGCCTTGCCGCAGCACCAGTGAGGTAAAACCCGCCTCATCAGAATCTAACGAATAGTTCAGATGTTGACTGATTCTGGTTCCCACGCCTTGCTGACGAACGATCAACCCTTTCTTTTCCAGCATCGACATGGAACGGGAAACCGTAACGCGGGATAACCCGAGCTGCTGAGCGATCAATCTTTCAGCAGGTAAAAACTGTCCTGACAACGCCTTACGCCGGCCAATTTCCATTTCAAGCAGCGAAGCAAGCTGCATATAACGCGGTGCTGAAGATTGCCCGCCCAGATTATCCCGTATCCAAAGAAGTAATTCCTGCATATTGCAGCCTTTTATTGTTTTATGCTGCTTTCAGCATACGCAATTGTTAAGTACAAATGTTGAGCCAAATGAGTTCGTCAGACAATATTCACTTGGACTTAGATTGGCATCATAAAGGCATTAAATTGGACTTGCGCGTTTAGTGTGATATTTGTACACTCTGATAAGAAGTGCCAACACCAGGGGCCATGTGAGTGACCAAAAAAACACCTCACGACGTCATTTTGGCTGTCTTGTTGTCAGCCGGTGGCGCGATGAAAGTGCGTTAATTAAGATTGGTGATGCGGCTGTCTCCGGGAGTACGTTGCCTGCTTTGTCCGGGCGTGGAGTCACAGCCGCCCCACTTTTTCATCAAAACCACATGCTTCCGGATGCCTTTTCTTTCTGTACGCCCACCATTTCACTCCGCCAAAAACCGATATTGGAAAAGAGAAATCGCTATCTATTGCATCGGCTGGCATTGACATAACTTTATGATACGCTGAACACATTGGTGCAGATAAGCGGGAACCGGCGAAATAAGCGCCATTGTCAGTGGGTATTTCCGTGTTGCCGCGCCAATTCTGATGGTGATACCAATAGGATCGTGCCATCCTCACCGCGGTATGGGGGAATATTGGATGGCAGTGTACCGCTTCAATTTCAAGACGGCGGGTATCGTATTTTTTCCCGCGGCATGGATTCACCATCATCAATCAGTTGGCGTGATTGATTTCCTCCTCCGTGCCGCCATTCATTGTGTACCTGAGTTAAAAAGGAGCACGCCGGCATGGGTGAAACACAGCAGAAAGACAGACCTTCACCAGATAAAGACACCGCATCGGACGGCGCGCTATCACAAAACAAAACCTGGAAAGTAGAAAATACCGGTATTGATCTGGTGCCGGAATCCGAGCGCACGGGCAAACCGCTGGAGTTATTCTGGATCTGGTGTGCGGCTAATATCGGGATTCTCGGTATTGTTTACGGCGCGATTATTGTGTCGTTCGGTCTCTCTTTTATTCAGTCCATTCTTGCGGCCATCGTCGGCGTCGCCAGCTTTGCGCTGGTTGGTTATACCTCATTTGCCGGACAAACCGGACGAACGGCGACCCTGACACTCTCCCGGACTATTTTCGGTTTTAAAGGCAACATTGCCCCCACCGCGCTAAGCTGGTTTACCCTGATGGGTTGGGAAGCCGTGAATCTCATCACCGGAACGCTGACGCTCTCCGCACTGTTTGAAGCAACGGGCTTCAGCGCCAACACCACGCTGACAGCCGTTTGTCTGGTTCTGTTCGGCGGTCTGACCATCGCCGTCAGTATTCTGGGGCAAAACACGCTGATCTTTTTGCAAAGCTGGATCACCCGTATTTTCGGTACGATGACGCTTGTGGTGGTCATCTATATTCTGTTCAATACGTCGTGGCATGCCGTGTTGTCGTTGCCGTCAGGCAACTGGCTAACGGGTTTTCTACCCGCGGTTTCCGTCATTGCAGCGGGAACCGGCGTAGGCTGGACTATCGCGGGTGCAGACTACAGCCGCTACCAGAGCCCGTCCTCCAGCCGCCGCAGCGTATTTTCAGCGGTGGTCGGTGGAGCGGCATTACCGCTGGTCCTGTTGATGCTGGCCGGCATCCTGCTGTCGTCACAGCTGCCTGACCTCACCAGTTCCGCCAACCCGATCGCCCTGATCGGCAGCATACTGCCTACCTGGATGTCAGTACCTTATCTGCTAACCGCAACGGCGGGGATTGTGACGATTGCCGTGCTCAGCCTCTATTCTGCCAGCCTTAACCTGCTGACCGTGGGTGTAAAAGTACGCCAGTCCGTCGCCGTTGCTTTTGACGCGGTGCTGGTAGTCGGCGTCGCCATCTATGTGCTGTTTATTTCCGGTGATTTCCTGACGCCGTTTATCTCCTTCCTGATTTTCTGCGGCCTGTTTCTTGGTCCGTGGTCTGCGGTATTTATCCTCGACTATCTCTGGCTCCGCCAGCATCACGGTTACAACAACGACGCCGTATTTGGACTGAATGGCAAAAACCTTGGTGTACGCTGGGTACCGCTGATTTGCTGGCTGTTGGGTGCCATTTCCGGCCTGATGGTCACTAAAACCGGCTTCATCGACGGGCCGCTGGCAATCGGTATTTTTGCCAATTCCAGCCTGGGTCTGTTTGTCTCTTTCGGCGTTAGCCTGGTCGCCTATTGGCTCTATCTGCTGGTCAACCCGCAAGCGAAACAGATATGACAACCTTTATACCTGAACGCCCGATTGTGGTTATTGGCGGCGCCTGCGGCGATATGCTGCTGGCGTTGCCGCGCCTTCCCGTCAGCGGGGAGGATATCGAAGGCAAAGATCTGGGTCAGCAGATTGGTGGCTGCGCCTTCAACGTGGCTCGCGTGCTGTTTCGCCTCAATGTCCCCACCATCAACGGCATGCCTGTCGGCAATGGTCCCTGGGGAAAGGCCGTCGAAGCCGCCATGACGGCGCTGAATCTGCCCGTGCTGTTACGCAATACGGAAATGGACAATGGCTGGTGCATCGCCATGACGGAACCCAATGGCGAGCGGACGTTCATCGGTATCACCGGATGCGAAGCGCATTGCAGCCGGGAACTGCTGCAACAGCTGACGCCGCCGGAAAATGCCTGGGTTTATGTGAACGGCTACGAGCTGTTTGGCGAGGGGGGAAAGGCGCTACGCGAATGGACACTGGCGCAGCCGCAGAAAAAACTGGTGGATTTTGGGCCGCGTCTGCCGTTCATCCCACCGGAATTTATTACCGCCCTGTCTGGTACTGACACCATACTGACCTTAAACCGTGACGAGACGAAACAGCTATGCGGGGAAGGCGATCCGGTTTCGCAAGCTTTGCGCTATGCGCAGCGCAGCGGGTTGACGCTGATCTGTCGGCTGGATAAGGAAGGCGCCTGGATTTGCCCGCCAGACGGCGCCCCGACGACCATAGCGGCCTATGCGGTCAATGTCGTGGATACCATCGGCGCTGGCGATGCGCACAGCGGAGGTCTGCTGGCCGGGCTGTCGGCAGGCTGGCCGCTGCCTGATGCCGTCGATCTGGCTAATCGGGTTGCCGCCTGCGTGGTTGCCAGTAAAGGCGCGGCGGGTGCGCCCGACTGGGAAACATTGCGCCGATACTTTCCTGACTCCCGGCTGCCATAATCAGGCGGCCGGCTGGACGATCAGTTGCCCTGCGGAGCCCCGGTCAGCCATTTCCAGCGTCTGGCTGTAATACAGGAACGGGAATGCCTGTGATGAGGACTGCGTAAAATAAACCAACAGTTCGACGTCATTATCAACCCAGACGGTATCTTTCCAGCCGCTGTCCTCGATCGGAACAGCCCCGCCGTTCACGCTACGCACCAGGAACTTCACGCCCTGTATATGGAATGACTGTGGCGTATCGGCATGGATCACCCAGCGTTCGCAACGCCCAAACTGCGTTTGCACATCCATTCGGGTCATATCCCACATGGCGCCGTTAATACCCGGCAGGCTATCGCCCAGACGAAACTCACGCGTGCGGCTGATGCTGCCTTCAATGATATTATCCGCCAGCAGGCGCATCGGCAGATTGTCCGTCACCAACGGCAGTAATCCCGTCGGTTTGAGCGTTAAAACCTGAGTTGAAATCAGAATGCTGGAAGGTTCAAACAGGCCGCGCAGGCGATCCATGATCCCGGCGGATTCACCCGCCGTCAACGTCACCTCACCGCCCTGAGACATATCAATCAGGATCTCCCGCCGTTCGCCAGGCGCAAGCGAGATCTGATTCACCGCCATCGGCGCGGGCAGCAGCCCTTGATCGCTGGCGATAACGTGCAGCGAACGTCCATCGCTCAGACGCATCACATAGCGGCGGGCATTCGATGCATTCAACAATCTCAAACGAACCCAGCCGCGGGAAACTTCCACAAACGGATTCTGGACGCCATTCACCAGTAACGTATCGCCCACGAATCCACCGTTTGCTGGCGGGTTGTAGATCGGCACCCCAAAATTATCCAGACGCTTGTCCTGAATAATCAGCGGAAAATCATCAACACCGTAATGATTGGGCAGCGGAAGCGATTTGCTGATACTGTCTTCAACCAGCCACAGCCCCGCCAACCCGTTATAAATATGTGGAGCCATACGGTTCGGCGTATTGGCGTGATACCAGCAGGTCGCGGAGGGCTGGCGGATCGGCAGAACGGGCGACCAGTCCATACCCGGCGAAATAATACGTGCAGCGCCGCCCATCAGCGACCCGGAAACCTGTAATCCACCAATCGTCATCGCCACGGGTTCATTTAGCCGATTGCTGTAAATCAGCTTGACGTCATCCCCGTCAAACACCCGCACCGTTGGCCCTAAATACCGGCCGTTGATCCCCCAAACCGAGGTTTTGCGATCGCCGACAAAGGCCCAGTGCGCGCGCTGCATCGTCAGAAACAAAGGTTGCCCCCGGCGCGACTCCAGCAATGGCGGGATCGGTAATGCGCCGGGAATGCCATTTGCGTTCGCCGTCAATGGCGTCATACCCGCACACAGCGCAAGACCCGATGCCTGAATAAACTGACGCCGGCTGAGCGACATAATGACTCCGTAAATCTGTTAAACCGTCTGCAAAGTTTAACTTCCGGTAACTTATCCGGAAGAAATAACTATTTGGCCTGAGTAAGGATTATTTTTTTTCCGCCGCGTCGCGTGCCGCCACTTCCGCATCCAGCTGTGCCAGCTTGGCGGCCATCAGGTCGTGGCAATGGGCGGCCAGTTCACGAACCTGATCTTTGGTATAGGAACGGGTATCGACTGGCGGCAGCATTTCCACGATAACGTGGCCGTTATTCCAGCGATTCAGCTTCACTTTGTTGCTGGTCGTCGAAACACAAATCGGTACAATCGGCACTTCCGCACTGAGCGCCGCATGAAACGCGCCGGTTTTAAACGGTAATAGACCACGCCCGCGACTACGCGTCCCTTCCGGGAACATCCAGATAGAAATGTTGCGTTCTTTGATATGTTTCACCACCTGAGCGATGGTGCCATGCGCTTTGGTACGATTTTCTCTATCAATCAGCAGGTTGCCCGCCAGCCAGTAAAGTGGCCCAAAAAAGGGAATCCACAACAGACTCTTTTTCCCGACGGTCACCGTACGCGGTTGCACGGCATTCGACGCAGTAACCATATCGTAATTATTCTGGTGGTTGGCGATATAGATACAGTTGCCGTAATGCGCTGCCTCTTCCGGTATACGTAATTCAACCTTCAGGCCAAACACCACTGACAAGCGACCGAAAAGGCGACCAAATGTCGACACATGACCTGGGTTTTTTGGGCTGAACAGGCAGTAAATGGAGCCAAAAATGCAGATCAGAAGCGAAAATACGATCACCACAATAAAACGAAGAACGAATAACATAGCAACCTCATTAGCCAACAGCCGCCGCTAGTATAGCGATTTCGCTATAAAAAACACGGTGATTCCTTTTGCAGCGGATTGGCGTTCCGGTAATCAGATAATGTCCGAAGGGATCAGGCATGCCGGGACGAGGATACCCTACACATCGTATCGCCCCGGCGTTGATTATTTATTCTTCACTACCGCCATCGCCGGCTTGCTTCGGCGCATCCACATCAATGCGATCGATGCGTTGCAGACCGCGCAACAACGTGCCTTTACGACCCCGTTCAGACTGGTATTTCTGTAGTTCATTGGGGCGCAGCACCAGCTTGCGCTTGCCGAAATACAGCGTGACCGACGCCTGCGGAGGCAGCAGCAACAGCCAGGACAGACGATCCTTGCCGCTGGCAAAATCCGCGGACGAAATCGACACGATCTTGTTGCCTTTGCCTTTCGACAACTGAGGTAAGTCAGAGACGGGGAATAGCAACATCCTGCCAGCAGCGGTAATTGCCATCAACAGGTTGTCATCGCCGTTGATTTCAATCGGCGTAAGCGTTTTCGCCTTATCCGGCAGGGTAATAATCGCTTTACCCGCACGGTTGCGCGCGACCAGATCGTTAAAGGTGCAGACAAATCCATATCCGGCATCCGACGCCATCAACAGCGGCTGGTCGTCTGCCGCCATCAGCACCTGCTCAATCGTCGCGCCCGGCGGCGGCGTCAATTTGCCCGTCAACGGCTCGCCCTGACCCCGCGCAGAAGGCAACGTGAGGGGATCCAAAGCATAACTGCGCCCGGTCGAATCGATAAACACCACCGGCTGGTTGGTTTTCCCTTTGGCGGCGGCCCGGAAGCTATCGCCCGCTTTATAACTCAGTCCGGCAGGATCGATATCGTGCCCTTTGGCGCTGCGCACCCAACCCATTTCCGACAACACAATCGTCACGGGTTCAGAAGGCACGAAATCATGTTCGCTCATGGCTTTCGCTTCACCGCGTTCCTGTAGCGGTGAACGACGTTCATCGCCATAGGCCTGCGCATCCGCCTGGATTTCTTTCTTCAGCAGGTTGCTGAGCTTACGTTCTGACGCCAGCAGCGCCTGAAGCTGATCGCGCTCTTTCGCCAGATCATCCTGCTCACCCCGGATTTTCATCTCTTCCAGTTTGGCCAAATGACGTAATTTCAACTCCAGTATCGCTTCAGCCTGCGTTTCACTCAGGCTGAACTGCCGCATCAGGACCGGCTTGGGTTCGTCCTCCGTACGGATGATGTGAATCACTTCATCAATATTCAGGAACGCCACCAGCAAACCTTCGAGGATATGCAGGCGCTTGAGCACTTTTTCCAATCGATAATTCAGCCGACGGCGCACGGTATCGCGACGGAATACCAGCCATTCGCTCAGGATTTCGACCAGTCCCTTCACGCCGGGACGCCCATCCAGACCGATCATGTTCATATTGATGCGGTAGCTTTTTTCCAGATCGGTGGTCGCGAACAGGTGGTTCATCACCAGATCGAAATCGATACGGTTAGAGCGTGGCACCAGCACCAGACGAGTCGGGTTTTCGTGATCGGATTCATCGCGCAAATCTTCAATCATCGGCAGTTTCTTGGCGCGCATCTGACTGGCTATCTGCTCCAGCACCTTGGCGCCCGAAACCTGGTGAGGCAGAGCCGTGATCACCACCTCGCCATCTTCTTTCTTCCAGATGGCGCGCATGCGAACCGAGCCGCGTCCATTCTGGTAAATCTTGCGCACTTCCTCACGCGGCGTGATGATTTCCGCTTCGGTAGGGAAATCCGGCCCCTGAACGTACTGCAACAGATCTTCCAGCGAAGAGTTCGGTTTATCGATCAGCGCCACCGCGGCGGCGGCCACTTCACGGATATTGTGTGGCGGAATGTCTGTCGCCATACCGACCGCAATACCCGTCGTACCGTTCAGCAGGATATTGGGCAGGCGCGCAGGCAGCATCTTCGGCTCCTGCATCGTGCCGTCAAAGTTCGGGACATAATCGACCGTCCCCTGCCCCAGCTCCCCAAGCAGCACTTCCGCATATCTGGACAGCCGCGACTCGGTATAACGCATGGCGGCAAATGACTTCGGATCATCCGGCGCGCCCCAGTTACCCTGCCCATCCACCAGCGTATAGCGGTAGGAGAACGGCTGCGCCATTAATACCATCGCTTCATAGCAGGCGCTGTCGCCGTGCGGATGGTATTTACCCAGCACGTCGCCAACGGTACGCGCGGATTTTTTGAATTTGGCGCTGGCATTCAGCCCCAGCTCCGACATGGCGTACACGATACGCCGCTGCACGGGTTTCAGACCATCGCCAATGAACGGCAATGCCCGGTCCATGATGACGTACATGGAATAGTTCAGATACGCATTTTCAGTAAACGTATGCAGCGCAAGGCTTTCTGCGCCGTCATGAGTCATCTCACTCATTTATCTCACTTTCCTCACATCGCGGCGCGATTATAACGCTTTCCGACACGCCATACGGCGGTATGTTTGGCGAGAATAGTACCTTATCTGGTGATGCTCTGTCACAGAGAACAGGGGGACAAACGGTGGAAAGCACGTCAGGCATTCGTTCAATCATGCCAATACATTTATTTCCCCGCCATTATGAAAAAAATAATTAATATGCAGATAAGATCACAGTTATTTATTTTAGCACGTAATGTGATCGCGATCTCAATTAATGGATGTTAAAAATAATGTTTTAATTTTGTCCCATCCAGCGGACACCATTTAGTATTGTCGTGATTTATTATCACGACTAGATTAATCATTACAGAACCACCTGAAATAACATCCCGAAAGAACAGCATAGGAAATAAGTTAAAAAAAACAATTGAAATATAAGCATCAGAGAATCTAACACTCAACACAAGGGTAATATGATGCAGCCACTTACCTCCCGACAGAACCGATTATTAAAATATCTGCTACAGCATCAGGAGCATGTAACGGTTAAAAATATTGCGCATTATCTGGATGTGTCAGAAAAGACCGTTTACCGCGATATGCAGTTTGTTGAAGCCTTCCTTTCTGTCTGGAATATCTATCCAGACAAAAAGGTCGGCGCGGGAATAATGTTAACCGCTGACGACGATCGACATTTAACCTTGCTGGAACAGCAAATTGTGGTGGATGATGGCGATACCGACGCACTGATTAACAATTCTCGCCGTGTCAAAATCGCCTCACAGTTGCTGAGCGATACCCCCCATGAAACATCGATCAGTAAACTGTCGGAACGCTATTTTATCAGCAGCGCCTCCATTGTTAACGATCTCAAGATCATCGAAAACTGGCTGCACCCACTGGGATTGTCCCTGGTACGCAGCCAGAGCGGCACGCATATTGAAGGCAGTGAGAGCAGCGTGCGGCAGGCCATGGCCTCGTTAATCAATGATGTCATGCATCACAAAGAACCCGGCCTCCTTACCCATTCCCGTCTCGATCCCGGCAGCTATAAAGCGCTGATAAATTATTTCGGTGCAGAGGACGTCGCTTTTGTGCAATCGCTGCTACAGGAGATGGAACAGCAGCTTTCCTATCCGCTCGGCGAACCCTATTACATTAATATTTTCACCCACACTTTAATTATGATGCACCGCATCGCGCAGGGAAAAGCGTTAATGATGAATGAAGAGGCGATTCATCAGCAGGTGGATAACCGGGTATTTTCCATTGCGAAAAATATGGTCGCCAGAATAGAACAACGTGTCGATAACCGTTTACCTTCTGATGAAGTCTGGTTTATTTATCAATATATCATTTCCTCCGGCATTGTGATGGAGGAACGTGCGGATAATCAGGCTCTTCACTATCAATTTTCCAATGGAGAATCACGCCAGATCACCCGGGCGATCGTTCAGGTATTTTCCGATTTAATCAATATGGACTTACGCGCGGATAAACTCCTGCATGAAGGATTGCTTATTCACATCAAGCCATTACTCAACCGATTAAAATATCAGATTCATATTCGGAATCCTTTATTAGAAGATATCAAAAATGAATTTCAGGATATTTATCAGATTACCCGTCAGGCGATGGATGAAGTCTGTCAGCAATTTCAATTAAAAACGATAGCCGAGGATGAAGTCGGCTATCTGACCATTCATTTTCAGGCCGCGCTGGAACGACAAATCGCCCATAAGCGCATTCTGGTGGTCTGTTCCAGCGGTGTTGGCACATCGCACCTGTTGAAGAGCCGTATTCTGAGAGCCTTTCCCGACTGGATTATCGTTGGCGTGGTCTCGGCCAGCAATATGCTGACTTTTTGTCAGCAGGAAAATATCGAGCTGATTATTTCCACCATTCATCTGGAAGAGCAGCAGATACCCATTGTTTATGTGTCCGCCTTTTTTAATGACGATGACATTAAGCGGGTTACCGAAAAAGTTATCGCCAATAAATTGCATCAGGCCGAACCTCAATGTTCCGCGGCCGATCATTAATTTCCTTAAATTTATCGATGAGGTGTGATTAATGGATATCAATAAAATACTCAATGCCAACCGCGTGAAATTAACCATGTCCGCAACCAATAAAGATGAGGCGATTAATGAACTAGCCGATCTGTTATATGCTGATGGCGCCATCACCAACAAACAGGATTTTATTCACGATGTGTGGTTGCGCGAGGCCGAAGGCTCCACCGGTTTTGAAAACCATATTGCGATCCCGCATGGAAAATCCTCAGCCGTAAAACAGACCTCGCTCGCCATTGGCCGCACGCGTCAGGATATTCCCTGGGAAACGCTGGATGGCAGTAAAGTCCGCTGCATCATTCTTTTTGCCGTGCGTCTGGAAGATCAGAACACGACACATATTCGCCTGCTGTCTCAGGTGGCCAGCGCACTGGCCGACGATGAGGTGATTGCTCAACTGTTAGACGAGTCCGATCCCCATAAAATTATCCGACTGTTTAGTCAGTATGCAGAAACAGCCCCTGTAAATCCGACATAAAACGAGGCTCAAAATGAATATTGTTTGTGTTGCCGCCTGTACGGCGGGCATTGCGCATACCTATATCGCACGAGAGAAACTCATTAAAGGAGCCCAGGCCTTAAATTACGCGATCCGAGTAGAAACCCAGGGCACCATCGGTACCGAAAATGAATTAACTGCCGATGAAATAGCCGCAGCCGATGTCGTTATTCTGGCCGTCGATATCAAAATAAAGGGAGAAGAACGATTTAAAGGTAAACCTATCGTCCGGGTAAAAACGGAAATTGTCATTAAATCTCCGGTCAAGTTTCTGGAAAAAGTCGCGGGTTCTTTAGCACGTGCCTGAATAACCATTTTTCGGGGTAACTACTATGAACACCAGAAAAAATACAGTTGGACAGGAAATAAAACGCCATCTCCTTACCGGTATTTCCTGGATGATCCCGCTGATTGTCGCCGCCGGTATCTGTATCGCGCTTGGTCAGGTGATTGGCGGCCCCAACGTGGCGGAAAAAACGGGCAGCATCGCGTGGATGCTGAACCAGATCGGCGGCTGGGGGATGGGACTGATTGTCCCGTTGATCAGCGCGGCGATTGCCTACTCGATTGCCGACCGTCCTGGTTTCGCGCCCGGCCTGATCGTGGGCTTTATCTGCGGCCAGATTCAGACCGGCTTTATTGGCGGTATCCTTGGCGGCTTTCTGGTCGGCTACATCGTGCTGCTGCTGCGTCGCTCTATCAAACTTCCCGTCTCCATGCAGGGTCTGATGCCCATCATGATCCTGCCGCTGCTCAGTACTATTATCGCGGGATTACTGATGATGACGTTTATCGGTCAGCCTATCGTCTGGCTACAGCAGGCGCTGATTCATCTGCTTGAATCCATGCAGGGCGGCTCGAAATTTCTGATGGGGGCGATTCTGGGCGCCATGGCGACGTTCGACTTCGGCGGTCCGGTGAACAAAACCATGTCGCTGTTCGCCGACGGCATGCTGGTAGACGGCATTTACGGCCCGGAAGCCGTCAAATTTGTCGGCTCCATCATTCCCCCCTTCGGCATCACGCTCTCCTTCCTGCTGACCCGTTACAAATACACCCGGGCGGAAAAAGAGGCGCTGAAAGCCGCATTTCCCATGGGCATCTGCATGATTACCGAAGGCGTAATCCCGATAGCCGCCCGCGATCTGATCAGGGTCGTCGCCAGCTGTGTCGTCGCTTCGGCTATTGCCGGCGGGCTGATCATGGTCTGGGGCGTGGAAGCGCCGGTGCCGCACGGCGGTATGTTCGTGGTCCCGCTGTTTACCAAACCGCTGATGTTCTGTCTGGCATTGGGGATCGGTACGGTTATTTGCGGCGTGATGCTATCGCTGCTCAAGAAACGCGTTACTCAGGCAGATGAAGAGTTTGATGATATCGACGATCGCACCGTCCGTGATGAAGATATTAAATTCACCCTCGAATAAACAGGAGCCGCTATGTATGCCCCAATGAAAGCCCTCATTGATGATGCGTATCAACGGCAGTATGCCGTACTCGCCATCAACTGTTTCAACCTTGAGACCGCGCGAGCGGCTATTGCCGCCGCCGAACAGCAGCAGGCGCCGCTGATCCTCAATGTCTACCAAGGGCACTGCCGGCATTTCCCGCCACACCTTGCCGTGCCGTTGGTCAGCGCGCTGGCGCAGCGGGCTGCCGTTCCGGTCGCGCTGAGTCTGGATCATGGTAAGGCGTTCGATCTGATAGGCCAGTCGTTTCGCGCCGGTTTTACCGGCCTGATGATCGATGCTTCCAGCCATCCGCTGGAAGAGAACATCCGTCAGACCCGGCAGGTGGTGCAAATGGCCGCCACCGCCGGCGTCTGTGTGGAAGGAGAGCTGGGACACATCGCCGACGCCCCGGCTTATGACCTTGATGATGCCGCCGTCAAGATGACGCAGGTGGAAGATGTCATGCCCTTTATTCGTCAGACCGGCATCGATCTGCTCGCCGTTTCGGTAGGCACCGCCCACGGGATTTATCCTCCCGGCGTAACACCACAGATTGATTTTGATCGCCTCGACGCTCTGCATCGGGAATCGCCGATTCCGCTGGCGTTGCACGGCGGCAGCGGCACCAGGGCCGATGATATCCGCCGGGTCAGCCGCCACGGCGTGGCGAAAATCAATGTCGGCGCGGCGATCTTTGAAGCAGGGAAAACGACGCTACAGCAGGCGTTGCAACCGCATCCCGAGGCTGAGCTGGCTGATTTGCTGGCCATGATGGAATCCGCCTGCCGGGAAGTGGTTTGCGACTATCTCAGTTGGTCCGGCGCCGCCGATAAAGCCTAACGCCCGACCGTAGCCCGTTTCACTGCAACCGTTTGATGTCAGACACATCAGTGAGTCCTCACTGATGCGGGAAAGCTTTACCTATCGTCCACTATCAGGGAGACAAAACATGTTGATTTCCATGCACGAAATGCTGAAACCCACCCGCGAACACCACTTTGCCATTGGCGCATTTAACGTCGCCGATAGCTGCTTTATTCGTGCCGTGGTGGAAGAGGCTGAATCAACCCATACGCCCGCTATTATTTCCATTCATCCCAGCGAGCTGGAATTCGTTACCGATACGTTCTTTGCCTATGTCCGGGAAAGAACCCTGCGCAGCCCGGTGCCCTTTGTCATTCACCTCGACCACGGCGCTTCCATTGCACACGTCCAGCGCGCGATCCAATGCGGGTTCACCTCCGTCATGATTGACGGTTCGCTCCTGCCTTACGAAGAGAACGTGGCACTGACCGCCGAAGTGGTTAAACTGGCGCACGCCGTCGGCGTTTCCGTTGAGGGTGAACTCGGCACCATTGGCGATACCGGCACCACGGTAGAAGGCGGCGTCAGTAAAGTTATTTATACCGATCCTGAACAGGCGGAGGATTTCGTCAACCGCACGGGCGTTGATACGCTGGCGGTCGCGATCGGCACCGCGCACGGCATCTACCCGAAAGACCTGAAGCCAGAGCTGCAAATGCACATTCTGCGGGATATCTCGCAGCGGCTGTCTATCCCGCTGGTATTGCACGGCGGCTCAGCGAACCCGGACGCCGAAATTGCCGAAGCCGTGACGCTCGGCGTGGGCAAAATCAACATCTCCAGCGATATGAAATACGCCTATTTTAAAAAAGCGCGTGAAATCCTCAGCCGTGAAACCTGGTGGGATCCCAACGTGATCTACCCGGAGCCCATCAACGCGGCAAAAGAAGTCATCCGCTATAAAATGGCGCTATTCGGTTCGACGGGAAAAGCCAGCCTGTATTGATCCCATCGCCGGATAACCGTTCAGGGAGCTAAGGCTCCCTGAACGGTTGATGGCCCCCCTTTACCATCACTTGATTCTTCATTCCACTGCGATAGTCCGTTTTCATCAGAAATACCGATTGTCTTATATTAATCATACTAATTGTTTTATTGGTATATTTATACCGTTCCCGCTAAAAAAAACAGTAATCATCACTGAATATGTTATTTTTATTTATTTTAACAAATTGAATTATATTAATTTTATCTTTCACAGGCCGTTTGATTGTTTACCAATCACCTTGTTTTTTCAATCGCGACTATACTTCAGCTTGCTTAATGATTTTGCCTTGAACTATGAGGCTTTGATTGCTTAAAAAAAGGGGTTGGTATGGGTATTTCGAACGAATTACATGTAGCGAAAAAAATATCATGGGGTAGCATCATTGGCGGTGTTGTAACCGTGTTAGCCGTTTCATTACTCCTCTCTACGCTCGGCACCGGTCTGGGCTTTTCGATTGTCGATCCATTGTCTGACGAGCCAGTTGACGGAGTGGGAACCACCGTCCTGATCTGGTCTGCCTTATCCATCATTGTCAGTCTGGCTGCGGGAGCGTTTGTTGCCGGGCGGTTGGCGGCGGTTGATGGCTTGATTCATGGCTTTCTTGTCTGGGCGACGTCGCTGATTGTTGCCGCCGTTTTAGGCAGCATGCTGCTTGGCGGCGCGTTGAAAGCCACCGGTCACGCGCTCGGCTCGGTAGCATCATTAACGGGTAACGCCATTTCCGGCGCGGGCTCCGCCGTTGGAGGAGGATTGCAAGGCATCGCCAGTCTGGGCAGCAAGGCGTTTGAGCAGCTTGATCTGGATACCACGCTGCAACCAGAACAGATGACCAACGAGGTGGCGCAGGCATTACGCAACAGCGATATTGAGTCATTGCATCCAGACTATATGAAAAAACAGTTGGAAGAGGCGAAAACGGAAATTGGCGCAGCGATAAAAGCCATTGCGCTCAACCCGGATAACAGCGATGACGTTATACAGAGTCTGGTCGAAAAGCTGAAAAAACGCGGGGAAGCATTAGCGCAGGACGTCGATCGTGATAGCGTAACCAAAGCGTTATCAGACCATACTTCCTTGTCGCAGGAAGAAGTGAATCAAACCGTCGATAACCTGATTGAAGCCAAGAATAAAACGGCACAGTTGGTCAATCAGCGGTTGAATGACGCCGAAGCCCGTATTGAACAAGCCAAACAGCAATATGCCGAACTGAAGCAAAAAGCCCGCGAACAGGCTGCTGCTGCCGCTTCCGCCGCCGCGCAGGCAGCGTTTTGGTCATTCTTTGCCCTGCTGATTGGCGCTATTGTCAGCGTATTCGCCGGTTTGTGGGGAGTTAAAACCAGCAACAAATACCACTTCGAGCAGGTGTAAATTCACCATCGCTGGCTGAACCCGTTTATAACCCGGTGTTGTTCGGCTTTATCGGCACAGCCAGCTTATATTAAGACAATCTGTTTACCGACAGGCTCCGTAAAAGGAGCCTGTTTTATTTTATCTCTGCCTCCGCACCAACCACCGATTACCCGCCTAAAACGTTTTATTAAGAATCATTCATCATTATTGCAACGGTTAATGATAATGCTTATCATATGATAATAGTTATCATTACCTTGTTTTTTATAATGTTATAGCTTGTTTTTCTGCCACCGCCATTGATTGCCAGCGCGTCTACCGACATCGCTGGTCGGACAGCCCATAGCAAAGAGTATCACTATGTTAACTAATAAGAATTTAAATAAAATTCTTCTCACCGGTATATTAACGGGCATCGCGTTAAACAGTGCCGCCGCCGATAGCCAGACAACCCCACAGACTAATTCAGCCAGCGAATCAGAGCCAACAGGCGACGTAATGACGGTTTATTCTCCCAAAGTGGAGAAAGAGGCAGGAACCAAGACCACCATCACCGCCAGCGATATGCAGAAAGAGGGCGGCAACGATTTCGGCACCATCATGCGCTATCAGCCGCTGATCAGCGCCACTGGCGCTGCCGGTGGTTCCGGCACCGGCAAGAGCGGTTTCGACCGCGGTGGTTATACCGGCTATAACGTGCGCGGTATGGAAGCCAACCGCGTCTCCGTTGATGTAGATGGCGTGGAACTGCCTACCGCGACCGACCGCTCCCTCGCCAGTGATACGGGACGCGCCAACCTGGGTACTTACGGCATTGGCCGCGACTATATCGACCCCTATATGTATGGTTCCGTGGGCATCGAGTCCGGCGCCACTTCCGTGACCAATAGTAACAACGCGCTGGGCGGCTCAGTTTCATTCCGTCCCAAATCTGCCGATGACTACCTCTCCGCAGACAAAACCAGCTACTTCGGCTACCAGAGCGACTATGATTCCTCCAACCGCAGCTGGCACAACGGCATCACCGCCGCCGCCGGTGATGACTACCTGCGCGGCGTAATCGTGGTCAGCCGCCGCGACGGGCAGGAAACCGAAAACAACAGCGGCACCATTGATGCCTACCCGGCCAACTGGCACTCCAACGCAATACTGGCGTCCGGCATCTGGCAGGCAACGGATACTCATCAGTTGACCGCCACACTGGACTATTATCATAAAACCAACCACACCCACTACGACACCTGGAACAGTTCCGGCAGTTCGATTATCGGCACCGCCCAGCAGAGCAGCCAGACCCGACGCTGGGGAGCCAGCCTGGCGGATCGCTGGACGCCGGAAAACAACTCATTTTTCGACGTGGTGGACAGCAAAATCTTCTATCAGAAGACACAGGCCCACGACAACACCTATATGCCCGATGCCTATTCTTCCGGTTATCCAATGCAGCTGGTCTATTCTGACTACGATACCGACACTTTCGGTGTTGAAAGCCGCGCCAGCAAAGAGTGGAATAACCACCGCTTCAGCTTCGGCCTGAATGCACGTCAGGCCAATACCAAGCGCCCGTTCACGCAGGAAGGGTCGGTAGGCAACCAGATTTCCCGTCCGCAGGCGGACAGCAGCCAACTCACGCTGGGCGCGTTCGCGCAGGATACGATCACCTGGGATCTGGGCGGTCACGACTTCTCTATAGTACCGGGGGTACGTGCGGCGTATCAGAAGTCCAAGCCTGAAAATCTGTCCAATCTGCTTGATGCCAGCAGCGTGGCTGACTCCGATGAAGTCAACAGCATGTACAGTTCCAATAGCGATACTCAAATCCTGCCGTCGCTGAGCTTCCTGTATGACATCAAACCTGACCTGATCGCTTATATCCAGTACAAGCGCGGCGCCCAGTTCCCGAACGCTGGCCAATTGTATGGCGCCTGGAACGTCGGTACCACCACGGCTTACCGTAGATACGCCATCGTCAGCAGCCCGGATCTGGAGACGGAAACCAGCAATAACTACGAGCTGGGACTGAAGGGCCAGGTGGTGGAAGGCATTACGCTGAGTGCGGCCACTTTCTATAACGACTATAAGAATTTTATTGCCTATACCCGTTATACCCGTACCGGCAACCCGGAAAAATTCACCAACGTACCAAGCCAGTTCACCACGATCTATCAGGCGGAAAACCGTGATAAGGCTTACATCTACGGCGGTGAAATCAGCGCCAAATTCAATCTTGGCACCTGGTTCGAGCAGGCGAACGGCTTCAGTACCCGACTGGCGTTCGGCTATGCGGAAGGGGCATCTAAATCCAGCTATTCAGGGGACAAATATGTTGACCTGGAAAGTGTAGCGCCGATGAAAGCCATCGTTGGCATTGCCTATGACGATCCCAGCAAGCTCTACGGCGCGGCGCTGACCGCAACCTTTAACAAGGGCAAACAGGCCACGTCCACCGATACGCGTAATAGCTATAACAACAGCGGCAGCGATCTCACCGAATCCACCACCGAATATATGCGGGTGCCCGGCTACGGTGTCGTTGACCTGACCGCTTATTACCGTGTCGCCAAAAACGTCAAGCTGAGCGGCGGCATCTACAACATTACCGATCGTAAATACTGGGATTACCTGAGTAGCCGCAATCTGGAAAATTCCACCAATCAGGACCTGAACGATCAGCAATTGGCTGTCGCGCCGGGCCGGACCTTCCAACTGGGCGTGAATGTGGATTTCTGATTCACATAAAACGCGATCTCACGTCAAACAAGGCGATGCTGATGCATCGCCAAATACAACCAGGGGTAAGAGAGCAGGTTATCCTCTTACCCTATATTCACGACCCGTGATACGCCCCTTCCCATCCATCCCAAATGACGGCAATAACGTGTTTACCTAATCCCGCATTATTGTATTTTAGTCAATGGTGTTGTGCGCTCCCGCACATTTTTCTTATCAATCAGACCTAATAGACTAGGCCTAACTCATCTTTCAATAACCTAATTCGGGATCATACCTATGCAGAAAATTTTGCTGATTAATGCAGGCAAATCATTTGCTCACTCCAAAGGTGAACTGAACAATACTCTTACCAACATCGCCGCCGATTTTCTGCGTGAAAAAGGTCATGATGTGCGCGTGACCACCGTGGATAACGGCTACGATATTGAACAGGAAATCCAGAATTACCTGTGGGCGGATACCATCATTTATCAGATGCCTGGCTGGTGGATGGACACGCCATGGATATTGAAGAAATATATTGATGAAGTGTTTACCGCAGGTCACGGCTTACTCTATGCCAGCGATGGCCGCAGCCGTGCCGACAGCAGTAAAAAATACGGCTCTGGCGGCCTGTTGCAAGGCAGGAAATACATGCTTTCCCTGACCTGGAACGCCCCGTTGGAAGCTTTCGAGGATCCCGATCAATTCTTCCATGGCGTCGGCGTGGACGGGGTTTATCTGCCGTTTCATAAGGCCAATCAGTTCATCGGGCTATCCCCGCTGCCGACCTTCATTTGTAATGACGTGATAAAATCACCGGATATCCCCGCGTATACCGCGCGTTACCGTCAGCATCTGGGCAAACTTTTTGCCTGAGGGAATACGCCGCTGTGGGCAACGCTCACAGCGGCTGCTCCGACAGTTTCTCGCTCAGATAATCCAGAAAACAGGTAATACGCACCGCCAGTTGGGTGTTGCGGTAATACACCGCGTGGACGGGCAAACTGACATTTACCGTTTCCTCTTTGAGAATCTGAACCAGACGGCCCGTCGCCAGATCATCCCGAATCAGAAAATCAGACATGCGGACAATCCCTTCCCCGCGCAGCGCCAGTTGGCGCAACGTCTCACCGTTTGAAGCCGCCAGTGCGGGAGTAATCGGGTAAAAATCCTGTAGCCCATAGCGCAACGGCCAGTGATTCAGCGACTCCACCTGGGTAAATCCCAGACAGACATGTGTCGCCAGCGCCTCAACATTCGCAGGTGTCCCATGACGCCGCAGATAATCCGGGCTGGCAACCACGCGCAAGCGGCTCGACCCCAACGCGCGGGCATGGATGCTGGAATCTTTTAGCGTGCCGATGCGGATCGCGATATCCGTGTGCTGTTCCAGCAGATCGATAATAAAATCGTCGGTGTTCAGTTCAAGAATGATCTTCGGGTAGCGGCGGCGGAATTCGGGAACGAGGGGGACAATGACATGTTGCATAAACGCAGAGGCTGCATTGACCCGTAACCGCCCGCCGGGCCGATCGTGCCGCAATAGCACCTGCTCTTCCGCATGTTCCACCGCATGGATCACGGCTCGCGCATGCTCAAGAAACATCACGCCTTCTTCTGACAGAGACAAACGTCGCGTGGTACGGTGCAACAGCGTCGTTCCCAGTTTACCTTCCAGACGCCGCAACGCCCGGCTGATACCGGACGTCGTCTGACCCAGTTGCTCTGCCGCCGCGGTAATCGATCCCGTGTCGACCACCACGACAAAAGCCTGCAATTCCTCAAGCGTGACTTTCATAAGCGCATACCCAAGCGTTATACTTCGATTTCCGCTCTGTCGCCCTTCTCTTGCAACCAGTTACGCCGATCTTCGGAACGTTTTTTCGCCAGCAGCATATCCATCATCGACATGGTCTGATCGATATCAGCGTCATTAATGGTTAACTGCACCAAACGACGGGTATTCGGATCAAGCGTGGTTTCACGTAGCTGCAACGGGTTCATTTCACCCAATCCTTTGAAACGCTGCACGTTAGGCTTGCCCTTTTTACGCTTGAGCTGCTCCAGTACGCCCGCTTTTTCTTCTTCATCCAGAGCGTAGTAAACTTCTTTCCCCAGATCGATGCGGTATAACGGCGGCATCGCAACATAAACATGTCCGCCGCGGACCAGCGCCCGAAAATGACGGACAAACAGGGCGCACAGCAGCGTGGCGATGTGCAAACCATCAGAATCCGCATCCGCCAGAATGCAGATTTTGCCGTAACGAAGCTGGCTGAGATCGTCACTGTCCGGATCGATGCCGATCGCCACGGAGATATCATGCACTTCCTGGGAAGCGAGCACTTCATCAGAAGAAACCTCCCAGGTATTCAGGATCTTACCCTTAAGCGGCATGATCGCCTGAAACTCACGTTCCCGCGCCTGTTTCGCCGATCCCCCCGCGGAATCGCCTTCCACCAGAAACAATTCCGTGCGATTCAAATCCTGCGAGGTGCAGTCTGCCAGCTTACCGGGCAACGCCGGGCCACTGGTCAGTTTTTTACGCACCACCTTCTTGGCTGCGCGCATACGACGTTGCGCGCTGGAGATAGCCAGTTCAGCCAGTTGCTCCGCGGCTTGTACGTTCTGATTCAGCCACAGGCTGAAAGCATCTTTCACCACGCCGGAAACAAACGCGGCGCACTGGCGCGAAGACAGGCGCTCTTTGGTCTGTCCGGCAAACTGCGGCTCCTGCATTTTTACCGACAGCACATAAGCGCAGCGTTCCCAGATATCGTCCGCGCTCAGCTTCACGCCGCGCGGCAGAATATTGCGGAATTCACAGAACTCGCGCATGGCGTCCAGCAGCCCCTGGCGCAGGCCGTTAACGTGTGTCCCGCCCATCGGGGTGGGGATCAGGTTAACATAGCTTTCGGTCAGCAGATCGCCGCCTTCCGGCAGCCACAGCAGCGCCCAGTCCACCGCCTCGGTATCCCCGGTGATGGAACCCAGAAACGGTTTTTCCGGCAGGGTAATCAGGCCGTTCACCGCTTCACACAGGTAATCGTTCAGACCATCCTGATAACACCAGCGCTGTTCGGTGTTGTTGACCTTGTCTTTGAAAACGATTTCGACGCCGGGGCACAAGACCGCTTTGGCTTTCAGTAAGTGCGTCAGCCGCGATACCGAAAAGCGCGGGCTGTCGAAAAACTTCTCATCCGGCCAGAAATGTACCCGCGTACCGGTATTACGGCGGCCGCAGGTGCCCGTTACGGTGAGATCCTGCACTTTGTCGCCGTTTTCAAACGCCATATCGTAGACCTGTCCGTCACGTCGAACCGTCACTTCCACCCGCGATGACAAGGCGTTAACCACAGAAATCCCCACGCCGTGCAGGCCACCGGAGAACTGATAGTTTTTATTGGAGAACTTACCGCCGGCATGTAACCGGCACAGAATCAATTCAACGGCCGGGACGCCCTCTTCAGGGTGGATATCCACCGGCATGCCGCGACCGTCATCAATGACTTCCAATGACTGATCGTCGTGCAGAATCACATCAATACGGCGTGCATGTCCCGCCAATGCCTCATCGATGCTGTTATCTATAACTTCTTGCCCCAGATGATTAGGACGTGTGGTATCGGTATACATGCCCGGACGACGGCGCACCGGTTCCAGCCCGCTGAGTACTTCAATCGCATCAGCGTTATAACTTGATTGAGTCATGGTTTGAATGCGTTCTTTATTTAAAATGCTTGTTTTTAAACGGATTGTTTTAAATGAAATCAGCGGCGATCAGTCTGTCGTAAGACCCAGAAAATTCACTATGGGCGCAAAAAAGTGCTCAAATCCGACAAAGGCGTGACTGCCCCCCGACTCCACTGTTTGGCGACAGGCCGTGTAATAGGCGACCGCCTGACGATAGTCCAGAACTTCATCCCCGGTCTGAAGCAACAGCCATAGCAAATCTGGCGATTCCAGCGGCTCAACCTGCATCACTTTCAGATCGTAAACGTGCCGAGACTCTAGCACATATTGCTCACCTGTGTAGGGGTTCTGATATTCCCCCAGATGATCGAGCAGCAGTTCAAACGGTCTGACGGCCGGATTCACCACGACAGCGGGTATGGTAAAACACTGGGACAACCAGGTTGCATAATAACCACCGAGAGAGGAGCCAACAATCCCAAGCGGCCGGCCGGCGTGCGCCATCACCAATGACTCCATCATCTCGGCCGCTTCCGCCGGGTAAGGCGGAAGTTGCGGGATCAGCATGTCGATTTCAGGATGCTGGCTTGCCAGCCAGTTCTTCAGCGCGGTTGCTTTCGCTGAATTGGGGGTGCTGTTAAAACCGTGAAGATAGAGTAAGGTTGGCATTAATAACCATCCGAATCCATATCCGGCAGGAATTCACTTCCCGACAGACGAAACACCTCCGTCTCCAGACGGCCGTCAGGCATCAGATCCAGATAGCGCCAGCCCGGCGCGACATCATCAATCGTGAAATTCGTGCAGTGCGGTTTGAACTGTACGCAGGTTGACGGCGTTGCCAGCAAGCGACGGCCGTGCCAGTCGAGATCCATTTCCTGATGGATATGTCCACACAAAATGGTATTCACCTGCGGGTAGCGAGCCAGAACCGCGGCCAGACTGTGCGCGTTACGCAAGCTGTGCTGGTCGAGCCAGGTACAGCCGGAAGGCGATGGATGATGGTGCAATAAAAGCAGCGTGAAGCGCTCAGGCTGGTTTTTCAGGCAACGCTCCAGCCATTCAAGCTGATAATCGCTCAGTTCGCCGTGCGGCACGCCAAATACCTGACTATCGAGCAGGATGATCTGCCATTTATCGCCGACTAACACCTGTTTGGAGGGGGCGATATCCGCTTCAGCCAACGCATCCACCATTGCCGGCTGGAAATCATGATTGCCCGGCAACCACACACAAGGTGCGTCCAGTTGCCGGATACCGCGAGAAAAGTGGTGATAGGCTTCCAGCGAATGATCCTGTGCCAAATCACCTGTCGCGACGATCAGATCGAACGCTTCCTGCTGAGCCTGTATGGCATCCAGTACCGCGTGGTAACTACGATATGTGTTAATACCAAGCAATGTTTCATGCTCGCCGGCAAAAAGGTGGGTATCTGTTATTTGTAAAATCCTGATTCTGGCCCCACTCGCCACAGGAAGTGTCAACAGGCTTTCCAAATGGTGTCCTTGGTTACTTAATCTGTCTATACCCGTCATCTTTCACGTTGCAAATGTGCTGGCTTCATTACCCGGCCTCTCCGTGCATCCTGAAAAAACGCCGGGAGCGTTTTTAACAATTGGCTCCCGTGGACGGGCAAGGATAGCCCGTCATCAATCTATTGGGTATCAAAAACCGGAATCGACATCGAACCATACGCCAAACAATATTTTAGCCAATCAGCAAGAAACTGATTAATTTGATGCTTTTCGTCACGTTGATGTAACTTCTTATTCGGATAATCATAACGTGCTTTGAAACGGAAGATCTGCTGACTGGCACACACTTCCGCAACCAGCGCGTCATGATACAGCCTGACCGTCATCATTGGCAGGCTCCAGTAGCTTACCGCCGGTACGGTCTGCTTAATCTCGACCAATGAGGTATAGCGGGTAGATTCAAGAATCGTTAAGCGATAGGCCGCATTATTAACGTGATAAACCGCCGTTTCACCGACTTCGTCAATACGGGGCAGCAAACGCCGTAATTGCATAAAATTGGTTTCGCATAGCCTCATCATTGCCGGGAAATCCGGGGTATAACGCTTCATAAATTCAATCCGCCCACGCTTTTCTCAGTTTCTCATGGTGCAACGCCAACCATTGCAAGGCAATGACAGAAGCTGCGTTATCAATAATCCCTTGTTCAACCCATTGATAGCTCTGCTCGCGGCTGACAACATGCACACGAATGTCTTCATTTTCTTCTGCCAGACCGTGAATGCCAGCCGCCGTCCGGGTATCCACTTCGCCTACCATAACAGCCAGACGCTCACTGGTGCCACCCGGGCTGGCAAGATAGCTGATTATCGGGCGGCAGCGTCCTACCGTTAATCCGGCTTCCTCAAGGGCTTCACGCCGGGCAACGTCTTCCAGGCTTTCTCCCTGCTCAATCATGCCAGCCACCAGTTCAAACAGCCAGGGGGAAACGCTGGTGTCATAGGCCGCGATACGAATCTGCTCGATCAATACCACTTCATCCCTTACAGGATCATAAGGTAACAGGACGACCGCATGACCACGTTCTAAAATCTCACGGCTGACTTCGCCACTCATTTCACCATTAAACAGGCGGTGACGAAAACGGTAACGCTCCAGTGAAAAAAAACCGTCGTATAGCGTTTCACGTGCAATAATTTCTACATCATCTTTCGTGAAAGTAACCGGACCGGATACGGAAGACCCCATGACTAAACTCCTGTAACGAGTATTGATGAAATCCGGTATTGTATGGCGGAAATCCCTATCATTATACTCATCGTTGTTTTGGATAGATTTGTTTTTGATAGATTTGTTTGTGGTAGATTTATGTACATTCAGTCCTTGCTCCAACGGGGACTGATGATTACGGGTGTTCTGGTGCGATCGCGTTTATCCTGTAAAACAGAAAAATTCCGTACCGTTCAGGCCCGGATCGCCAATAACACCAGCCGATTCGGACAGCGTCCACAGAAAGATGGCACGTTCAGCTACCTTATCCTATTGGCAGATTCTGATAGAATCGACAATTATTCGTCTATAGATAGCGCAACCATAGCGACATTGCTGCACAACAAGGAATGCAAATGAAGAAATTGCTCCCTCTTCTTATCGGTTTGAGCCTGGGCGGCTTTAGCGCCATGGGCCAGGCGGAAAATCTACTACAGGTTTATCAGCAAGCCAAAAATACCAACCCTGATTTACGCAGTGCCGCCGCTGTCCGCGATTCCGCGTTTGAAAAAATCAATGAAGCGCGCAGCCCGTTGCTGCCACAGCTGGGGCTGGGCGCGGATTATACCTATAACAACGGCTACCGCGACAACAGCGGCACGAACAGCCAGGTGAAAGGCGCGTCATTGCAGTTGACACAAACCCTGTTCGATATGTCCAAATGGCGCGCGCTGACGCTACAGGAAAAACAGGCCGGTATTGAAGATGTTACCTATCAAAGCGCCCAGCAGAATCTGATGCTGAACACGGCGACCGTCTATTTTAATGTTCTGCGCGCCATTGATTCTCTGTCATACATCAACGCGCAGAAACAGGCGATTTACCGCCAGTTGGATCAGACCACGCAGCGCTTCAACGTGGGTCTGGTCGCCATTACCGACGTACAAAACGCCCGCGCAGAATATGACAGCGTGCTGGCCAATGAGGTTCTGGCACGAAATACGTTGGATAACTCGTTGGAATCCCTGCGTCAGGTAACTGGAAATTTCTACCCGCAGTTGGCGGGTCTTAACATCGAACGTTTTTCCACCCAGCAACCAGGCGTGGTTAACAATCTGCTAAAAGAAGCAGAAAACCGTAACCTGAACCTGTTATCCGCCCGTTTAAGTCAGGATCTGGCTCGTGAGCAAATCCGCTCGGCGCAAACCGGCTATATGCCGACGCTGGATCTGACCGCGTCTACCAGCGTGAGTAATACGGACTATAACGCCCGTCACGCAGCGAATGACAGTGACATAGGTCAAAACAAAGTTGGCATCAGCTTTACATTGCCACTTTACAGCGGCGGCGCCACCAACTCTCAGGTGAAACAGGCCCAGCATAACTTTGTCAGCGCCAGCGAACTGCTGGAAAGCGCCCACCGTACCGTGGTTCAGACGGTGCGCTCTTCGTTCAACAACATTTCGGCGTCTATCAGCAGCATCAATGCTTACAAACAGGCAGAAGTGTCCGCACAAAGCTCGCTGGATGCCATGGAAGCCGGCTATCAGGTCGGTACCCGCACGATTGTTGATGTGCTGGACGCCACCACCACGCTGTATAACGCCAAACAACAGCTTTCCAGCGCGCGTTATGACTACCTGATCAATCAGTTAAACATTAAATACGCCCTGGGTACGCTGAATGAAAGCGACCTGCAAACGCTGAACGCGGCGTTAGGTCAGCTGGTATCGACCACACCGGCGGTCTCTGACGACAATGGCGGCGCACCGCTCGCCAATACCACAACGGCATCCGCGACAGCAGGCCAGTAATCAGCCCGATCCAAGGGGAACAGTAGGTTCCCCCCCAGACGGTCGACAAACCTGTTTACGGAATCAGAACGGTGATAATGGGATAGAAGAGTAAAGCGTCCGCGTCTTGACGACCTCCCCACTATCACCGCTCATCGCGCGTTGTTATCCATCTCCCTTTTTTGACGTTAAAATCGCCTCCGGCATTTTTCACCCTCGCCGGTCAGATAAAGCGAAACGCGGCACAACTGAATGTATAGCAACGTAAAGAGTCGCATGGTTACGGCCACTGGTGCTTTAAATTACATCAACCTTCCCCTATTCTTAGCCCCCCTAGTTGGTTATTCGGCATGATGCCTTTTCTCTGGGATTAACACGATGAAACGTACAAAAGATATTAATCAGGAAACTTTCCGTAAGGGATGGAGAACGTACCGCATGGCGCCCATCGCGTTAGCGGTCAGTGCGGTATTTGTTTTGGCGAGTTGCGAACAGGCTGATGAAACGGTTTCTCTGTATCAGAATGCTGACGACTGCTCCGCCGCCAACCCATCTATGAGCGAGCAATGCACCACGGCATACAATAATGCGCTGAAAGAAGCAGAGAAAACGGCGCCCAAATATGCTACCCGCGAAGACTGCGTAGCAGAGTTTGGCGAAGCACAGTGTACACCGGCGCCGGCGCCTGCTCAGGCGGGTATGGCTGCGGAATCCCAACAGAGTGGCAGCTTCTGGATGCCGCTGATGGCCGGTTATATGATGGGCCGCATGATGAGTGGCGCGGGCTATGCACAGCAGCCGCTGTTTACCTCAAAATCGCCGACCAGTCCGGCAAACGGCAAATTCGTCGATGCTACCGGCAAGAACTACGGCAATGCCACTACTGGCCGTACCATCAACGTACCGAAAACCGCGCTGGCGCCTAAACCGGCAACCACATCAACCATTACTCGTGGCGGCTTCGGTGAAACCGTCGCCAAGCAGACCACCATGCAGCGCAGCAGCAGTTCAAGTTCCAGCCCTTCCCGTAGCATGGGTGGCTGAGGACGTATTTGATGAAGCGGATAGATATTCAAGAACGTCCTGACTGGCGTGAAAAAGCGACCGAGTTCGGTTTCCGTTTTCATACCATGTATGGCGAGCCCTACTGGAGTGAAGAGGCTTACTACCAGTTTACTCTGGCCCAAATCGAAGATCTTGAAGACACAACGGCAGAACTGCACCAGATGTGTCTGCAAGTGGTGGATAAGGTCGTCGACAGCGAACAGCTACTGACGAAGTTTCGCATTCCCAAACATACCTGGGATTTTGTCAGAACCTCATGGCGAACCAATCAACCGTCGCTTTATTCGCGTCTCGATCTGGCTTATGACGGTCAAACGCCGGCCAAGCTGCTGGAGAATAACGCCGATACCCCGACGTCACTGTACGAATCGGCGTTTTTCCAGTGGCTGTGGCTGGAAGATCAGATCAAGTCAGGGCAGTTGCCGCAAATCGCCGATCAGTACAACAGTATTCAGGAAAGGCTGATCGAGCGTTTTGAAGATCTGAAGCTGAATCATGGCTTTGGGCTGGTGCATTTTGCCTGCTGTCAGGATACCGAGGAAGATCGCGGTACGGTGCAATATCTCCAGGATTGCGCGCTGGAAGCCGGTTTACCAAGCGAATTTCTGTACATGGAAGAGATCGGGCTTGGTGAGAAAGGCCAGTTTACCGATCTGGAAAATCAGGTTATCAGCAACCTGTTCAAGCTGTATCCATGGGAATTCATGCTGCGTGAAATGTTCTCCACCAAGCTTGAGGATGCCGGAGTCCGCTGGTTGGAGCCCGCCTGGAAGAGCATTATCTCCAATAAAGCACTGCTGCCGATGCTGTGGGAAATGTTCCCCAATCACCCTAATCTGCTTCCCGCCTATTTTGCCGAAGATGATCACCCCGCGCTGGAAAATTACGTCATCAAGCCGTTATTTTCGCGTGAAGGCGCCAATATTCAAATCGTGGAAAACGGTAAAGAAATTGCTTCAGCGGGGGGGCCTTACGGTGAAGAAGGCAAAATCATTCAGCAATATCATCCGCTGCCGAAATTCGGGGACAGCTATACGCTGATCGGCAGCTGGCTGGTCAACGATCAGCCTTGCGGTATCGGCATGCGCGAAGATCGTCAACTGATCACGCAGGATCTGTCACGTTTCTATCCGCATATCATCCTGGATTGATTCCGTAAAAAAGAGGCGCGGTTAAAACCGCGCCTCTTCCCGCATAAGAATATTATCCCACCTGTACCGACAACATACTCAGCGAACCCATTTCAATGCCGTCGATCGGGATGCTGATGGCCTCTTTGCCATCCCAACTGCCCAGAACATACAGCAATGGCAGATAGTGATCCGGTGTCGGGTTAGATAACGCGGCCCCTTCATGCTGCATAAAGTCTATCAGCGGATGGTTATCGCCCTGATAGGTCAGGTTATCCCGAACGAACTGATTAAAGGATGTCGCCCACGGATAAGCGTCCGCCTCGCCATCCCATTTAGCCATGCGCAGGTTATGCACGACGTTGCCACTGGCGACAATCATGATGCCTTCATCACGTAACACAGCCAATTTGCGGCCCAATTCATAGTGGTATGCCGCGGGCTGAGTACCGTCTACGCTGAGTTGTACCACCGGGATATCCGCATATGGGTACATCTTTATCAACACGCCCCAGGCGCCATGATCCAATCCCCATTGGCTCTGATCGGCTACGACGGGATACGGCGCCAGCGCCTGCTGGATCCTCGCAGCCAGTTCAGGCGAACCAGGCGCGGGATATTGCGTATCAAACAGTGCCTGCGGGAAGCCGCCAAAGTCATGGATGGTTCTCGGTTTTTCCATGGCCGTCACGGCAGTGCCGCGAGTGTACCAATGGGCTGAAACGGCAACAATCGCTTTTGGCCGCGGCAATGATTCGCCCAGAGCTTGCCACGCCTGGGTATAAGGGTTGTTCTCCAACACATTCATCGGGCTACCATGGCCGAGGAACAGTGCGGGCATCCGGGCAGTATTGCTCATCAGAATATCCTCAGAAAAAGGTCGGCGGTGTGCCGTAGCACGTTATGGGTACTACTTTACGCCCTTTGTGCCGTTGAAAAAGCCGGATAACTATGATGGAGAGATTCAATAAATTTGAAGGGGCGTGGACAGTCATTTATCTTTTTGCCTGTTCGCACAAAACAAAAAAAACCCGCCGAAGCGGGTTTTATAAAAGAATTGGAGTTGACCGTTAAGCCGGGTTCTGTCGTGGACAGTCATTCATCTAGGCCAGCAATCGCTCACTGGCTCAAGCAGCCTACCCGGGTTCAGTACGGGCCGTACCATGTGAACCCCTATTTGGCCTTGCTCCGGGTGGAGTTTACCCTGCCACGCACTGTTGCCAGCCGTGCGGTGCGCTCTTACCGCACCCTTTCACCCTTACCTGTGCCCGCTTAAGCGGGCCATCGGCGGTTTGCTCTCTGTTGCACTAGTCGTAGGCTTGCGCCTCCCAGGCGTTACCTGGCACCCTGCCCTATGGAGCCCGGACTTTCCTCCCCTCCACCTGTCTCCCCCGAGAGGGACGGCAGTGAAGCGGCGACTGTCTGGTCAACTCCGGCGCGGATAATAGGACAAAATGTCCTACTTGTCATCCTCAGATTCACCACTATCGCCGTCTTGTTCCAGCGCATAGCGATAAAGCGCGTTTTTCTTCACGCCATGGATTTCCGCCGCCAGCGCGGCGGCCTTTTTCAGCGGCAGTTCCGCTCGCAACAGCGACAGCGTATGCAACGCCGCGGTCGGCAACGCGTCCTCATCCGCCTGGTGGCCTTCCACGATCAACACCATCTCGCCCTTACGGCGATTTTCATCTTCCTTCACCCAGGCCAGCAGTTCTCCCACTGGCGCGCCTTGAATCGACTCCCAGGTTTTGGTGATTTCCCGTGCCAGTACGACATAACGCTGCGGTCCCATGACCTCAACCATGTCCTGTAGACTATCAAGCAATCGATGGGTTGATTCATAGAAAATCAGCGTCCGCGGCTCTTCCATCCGTTCGCGCAACGCGTCCTTTCGCGCCTTGGTTTTGGCGGGCAGAAAACCTTCATAGCAAAAACGATCGGAGGGCAGTCCGGCAGCCGACAGCGCGGTAATGGCCGCACAGGCTCCCGGCAAAGGCACGACGCGGATACCGGCTTCGCGGCAGCGCCTTACCAGATGATAACCGGGATCGTTAATCAGTGGCGTACCCGCATCGGAAACCAGCGCAATACTTTGTCCAGACTGCAATTTCGCCAGCAGCGTGTCTGCTTTCTGCTGTTCATTGTGATCGTGTAATGCGAACAGTCGCGCATTAATTGCAAAATGTTGTAACAGCAGGCCGGTATGACGGGTATCCTCAGCGGCAATCAAATCAACACGCTGTAGCACGGCCAAAGCACGCTGAGTGATATCGCCCAAATTGCCGATCGGCGTAGGGACAATGTAGAGGGTGGATGCAGAAATGTCTGCTTGTTGGTTTTGATTCATTGTTTCATCCGGGTTGCCGATTTAATATTGAGCATCTTTAAAAAAAATCACTGGATACAGTATGCTTCCCTTTCATTTCGTCCGTACCCAGGCAGGGCGTGTTATCCCTGTTTTGTTAGCGGCGCTGTTTCTTGCAGGCTGTCCAAGTCAGGCGCCGCAAAGCCCGCCCCCCGAAGTTCAGGGCAAGGCCGATGCTTCATCTGATTATTATCTGCAACAGATGCAGCAAAGCAGCGATAATAACAAGGCTGACTGGCAATTACTTGCGATTCGTTCTTTGATACAGGAAGGCAAGGTGCCGCAGGCAAGCCAGCAGTTTAGTGCATTGCCTGAAAAATTAAGCGATACACAGAAGCAGGAGCAACAATTACTCAGTGCTGAACTGTCTGCCGCGCAGCATAACGTGGACGCCGCGAATGCGGCGCTGGGCCAGTTGGATGTCAACACGCTAGGCGAACAGCAAAAGCGCCGCTACTATCAGGTCCAGATTAACGCCAATCAGGGGCGGCCTTCTATTACGCTGCTGCGCGCCTATATCGCCCAGGAGCCGCTGCTGCAAGGCGAAGAGCGCCAGTCAAATCTTGATCAAACCTGGCAAACGCTGGCACAAATGAGCCCGCAAGAGTCGGGGTCATTGCTGATCAATGCGAATGAAAACACGCTGGCGGGCTGGGTGGATTTGCTGAATACCTATCAGAATAACCGTCCGTCTCCCGATCAGCTAAAACCGGCGATACTGGATTGGCAGACCCGCTATCCTCATCATCCGGCGGCGAAAACACTGCCGACACAACTGAATAACTTGCTGAATTTCCAGCAGACCGCCATTAACAGCATCGCCTTGCTGTTGCCGTTGAACGGTCAGGCTCAGGTATTTGCCAACGCCATCCAGCAGGGGTTCAATGCCGCAAGAAGCGGCCAGGCGATGATGGCGGCCACGATGCCTGCCTCCCTGCCATCCACGGATACTCAGGGTGAAGCGGTTGATCCCAATGCCGCACTTGCGGATAACCAGACCACGCCATCACAACCTGAATACAGCGAACAGATTGTCCCGGCGACCAGCCCCGACCCGATTGACCAGCAGGCGGTCAGTTCGCTGCCAGTGAGGGTCTATGACACATCCTCGCAGCCGTTGGCAAATGTACTGGCGCAGGCGCAGCAGGACGGCGCCTCGCTCGTCGTTGGGCCGTTACTAAAAAACGAAGTGGAACAGCTCTCTGGCGATCAATCTCCGCTCAACATTTTAGCGCTTAACCAACCAGAGCATGTGCAGGACACGCCTAATATCTGTTATTTCGCATTGTCGCCAGAAGATGAAGCGCGAGATGCCGCGAAATTTATCCATCAGCAAGGCAAGCAACAGCCATTGTTGCTGGTGCCGCGCAACAATCTGGGCGATCGTGTCGTGAGCGCATTTGCCCAGGCATGGGATCAACAAGGCGGTGGCGGTCTGTTGCAGCAACGCTTTGGTAGTGCGTTTGAGTTAAAACAAGCCATCAATAGCGGCGCCGGACTCAGCCTGAGCGGCCAGCCAGTCAATATCGCGCCCGCACAGACTCAACCGGGCATTACCGTCGCGGGTCTGACCATTCCCGCGCAGGTACAGCCAACGGTGAGTACCTCGGTCAGCGGCAATATCGATGCGGTATATATCATCGCCACGCCGGATGAGCTGTCCCTGCTCAAACCGATGATCGACATGCGTACCACATCGCGTTCACGGCCCGCGCTATATGCCAGTTCACGCAGCTTCCAGGCAGGCAGCGGCCCTGATTTCCGTTTCGAAATGGAAGGATTGCAGTTCAGCGATATCCCGTTGCTGACCGGCGCCAATCCCGCGCTCATGCAGCAGGTAAGCAGTCAGTTTAAAAACGACTACTCATTGGTTCGCCTCTATGCCATGGGAATGGATGCCTGGACCCTCGCCAACCATTTTGGTGAAATGCGCCAGATCCCGGGACACCAGATTGCCGGCGCCACCGGTATACTGAGTTCCACCCAGGATTGTACGATCAATCGGCAACTGACCTGGCTGCAATATCGTCAGGGACAACTGGTTCCAGCCTCCTGAACCAGCGAGTGACAGGAGCCCGCTATGAGCGACAAGCCCGGCATTATCTTGAGCGCGCCGGCCTGATCTTCGTAGCAGCCAATGTCGCGTTGCGCGGTGGCGAGCTCGATTTAGTGATGCGCGACCAGCAAACCTGGGTGTTTGTGGAAGTACGATATCGACGAAATGCCGACTTCGGTGGCGCAGCAGCCAGTGTCACCTACCGCAAACAGCAGCGGCTGCTGCATGCCGCCGCGGTCTGGCTGGCTCAACGTGGAGCCAGCTTTGATACGGTAGATTGCCGTTTCGATGTGCTGGCCATTACGGGCGACCAGTTTATCTGGCTTCCTAACGCTTTCAATGCGCAGGGATGAGATGCGCTTCATGGACTTTAATTAAAGTAGGTTAATTCAACGTGCTGGATAGAATAAAAGTTTGTTTTACCGAGAGTATTCAAACACAGATAGCGGCGGCAGAGGCCTTGCCCGACGCCATCTCCCGCGGCGCCGTCGCATTAGTGCAGTGCCTGCTGAATGGCAACAAAATTCTGTGCTGCGGTAACGGAACATCGGCAGCCAACTCGCAGCATTTTGCCGCCAGTATGATCAATCGCTTTGAAACCGAACGCCCCAGTTTACCGGCCATTGCACTTAATGCCGATAATGTGGTCTTAACTGCGATAGCCAACGATCGGCTACAGGAGGAGGTCTACGCCAAACAAGTCCGGGCGCTGGGACAGGCTGGCGATGTGTTACTGGCGATCTCGACTCGTGGAAATAGCCGTGACATAGTCAAAGCGGTGGAAGCGGCGGTTACCCGAGATATGACCATCGTCGCGCTCACCGGTTACGATGGCGGTGAACTGGCCGGACTGCTCGGCCCACAGGATGTGGAAATACGCATCCCTTCCCATCGCAGCGCCCGTATCCAGGAAATGCACATGCTGACCGTTAACTGCCTGTGCGATTTGATTGATAACACCCTTTTTCCACACCAGAACGATTAAGGAGCACTACATGAGGATAAGTTCTGCATTTGCCGTGCTGTCTATCGCCCTGCTGCTACAAGGCTGTGTCGGCGCGGTAGTTGTCGGAAGCGCGGCGGTTGCCACCAAAAGCGCCACCGACCCCCGCACGGTGGGGACGCAGGTCGACGATGGTACGCTGGAAGTTCGCGTAGCCAATGCAATCAGCAAAGATGAGCAGTTGAAAAAAGACGCCCGAATTGTTGCTACCGCTTATCAAGGGAAAGTGCTGCTGACGGGGCAAGCCCCAAACACAGAACTCGCCAACCGAGCTAAACAGATTGCCCTCGGCGTGGAAGGCGCGGCCGAAGTCTATAATGAAATCCGTCAGGGTAGCCCGGTTTCACTCGGAACCGCCTCAATGGATACTTGGATTACCACTAAAGTCCGCTCACAGATCCTGGCGAGCGACACAGTCAAATCTTCCAACGTGAAAGTCACCACCGAAAACGGTGAAGTCTTCCTGTTAGGTCTTGTGACCCAACGTGAAGGCGCATCGGCGGCGGAAATCGCCAGTAAAGTCAGCGGCGTGAAACACGTCACCACTGCCTTTACCTACCTGCAATAGCCTTCGCCGCTCGTAACGCTTCAACCGCTGATGTCACCGTCAGCGGTTGAAGCGATGGTTATGATGGTCGCCCCACCCTGTGAGCGGTACGCTGACAGGGTGTTTTCTTTATGGCAGGCGATTTTTTATCGCGCAGTCCGACCCCATCTATTCCAGCAAATCATTGGCACGCAAAAACGCTTCGCCACCAATCTGGCGCATCTGGCGTAAAATCCATTGCTGACGTTGAATCACATAGCCGGAAGGCGCATTCACCCGAAAACGGATCGGGTTTGGCAATACTGCCGCCAGCAACGCCGCCTCACTTGCCGTTAACCGATTGGCCGACTTGTTGAAATAATGGTTAGCCGCCGCTTCCACGCCAAAGAGGCCGGGGCCGAATTCGGCGATATTCAGATAAACCGTTAAAATCCGCCGTTTGGTCCAGACCAGCTCCACTCCTGCGGTGATCCCGGCTTCAAGACCTTTGCGCAGCCAACTGCGGCCATCCCACAGGAACAGATTTTTTACCGTCTGTTGAGAGAGCGTTGATGCCCCGCGGATCCGCTGTGTATTCCGCTCGTTGTGCTTTAACGCCGAGTTAATCGCATCCAGATCGAACCCCCAGTGCTGCGGAAACTTCTGATCTTCCGCAGCGATAACAGCCAGCGCCATCGCCGGCGCTATCTCATCCATTGAAACCCAATCCGAGTGCGCAACATAGCCAAAGTCGCCGCTTAACCACGCGCTGAGCTGACGATCGACCATGACGGCCGAAAACGGAACAGGCAGGAACGAAAACAGCAAAATGCCAGCCAGCCATAGTCCCAGGACCGCCAGAAGGCCACGAACGATCAGACGCCGCAGACACACCAGTAATCCCTTGCCGCGTCGCCTGAATATCATTCAATTAAATCCAGTACGCGTGATACCAGTTTATCAATTCCCAGCGCCGCTTCACCGATCGAGTTAGCCAGCATGTAAGCCGGTGTCGTGACAATCTTGTGCTCGGCATCAACCACGATGTCATCCACCGGGCAGACCACGTGAATTCCCCCCATTTCTTCAATCGCTTCCGCTGTATCAATATCGTTGCCAATGGTTACCCGAATGGGTTCTCCCAACAACGTCGGCAACAATGCCGGAGCGATGCAAATAAAGCCAATTGGTTTATTTTGCTTATAAATTTCCTGGGTGAGTAATTTCAAAAATTCATCAACCTGACAGGCCGATCCCTGAGTGGCAAAGTCGCTTAAATTTTTAGCGGCACCGAATCCGCCAGGGACGATCAATGCATCGAGTTGCTGCGCATCAGCCGTTGAAAGTGGCTGAATTTTCCCTCTGACAATTCGGGCCGATTCGATTAAAACGTTGCGATTCTCATTGGTTACGTCACCCGTCAGGTGATTAATCACATTAAACTGCGGCTTATCTGGCGCAAAGCAAACGGCTTGTGCGCCAGCACGATCCAATGCAAGCAACGTCAGTACCGTTTCATGAATCTCCGAACCATCAAAAACACCACATCCGCTCAGGACGATACCGACTCGTTTCATCATCTTTCCCTCATTTCATTACATCAACTAATTGATTTTTTAATTGGCAAACACTAATCTACATCACACATTTTAATGATTCTTGTAACAAAGATTTCCACATTTGCTATTTTGTTGCTTGATGAAGATGCACTTTAGTTGAGACTATACGCTTTAGCGAAAGCAGCAGTATCCGCACTTGCGAGTTCACGACCTCTGATATCTAAATGCAGGTGCATGATTTCCCTGGTGTTGGCGCATAATTCGCGCACCCCGGCTTCGGTCGGGGTCATTTTTTTTATCCCCCGTCACACATCCTTGTCGTTCCCTGCCTATACCTTACAGCACACAATACCAGCGGTTACTCCCGGTGTTTTTTATGGCGGGCTATCCTGCCCGCCACCCTTCGGGCCGCCGCAAAGCGGCGTTAAGAAACGCTCCCGGCGTTTCTTTCAGCTTCGGCGACCCAATCCCGCAGAACCTGAACATCGTGACGCCAGTCGTGTTTAAGCTCATCAATCCATTCCTGCACGTTATCCCACCATGCTGGCAATGTTGGCGTCTGAATCTGCTGCGCAACCTGTTGCAGGTGACGAAGCCCAACAGAACCCGCAGCCCCTTTAATCTTGTGCCCTTCCTCGGTAATGCCTTGCTGGTCGCGCGCCGTCATATTGGAATCAAGAATCGCCAGATAGCCCGGCATCATCTGTTCAAACATATCCAGACTTTGATGGATTAATTTGGGTCCAACCAGATCCAGATATTGTTCCAGCATCGCAATATCCAACAGTTCCTCATTCACCATTTCGCCACCTTTCTCCGCGACAGACTCATCGACATGTGTCGCCTGATAATCCCAATATTGCTTGATTATCGCAGTTAACGCGGGGACAGACAGCGGTTTACTCAGCACGTCATCCATGCCCGCATCCAGATACTCTTTTTTATCTTTCAGTACGTTGGCAGTTAACGCCACCAGCGGGGGCAGGCTACGGTTGGCGTAGCGCTGGCGTATCTGACGGGCAACGTCCAGCCCGGTCATATCCGGCAGTTGAATATCCAGCAGCACTAAATCAAACTCATCAGGATCAAACATTTCCAGCGCTTCATTCCCGGTCATCGCCACTTCCACGCTGTTACCCAGTTTTTCCAGTACCGAACGAGCCACCACGACGTTTAATTCAATGTCTTCAACCAACAGGACATGCAGTGCCGGTAATGGCATATCATCATCCGCGTCCGCCTTTCCGATGTTCTCGTCGACGCTTGGCGCCGTCACGGTCAGCGTAAAACAGGAACCTTTACCCTGCGTACTGGTAACCTGAATATCGCCGCCCATGTTTTGAGCCAGACGTTTGGAGACGGATAAGCCAATCCCCGTACCGGTCGCCGGTTTGCCGCCGTGTTGATCTTTTACCTGATAGTACATGGCAAAGATTTTTTCCAGTTCATCCGCCGGGATACCCATCCCGGAATCTTCAACGTCAAAACGCAGGCGATTGCCTTGCTCATGCCACACCCGCACGACAATTTTTCCCTGCGGCGTAAATTTCACCGCGTTACTGAGCAGGTTCCACAAAATCTGCCGCAGGCGCGTCCCATCGGTAATAATTTTCTGGGGCAGCGGCTGATGCAGATCCATAATCAGCTTTAATCCTTTAGGCTGGGCAAGCAGCCCGCCCAAATTCTCCAGATCGACCAGAAAACCGGTGAAATCTATCGGCTGATTATCCAGTTGCACCTTCCGGCGCTCCTGTTTGTCCATTTCAATGACATCGTTAAAGATGTTGCCCAACGTGATGGCGCTGACGTGAATCGTTTTCAAATACCGCTGCTGTTCCGGCTCGAGCTGCGTGTCCAGCAGGATACGACTTAACCCGACAATGCCATTAAGCGGCGTACGAAGCTCGTGACTGATCGTTGAGATAAATGTCGTCTTCTCCCTACTGGCGTTTTCCAATGCGTCCTGATAGCGTTTACGCTCCGTTATATCGCGTCCAAAGCCCATCAATCCGTGCCGTTTTCCCATCCGATCGTAAAATGGCACTTTGCGCAGTTCAAAGCAGGCCTTACGGCCATCGGGGTAGACCAGCCATTGTTCATACGTCAGAGAAACGTTATGGCGGAACACCTTTTCGTCCGTTTCCATCACTTTTTCCGCAATATCAGGGGAATAAACGTCCCGCGGCGTCAGGCCGATCAGCTGCTTCTGACTTTTTCCGACCAACAGTTCCATTGCGCGATTGCAGCCGGAAAACTCTTTGTCTTCATTGCGGTAATAAACCAGATCGGGAGACGCATCCAGAAAGGAACGTAATAGCGCCGACTGCTGTTCCAGCTCAATCTGCGCCTGTTCACGGCGCGCCATTTCATCTTTCAGGCGGCTCACGACCAGCAGACGAGCCTCTTCCGCCTTAATACGATCGGCGATTTCCTGATTGAGCTGGACAATGTTGCCCTGAAGCTGCGCATTCAATTCCAAATCCCGGTGCCGCATCTCTTCGAGCTTAGCGACCAGCTTTGATAATCGCTGACGGGACTCTTCCAGTTGCTCGACAACGACAGAAAGGAAGTACACCGCCCAGGGCGTAATCAGCAGCCCGAAAAAGACGGAACGAACAACATCGATACTTTCCACTGCGCCGCTGAGCAATAGCGTAACAGCCATCTGCACCACCATCGCCAGCAGTACCAATACCGAGGCCAGCAGCAGTGAAAAACGGACAAGCCCTAGTTTTACCATCAAATCAACGTAGTACTGAGCCAACAGGCGGATTTGCTTCATAGCGGTTTCCCTTAGTCACGAACCACCAAATCATATCGTAAATCGGCGATACATGCGGTGATGACACCGAAGATTCATGACATCACGATCGTGCACCAATGCACTCTCACCAATAATCTAAAGCATAGAAAGACATTGTGGTTTCTATATCAGGATCAGATCCGGGTTTCATCGTACTGATAGGGCCGACCCAGCGCCGATCCCTGTACGCCATGCGTTTGCAGGTAACGATCCAGTTCAACCATGCCGGTCCAGCGATTTTCACACCAGAGCGGCGCCAGTAACGTCGGACGGCGGGCACTGGCTGAAATACGATGGTAGATAATTTCGGGAGGTGTATGGCGAATCATCTCACCGGCAGTCTCGACATATTGCTCCAGCGTCAGCACCGGCAAACGTCCCGCCCGCCAGGCTTTGGCCATAATGCTCCCCTCCACGATGTGCAAAGGGTGAAGCTTAATTCCCTCCACGCCGGTCTCAACAACCTGTTCCAGCGTCAACAAACAGCGCTGCGCATCCTCACCCGGCAGTCCGACGATTAGATGACAACACACGTTCAGTCCCCGTTCGCGGGCTCGTCTTACCGTCTGCTGATAACACGCAAAGTCATGGCCGCGATTGATGCGATGCAATGTTTTATCACTGGCGCTCTGCAAACCCAGTTCCAGCCAGACCTCATAACCCTGCCGATGATAGCCGGACAGCAAATCCAATACCGCGTCAGGCACACAGTCAGGTCGGGTTCCCACGCACAGCCCGACCATCTCGGTTTGTTGCAATGCTTCCTGATACAGGCTTTCCAGCACCTTAACTTCTGCATAAGTACTGGTATAAGCCTGGAAATAAGCCAGATAACGTTTTGCCCGGTTTACTTTCCCCGCCTGCGTCGCCAACTGGCAGGCGATACTGCGCTGCTGCATTTGCTCATCGGCGAAAGAGGCGACATTACAGAAAGTACAGCCGCCGCGCCCCAGCGTTCCATCACGGTTTGGGCAATTAAAACCGCCATGCAACGTAAGCTTGTGTATCTTTTCTCCATAGCGACGTTGAAGATTTCCACCAAACATGTTGATTAATTTTTGTAATTGCATATTCTGATTAGCCCTCTTTAGAAAGAGCAGCCTACTCTGTCAGCCTCTTCGGCGCGATGACGCCGATCAATCGCCTTTCCTCATCTGAAATGCATGATTATTCGCTTTTTCTGCAAAGAAACTCATATTCAAGGTAATTAATTTTTCTTATCCAGGCGATCACCTTCATTAAAAGATGACAAGAAAATGAAAAACAGTGGCATAAATCAGAAAACCCAATTCACACAGTATAAGATTCCAAGAAGCAGAGATATAGCAGCATGTAGAGGAGATATTGTGATACCGACATAGTGATACAGCTCACAGTTCGATCAAATCCCATAACCTCTTATCACCATATTTTTGTCAAAAAAATCATTAGCTTTCATAGATATAACCAAAAATTATCTCTTAACGGCACATTTTGCATTGATATTTGACCTGAACAGGCTTTCTCGCTAATTTGGAAATCCGCTGGAAGCTTTCCTGACGGGTCCATGACTCGTCATATTTATGCAGTAAATGAAGACTCCCTCTAAAAACAAGTCATTTACCACTTGTGAGACCGTCACGAGAGGCCGAAGAAGAGAGCGGCAGGGTTAATAGTCGCTCAACGCCAAGGTGCTTTCTCGCAGTAGGTTGTGAGAGTCACACAGAGCCCGGGGAGGTTCACTGATATGTTGTACGATGCATCCCAAGAGAGAGACAACTGTGGTTTCGGATTAATCGCCCATATAGAAGGTGAGCCGAGCCACAAGGTAGTGCGTACCGCGATTCACGCACTGGCCCGTATGCAACACCGTGGCGCGATCCTTGCTGACGGCAAGACCGGCGACGGCTGTGGCTTATTACTTCAAAAACCCGATCGTTTCTTTCGTCTGGTCGCGGAAGAGCGCGGCTGGCGCTTAGCCAAGAACTATGCCGTCGGCATGATGTTCCTCAATCAGGACGAAGATCTGGCCCGCGCCACTCGTCGGATTGTAGAAGAAGAACTGCAAAACGAAACGCTTTCGGTACTTGGCTGGCGTGAAGTGCCAACCAACCCTGACGTACTGGGTGAAATCGCCCTGTCATCCCTGCCGCGCATTGAACAGATCTTTGTCAACGCTCCGGCAGGCTGGTTACAAAGTGATATGGAACGCCGCCTGTTTATGGCGCGCCGCCGTATCGAAAAACGTATTGAAGACAAAGAATTCTACGTTTGCAGTTTTTCCAATCTGGTGACGATCTATAAAGGCCTGTGTATGCCTGCGGATCTGCCGCGCTTCTATCTCGATCTGGCCGACCTGCGTCTGGAATCGGCAATTTGCCTGTTCCATCAGCGTTTCTCGACCAACACCGTACCGCGCTGGCCGCTGGCGCAGCCGTTCCGCTATCTGGCGCACAACGGCGAGATCAATACTATTGCCGGTAACCGCCAATGGGCGCGCGCCCGTGCCTATAAATTCAAAACGCCGCTGATCCCTGATTTGCAGGATGCGGCGCCGTTTGTGAACGAAACCGGCTCCGACTCCAGTTCACTGGATAACATGCTGGAACTGTTCCTCAGCGGCGGTATGGACATCATCCGTGCCATGCGTCTGCTGGTGCCGCCCGCCTGGCAGAACAACCCGGACATGGACCCCGAACTGCGTGCCTTCTTCGACTTTAACTCCATGCATATGGAGCCGTGGGATGGTCCGGCCGGTATCGTCATGTCCGACGGCCGCTATGCCGCCTGTAACCTGGACCGTAATGGTCTGCGTCCGGCACGCTACGTCATTACCAAAGACAAACTGATTACCTGTGCTTCTGAAGTGGGCATCTGGGATTATCAGCCGGATGAAGTGGTTGAGAAAGGCCGTGTCGGGCCGGGTGAATTGATGGTTATCGATACCCGTAGCGGGCGTATCCTTCATTCCGCCGAAACCGATGACGATCTGAAAAGCCGCCACCCGTACAAAGAGTGGATGGAGAAAAACGTCCAGCGCCTGGTGCCGTTTGAAGAATTGCCGGACGATCAGGTGGGCAGCCGCGAATTTGATGACTCACTGCTGGAAACGTATCAGAAGCAGTTTGGCTACAGTAGCGAAGAGCTGGATCAGATCATCCGGGTGCTGGGTGAAAACGGTCAGGAAGCCACTGGCTCCATGGGGGACGACACGCCATTCGCCGTACTTTCCAGCCGTCCGCGTATTATTTATGACTACTTCCGCCAGCAGTTTGCGCAGGTAACCAATCCGCCGATCGATCCGCTGCGTGAAGCGCACGTCATGTCGCTGGCAACCTGTATCGGCCGCGAAATGAACGTATTCTGCGAGGCAGAAGGTCAGGCTCACCGCCTGAGCTTTAAATCACCGATCCTGCTTTACTCCGATTTCAAGCAGCTGACTTCACAGGATCAGCAGCACTATCGCGCTGATGTACTGGATCTGACTTTCGAACCGGAAAAACAGACGCTGCAAGAGACGATTGAAAAACTCTGTGACGATGCCGAAAACAAAGTCCGCGATGGCGCCGTTTTGCTGGTGCTGTCTGACCGTGCTATCTCCGCGAAACGCCTGCCTGTGCCGGCGCCAATGGCCGTTGGCGCCGTTCAGCGCCGTCTGGTTGAGAAAAGCCTGCGCTGCGACGCCAATATTATTGTTGAAACCGCCAGTGCCCGCGATCCACACCACTTTGCGGTTCTGTTAGGCTTCGGTGCGACCGCCATCTATCCTTACCTCGCTTATGAAACGCTGGCGCGGATGGTGGACAATCACACGATCGACAAACAATACCGCGCGGTGATGCTGAACTATCGTAACGGCATCAACAAAGGGCTGTACAAGATCATGTCCAAAATGGGCATTTCAACTGTGGCCTCTTATCGCTGCTCCAAACTGTTTGAGGCCGTGGGTCTGCATAAAGACGTTTCGGCGCAATGCTTCCAGGGCGTAGTCAGCCGGATCGGCGGGGCCAACTTCAGTGATTTTGAGCAGGATCTGCGAAATCTTTCCAAACGCGCCTGGCTGAAACGCAAGACGCTGGAACAGGGCGGACTGTTAAAGTTCGTACACGGCGGCGAATACCACGCTTACAACCCGGATGTGGTTACCACACTGCAAACCGCGGTTAAAAGCGGTGAATACAGCGATTACGAGCAATACGCCAGGCTGGTGAACGAACGTCCGGCCGCCACCCTGCGTGACCTGCTGGCGTTGAAACCACAGGAAGGCACGGCCATTTCCATCGACGACGTCGAGCCTGTAACAGAAATGTTCAAGCGCTTTGATACCGCGGCGATGTCGATTGGCGCGCTCAGTCCTGAAGCCCATGAGTCACTGGCTGAAGCCATGAACAGTCTGGGCGGTTTCTCCAACTCCGGCGAGGGGGGCGAAGATCCGGCGCGTTACGGCACCAACAAGGTTTCCCGTATCAAACAGGTGGCTTCCGGCCGCTTTGGCGTAACGCCAGCCTATCTGGTTAACGCCGATGTCATTCAGATCAAGGTGGCGCAGGGTGCCAAGCCGGGCGAAGGCGGCCAGTTACCGGGCGATAAAGTCACGCCATACATCGCCCGACTGCGCTACTCCGTACCCGGTGTGACCCTGATTTCACCGCCGCCGCACCATGATATCTATTCTATCGAAGATCTGGCGCAGCTGATTTTCGATCTGAAACAGATCAATCCGAAAGCCATGATCTCGGTAAAACTGGTTTCTGAACCGGGCGTCGGCACCATCGCGACCGGTGTCGCCAAAGCCTATGCCGACCTGATCACCATTGCCGGCTACGATGGCGGCACCGGCGCCAGTCCGCTGACTTCGGTGAAATATGCAGGTTGCCCGTGGGAGTTGGGTCTGGCGGAAACGCAGCAAGCGCTGGTCGCCAACGGTCTGCGTCACAAAATCCGCCTACAGGTGGATGGTGGTCTGAAAACCGGCCTCGATATTATTAAAGCGGCGATTCTGGGGGCGGAAAGCTTCGGATTCGGCACGGGTCCAATGGTCGCATTAGGGTGTAAATACCTGCGTATCTGTCACCTGAACAACTGCGCGACCGGTGTCGCCACCCAGGATGAAAAACTGCGCCGCGACCACTATCACGGTCTGCCAGAGCGCGTTACCAACTACTTCCAGTTCATCGCACACGAAACCCGGCTGCTGATGGCTGAGCTGGGCGTCAGCCGCCTGGTGGATTTGATTGGCCGTACCGATCTGCTGGTCGAACTGGATGGCTTCACCGCCAAGCAGAACAAGCTGGACCTGTCACCGCTGCTGCATACCGCACAGCCTCAGCCAAGAAAAGCGTTGTACTGTACCGAGAGCAACCCGTCATTCGATAAAGGCCTGCTGAACAAAGAATTACTAGCTCAGGCACAGCCGCATGTGGATGCCAAACAGAGCAAGGCGCTCTATTTTGATATCCGCAACACGGATCGCTCGGTCGGCGCGACTCTGTCGGGTGCGATCGCCGCCAAACATGGCGATCAGGGGCTGGCAAGCGATCCAATCAAAGCCTACTTCTCCGGCACGGCCGGGCAAAGCTTTGGGGTCTGGAATGCGGGCGGCGTTGAACTGACGCTGACCGGTGACGCCAATGACTACGTGGGCAAAGGCATGGCTGGCGGTTGCATTTCCGTCCGTCCGCCGGTGGGTTCCGCGTTCCGCAGTCACGAAGCCAGCATCATTGGCAACACCTGCCTGTACGGCGCCACCGGCGGTAAGCTGTTTGCCGCAGGCCGTGCCGGCGAACGTTTCGCCGTGCGTAACTCCGGAGCGATCACCGTAGTCGAAGGTATCGGCGATAACGGCTGTGAATACATGACGGGCGGTATTGTCTGTGTGCTGGGGCGTACCGGCGTTAACTTTGGCGCGGGGATGACCGGTGGTTTCGCTTACGTTCTGGATGAAGACGGCGAATTCCGCAAACGCGTCAACCCTGAACTGGTAGAAGTGCTGGATGTAGAACTGCTGGCTATTCATGAAGAACATTTACGCGGTCTGATTACCGAGCACGTGCAGCATACCGGTTCACAACGTGGAGAAGAGATCCTCGCTAACTGGCCGGCATGGGCATCGAAATTTGCCCTGGTGAAACCGAAGTCAAGTGATGTGAAGGCATTGTTGGGTCACCGCAGTCGTTCCGCAGCCGAGCTGCGGGTTCAGGCGCAGTAAGAGGTTATCATGAGTCAAAATGTTTACCAATTTATCGACTTACAGCGCGTTGATCCGCCTAAAAAACCGCTGAAAATTCGTAAAATTGAATTTATAGAGATTTACGAACCGTTCTCAGAGAGTCAGTCCAAAGCACAGGCAGATCGTTGTTTGTCATGTGGTAATCCATACTGCGAGTGGAAATGTCCGGTTCATAACTACATTCCCAACTGGCTGAAACTGGCGAATGAAGGCCGCATCATTGAAGCTGCCGAATTGTCGCACCAGACCAACAGCCTGCCGGAAGTCTGCGGCCGCGTTTGTCCACAGGATCGCCTGTGTGAAGGTTCCTGTACGCTGAATGACGAATTCGGCGCCGTAACCATCGGCAACATTGAACGCTATATCAATGATAAAGCGATTGAGATGGGCTGGAAACCTGATGTCTCGAACGTACAGTCAACCGGCAAGCGCGTCGCCATCATCGGCGCAGGTCCGGCGGGCCTCGCCTGTGCCGACGTACTGGCGCGCAACGGTGTGCAGGCTGTGGTATTTGATCGTCATCCCGAGATCGGCGGCCTGCTGACCTTCGGCATCCCGGCCTTCAAGCTGGAAAAAGAAGTCATGGTCAAACGCCGTGAAATCTTCAGTGGGATGGGCATCGAATTCCGCCTGAATACCGAAGTGGGTAAGGACGTTCAGATGCAAACGCTGCTGAATGAATATGACTCCGTATTCCTTGGCGTGGGAACGTATCAGTCCATGCGTGGCGGACTGGAGAATGAAGACGCACCAGGCGTTTATGACGCCCTGCCGTTCCTGATTGCCAACACGAAACAGCTGATGGGGTTCGATGCGTCCGAAGAAGAGCCTTACATCACCATGCAAGGTAAACGCGTGGTGGTACTGGGCGGTGGTGATACGGCAATGGACTGCGTGCGGACTTCTGTTCGTCAGGGCGCAACACACGTGATCTGTGCCTATCGTCGCGATGAAGAAAACATGCCTGGCTCCAAACGTGAAGTGAAGAATTCGCGTGAAGAAGGCGTCGAGTTCAAATTCAACCTGCAACCGCTGAGCGTTGAAATCAACGGTTCTGGCAAGGTTTGCGGCATCAGAATGGCTCGTACCGAGTTGGGCGCGCCTGATGCCAATGGCCGCCGCCGTCCTGAAATCGTTGAAGGCTCCGAACATGTGCTGGAAGCGGATGCGGTCGTGATGGCGTTTGGTTTCCGTCCGCACAAAATGGAATGGCTGGCTGAACACGGCGTCGAGCTGGATGGCCAGGGCCGCATCATCGCGCCAGAAGGTCACGAAAACGCCTTCCAGACCAGCAACCCGAAAATCTTTGCGGGCGGCGATGCCGTACGCGGTTCCGATCTGGTGGTTACCGCGATTGCAGAAGGCCGTAAAGCGGCTGACGGTATTCTTAACTTCCTGGAAGTCTAAGTTCTTCCTCTTCTCAAAAGGGCGGCACGTGCCGCTCTTCTCTATCTTCATGACACCGCAGCCATCAGAATAGTGGTCTGCCGCGGGTAGTCAGCCAGTCGCCAAACTCTCAATGATATTTTGTGTATAAAACCTGATACCCGGTATTTCTTTCGTTAACAGCTCCGATAATTCATTTAATAAAGCAACCAGTTTAGCAACGCCTTTTTGCGTGCTTTTCTTCTGGTTTTTATGCATAACCATATAAACGACTCTACTGGGCGGCTGGCAATTTTGAGCCAGACGAAACGATGCACATCCGTGCTGTTTCTGAGCAAATAAAGCCGTAGAACTGGGAACAATAGCCCAATCTGTTTCAGATGATAATAAGTTCATGATCAAATGACCATTATCAAACTGAGCATTAAAACCATGAATACGACCAAACCCTTGCATGTGCCAACGCTCAAAATCCTCATCCCAACGGACATAGTACTCATCTTTAACCTGAAGTTGCTCGAACTTAACATCTTCTTTTCCCGCCAGAATCGAACACGGAAGACACAATCCGACCATAGGCTCACAGTATAATTTAAAGCTCATGGTGTTTTGAGATTTTAAATCCGAGAAAGAAAACCCGACATCAATTAATCGCTTTTCAATCAGACCAAAAATATCGATGGAATGTGTTGTCACGATTTTCACATTCATTTTACTTTCGTGATTAATAAGCTCCCGATAAAGAGGCGTAAATATCGCAAAATTAATACTATTAAGACAGCCTATTGTAATATTTATTCTCGATTCATTTGCTTTTAAATTTTCTATTTCCAAAAAAAAGTCATACCATTTTTCAGCAATTTCAAGAAAGGAATTACCTGCTTCCGTCAGTTTTATTTCTCTTATTCCCTTATTTCGCTCGAAGAGATCAAAGCCTAGCTCGTTTTCAAGTACCTGTAATCTCTTTGTCACGGTGGATTGAGCAACAAAAAGCTCCTCGGCTGATTTATTAATACTCCCGGCATTCACAATGGTCAAAAATGTCTTCAGTGAGATAGCATTCATTTTTTCCACCTGTATATATTCCAAAGATTGATATTTAATATTTGTTATTTTCTCTTTACACCAAAAGGCTGAATAATTAAATATGTCCTTACTTTAATCCACCAATAATTAATTACCGTCATTTTTATCAGACAGAAAGTAAATAAATTTTATTTTTTAGAAGTACGTCACAATTTTAATTGAGTTAAACCGGAGTATTTATGTCCAACAACGGATTTCAAATTAAAAAATATTTTAATAGACCCAAAAAATATTTAATAGATGAGTTCAGAAAACTCCCCGCGGCAAACATCGGCGATGTGATGAATCGTCAGTTTTGCCTGAGTAATAAAATCAAGCCGCTTAATGAGTTAAAGCTCACCGGCCCCGCGTTTACCGTCAATCTACGTAGTGGGGATAACCTTCTATTTTACAAGGCTATCGAAATGGCATCGCCAGGAGATATCATTGTGGTAAACGGGCAAGGCGGGGAAAAAAATGCCCTGATGGGTGAACTTATGCTGCGTTGGGCGATAAAAAAAGACATTGCGGGGATCATCATCAATGGCATGATCCGCGATCTTGGTTTTATTCAACAATCGTCTATTCCGGTATTTGCTTTAGGGGCAACTCCCGCGGGGCCTTTTAAGGATGGTCCTGGTGAGATTAACTTCCCTATCTCCATTGATGGCGTCGTTATCTCACCCGGAGATATGATTGTTGCAGACCTTGATGGCGCTGTCGTTATCAGGCAAAGTGACCTTGAATCAGTATTAGAAAAAACCAAACTTATTACGGAAAAAGAAGAAAATATCAAAACCCAGATAGAAAATGACGAATGGGATATGTCATGGGTAGATGAAAAATTATTGGAAAAAAACTGTATTTATCTTTGATGGGAAAAACAATGAATATCACAAATAATAAACCAGGGCGTTTTCGCTGGGTCATTGCATCACTTATCTTTTGCGTTTATACCGTAGCTGCTGCCGACAGAGCAAATATTGGTGTTGTGTTACCCTTTATCCGTTCTGATTTTCATATGTCCAACACTGAGGCCGGTGCACTGGCCAGTCTTTTCCTGTTAGCCTATGCGATAGCGCAAATACCCAGCGGTTTTCTTTATGCCAAATTTGGCGTGAGAAAGATATTTTCAACATCCATAATATTGACCTCGCTGGCAACTTGCTTTGTTGGTTTATCCAGTTCAATTCTAGGATTGAAAGTATCCCGATTTATATTGGGTCTGGCGGAAGGACCGTTACCTATTGGTATTACCTCGACCATTAACCGTTGGTTTCCAGCCTCTGAAAAAGGAATTGTCACAGCAATATTTTTATCAGCGGCAAAATTCGGTCCGGTCCTTGTTCCACCTTTATGCGCCATCATTATTTATTACTACAGTTGGCACTATGTTTTCTATTTTTTTGCCATTCCGGGCATATTTCTTGCCGTTATCTGGTATCTAATGGTCACCAACTCCCCACAGGAAAGCAGATTTTGCTCACCAGAAGAGTTAGATATCATTGAAGAGAAAATCCCCGCCGGAAGGATCGCAGAACACACGCCAAAATCACAACCCATCTACGCCAACGAAAAAACGTTCAGGTTATTAGACAAGATAATTCGGACCAAAGAAGTACCGTTGCTCAGCACCAAGAAAGAAATCTTTAAATCATGGAATGTACTTGGCAGTATGTTCGGTTATTTTTTCATGATGGGTATCGTGAACGTCTTGCTGGCATGGATCCCCACCTATCTGATGAATGAGAAAGGCTTCTCGGTAATGAAGATGGGCATGGTGGCCTCTGCCCCCTGGATTGGTGCGGTGATAGGTAACCTGGTGGGAGGATGGTGTTCCGACAGGCTGCTGAATAAACGCAGAAAACCCTTGATGATGGCATCCGCCGTTGCAACCGTGGTCATGATGATAACGCTGATCAACGCACCGGATAATCCCATGATCCTTGGAGGACTGCTGTTGCTAACCGGCATCCTGTTCAACCTGGGCTTCTCCGCCTATATGGTTTATCCCATGGCGCTTACAACCAAGGAAGTATTTCCTATTGCCGGTTCCATTATTAACACTGGAGGACAGTTGGGTGGCGCGGCATGTCCTTTAATTGCAGGACTGCTGCTGGATAATTTCAGTTGGGATTATGTGTTCGGTTTTATGGCTCTCTGCTCGTTTCTGTGCCTTCTGGTACTAATGACCATCAACGAACCGATACAGACCAAGACACCGGTCTGAAGAGGCTTACAGCGCACATAAGGGCAGCGCAAGCTGCCCTTGCCCTTATACTTCTGGCATCACGTATTGTATAAATCCACAATCTCTTGCTCAGTCAAGACTATGGTTTTCTCAGCAAACGAATAATAGCTGGGTTTATTATCAATATAGATCTGCGCGACAAACGCTTGCTCAGTGCTATCATCGAACAACGCGGCAGGGACAAAATAGGTTTCGGGTGAGAGAAGCTTATAGAAAAGGTGTGAACCGCAGACTTTACAGAATGCCCGTTCAGCCCACTCAGAAGAGCGATACAAGGTAATATTTTCCTCGCCCACAATGTCGATATCATTTTTACAATCAATCGACATAAACGGACCTCCGCCCCATTTCTGACACATGCCACAGTGACACGCCGTCACCGCTTTCACATCCTGACCGGTAGAAATCGTTACGCCACCGCACAAACAACTGCCTTGATGATTCACTTTCCCCTCCTTCACTGGCACGACTAATAAGAACCGTCATGCCTTGCGAACATGACGATTGCTCAGATGCAAAAAGGGCACAGTCGCTGTGCCCTTGATGAGTCCGGTGATTTATTTAACGACCCGTAATGATGGCCGCCCTCCCTTGGGAGGCTGCGGTGGCTCATCATCAGGATGATCATCGCCATCCGTTGCATCGGCGTCAGGTTTATTATCAACTATCGACATCACGGTGCCTGAAGTGGCGGTTTCATCCTGAAAGTTGTCAAATTCGCCCATTGATTCATAAGCGGGTTCTGGCTCAAACATGGTGCCCGCGCCATTTTCACGCGCGTAAATGGCTAACACCGCCGCCATCGGAACATAAACCTGGCGTGGAACGCCGCCGAAACGAGCGTTGAAACGAACGCTATCATCAGCTAACTCCAGGCCACCAACGGCACGAGGTGCAATATTCAGCACAATCTGCCCATCACGGGCAAACTCCATCGGCACCATAACACCAGGCAGAGTCACATCGACTACCAGATGAGGCGTCAACTGGTTATCCAGTAACCAGTCGTAAAAGGCCCGTAGCAAATACGGACGACGCGGAGACAGTTGAGACAACGCCATTCGTTTAACCTCTGGTTTGCAAACGCATTTCACGTTCTGCTTCCGTCAGGGAAGCCAGGAACGCATCACGCTCAAATACGCGCGTCATGTAGCCTTTCAATTCTTTCGCACCAGAACCGCTCAGTTCAATCCCTAACTGCGGCAAACGCCACAGCAGCGGCGCCAGATAGCAGTCAACCAGGCTGAACTCTTCGCTCATGAAATAAGGCGCTTCATTGAAGACCGGCGCTACCGCCAGCAGCTCTTCACGCAGCTGTTTGCGGGCAGAGTCGGCTTCCTGCGCGCTACCTTGCGTGATTTTCTTCAGCAAAGAATACCAGTCATTCTCAATGCGGTGCATCATCAGACGGCTGTTGCCACGAGCAACCGGATACACGGGCATGAGCGGTGGGTGAGGAAAACGTTCATCCAGATACTCCATGATAATACGTGATTCATAGAGCGTCAGTTCCCGATCAACCAGCGTCGGAACTGAACCATAAGGATTGAGGTCAATAAGATCCTGCGGCAGATTATCCATGTCTACCTGCTCAATCTCGACACTCACACCTTTTTCCGCCAATACAATGCGGACCTGATGGCTAAAAATGTCGGACGGACCAGAAAACAGCGTCATTACCGAACGTTTGTTGGCAGCGACAGCCATGAAAACCTCCAAGTTTATCGAGAAAATACGGCGAATAACCGATCTGCTATGATCCTGCAAACCCATGTGCTGCATTTTTGCCACTCAGCGTTGAAAAAACCACCGGACAAAATCAGTCGTTTTCAGAAAAAAACCTGGCGGGTAAACAGGCACAAAATCGGCGAATAGTTTATCAGATTTTGTTCGTTCTGTGGGGATATAAGCACAACTTCATCATTAACGATTTGAAAATAAAGATTATTTATCTACGATAATTGTTTTTCAGGAATAAAAAATTTCCAGGAGAAAAAACGCCGGGGACATTTTTCAACAACGCGAAGCGTTGGTCCGAAGGGTGGCGGCGGGCAAGGATAGCCCGCCATAAAAAACCCGGTGACCAGCACCGGGTTTTTCGCATTGATTTCGCTGCAAAGCAGCAGGAAATTAACGCTTGGAGAACTGAGGACGACGACGTGCTTTACGCAGACCGACTTTCTTACGTTCAACCTGACGAGCATCACGGGTAACGAAACCAGCTTTACGCAGTTCGCTACGCAGGGACTCATCATACTCCATCAGAGCGCGGGTGATACCGTGACGGATCGCACCAGCCTGACCAGAGATGCCACCACCCTTAACGGTGATGTACAGATCGAATTTACCAACCATGTCGACCAGTTCCAGCGGCTGGCGAACTACCATGCGGGCAGTTTCGCGACCGAAGTACTGTTCCAGACTACGTTGGTTGATAACGATATTACCACTGCCCGGTTTGATAAATACGCGAGCGGCGGAGCTTTTGCGGCGACCAGTGCCGTAGTATTGATTTTCAGCCATTGCCTATAATCCCGATTAAATGTCCAGAACTTGCGGTTGCTGTGCCGCGTGATTGTGCTCGGTGCCCGCGTAAACTTTCAGTTTACGGAACATTGCACGACCCAGCGGGCCCTTCGGCAGCATGCCTTTAACCGCGATTTCAATCACACGCTCAGGACGGCGGGCAATCATCTCTTCAAAGGTCGCTTGTTTGATACCACCGATGTGACCGGTGTGATGATAATAAATCTTGTCAGAACGTTTGTTGCCGGTAACAGCAACTTTATCGGCGTTCAGAACGATGATGTAATCACCGGTATCAACGTGCGGGGTGTATTCCGCTTTATGCTTGCCGCGCAGACGACGAGCCAGTTCAGTAGCAAGACGGCCTAAAGTTTTACCGTCTGCATCAACAACGTACCAGTCGCGTTTTACGGTTTCTGGTTTAGCTGTAAAAGTTTTCATTAAAAGCTTACCCAATAATTAGTTACACGCAGGTGTTCACCCAACGCTCAAAAACAGTTGAGGCTCACACGACCATCAAGTCCAGCAAACCTACCCCTTCGAATAGCCATTGCCGGCACTATAAAGTTTTTGGGAAAAAAACTTTGTTGTAACGTGGGGTCGCAGGATTATAGAGAAGTCGCCCCCAAAGATCGACCTTTTTTCACGCGTAAACCAAGAAAAACCGCCATTCATGGCGGACTCTCGTCTGGTATCTGGAGAACACGGCAAGAAAGCGGCCGCTTACTTTCACCATCTCGCACCATCCTCACGATCTGTGACCAAACGCAGACTATGAGGCTACGCCAGATGCGGCTGGCGCAGATACGCTTCGCTTTGCATTTCCTGCAAGCGGGACAGGCAGCGTTGATATTCAAACTTCAGATGTTCACCCTGATAAATATCAAACATGGGGGCCTGTGCGGAAATGATAAGCTTAATTCTCCGTTCGTAAAACTCATCGACTAACGCCAGAAAACGGCGGGCGCTATTTTCCTCTTTCGTCCCCATCACCGTCACGTTATGCAGCAGCACCGTATGGTAAAGGCGTGAAAGCGCAATATAGTCGTTCTGGCTGCGCGCCTGGGTACACAGCGTGACAAAGTCAATGGCCAGCACACCATCGCTCGCACCGAGCGTCGGCAGGGGATGATGATTGATTTCAAGCGTGGGTCCCGGAGTGACCCACTTTTTTCCCGATAAGCGGGTAAACATCTGCTGCATGGTTTCTTCGGTCTGCGCGTCAAGCGGCGTCAGATAAAGATGGGCCTGCGTTAATGTCCGCAATCGATAATCAATCCCCGCATCAACATTCCGCACGTCGCAGTGCTGTTTAATCAGTTCAATGGCGGGCAGGAAACGGGCGCGTTGCAACCCATTGCGATATAACTCATCCGGAGGAATATTCGAGGTCGCCACCAGCGTAATGCCCCGGGAAAACAGCTCACGCAATAACTCGGCCAATAGCATGGCATCCGTAATATCAGAGACGAAAAATCATCAAAACACAGTACATCCGTTTCGGCTTTAAACCCATCGGCAACCTTTTCCAGCGGATTTTCATGTCCCTGTAGTTGGTTAAGTTCCTGATGAACCCGCAGCATAAAACGATGAAAATGCAGCCGGAGTTTGCGCGGCTCGGGCAGGCTGTGGAAAAACATATCCATCAGCCAGGTTTTCCCCCGGCCCACCCCGCCCCACATGTACAATCCCTGCACGGGGATCAACGAACGCTTATCGCTTAGGCCGAGCCAGGAGCGCCATTTCGTCAGCCGGCCGGCTGTCTCGTCCGACGCCTGCGCCGCTCGCTCACACAATGCCTGGTGTATGGTTTCCAACCGCATGACGGTTTGATGCTGTACCTCATCAGGTTGATACTCTCCGGCGGAAAGTGCCTGCTGGTAAAGCGCCAATGGTGTCGTTCGCTGCATAATGATCGCAATCCCTGAGAAAAAAAGTTAATTGTGTTTTGTCGCGAGTTGTCGTCGATTTGAACCGTAATCGTAGCAGTTAACTGCCTTGATGCCTGAGATGCATCAACATTACCCTAAGTCATCACGCTTCAGGATTCCACTCAGACAAGGTTAGCGGTTATAGTGGCTATTATTAAGTGAAAAAACCCTACGTGGACAACGAAGTCAAAATAGGAGTCATTATGACCTGGGAGTATGCGCTGATTGGTTTAGTTGCCGGTATCATTATTGGTGCTGTCGCCATGCGTTTTGGCAACCGTAAGCTGCGGCAACAACAGGTTCTGCAGAACGAGCTTGAAAAAAGCAAAGCCGAACTGGAAGAATATCGTCAGGAGCTGGTCGGACACTTTGCCCGTAGCGCTGAGCTGCTGGATAACATGGCGCACGATTACCGCCAGCTTTATCAGCATATGGCGAAGAGTTCCAATAACCTGCTGCCTAATGTTCCCGGCCAGGATAATCCGTTCAAATATCGTCTGACGGAAGCCGAAGCCGATAACGATCAGGCGCCGGTTGATATGCCACCACGTGACTATTCGGATGGCGCGTCAGGTTTACTGCGGGGAGAACGCCCAACCCGCAAGTAGACGTGACGAGGAGGATTTCTGCGTGAGGTTTCATCGGGCCTCACGCCTTCCCTGTCCCCGCAGTATCCCGCCTAAAATCCCGCGCCGTAGGCTATAGTTACAAACTACTGACGAAACATCAGTGAACTTTACACACTAATCGCCAGTCTGACTCTTCACCGCATGTTTAAGTTTATATATCATCATTTTATTCATCCGCTGGTCGTGAGAGAGTTAATCAACAATGAAGAAAAAATCTTTATTATTTAGTGCATTAGCAATGAGCATCGGCTTAACCCTGTCCACGCTCCCGGCGGCGAATGCCGCGCTGCCCGCCGTGGTTCAGGGACAGCAGATACCAAGCCTGGCGCCAATGCTTGAAAAAGTCTTGCCTGCGGTCGTCAGCGTGCATGTGGAAGGTACGCAGGTACAACGCCAACGTGTACCGGAAGAGTTTAAATTCTTCTTCGGTCCCAATTTCCCAACCGACAAACAAAGCTCACGTCCTTTTGAAGGACTGGGCTCTGGTGTGATTATCGATGCAGCCAAAAGCTATGTCCTGACCAATAATCACGTCATCAACAATGCCGATAAAATTCGCGTGCAGTTGAACGATGGACGCGAATATGAAGCCAAACTGATTGGGCGCGACGAACAATCCGACATTGCCCTGCTTCAGTTAGTGGACGCCAAAAATCTGGTTGCCGTCAAAATGGCGGATTCCGACCAGCTGCGCGTCGGTGATTTTGCCGTTGCGGTGGGTAATCCGTTCGGCCTTGGACAGACGGCCACCTCCGGCATCATTTCCGCACTGGGTCGTAGTGGGCTGAATCTGGAAGGGTTAGAAAACTTTATTCAGACCGACGCCTCCATCAACCGCGGCAACTCCGGTGGCGCATTGGTCAACCTTAACGGTGAACTGATCGGGATTAACACGGCCATTCTGGCCCCGGGTGGCGGGAATATCGGCATTGGCTTTGCCATTCCCAGCAACATGGCGCAGAACCTGGCTCAGCAACTGGTTGAATTTGGCGAAGTCAAACGGGGTGTTCTGGGGATCAAAGGCAGCGAGATGACGTCCGAAATGGCGAAAGCCTTTAAGGTCGATGCACAGCGCGGCGCGTTCGTCAGCGAAGTGCTGCCAAAATCTGCTGCGGCCAAGGCCGGAATCAAAGCGGGTGACGTACTGACCTCGCTGGATGGGAAACCCATCAGCAGTTTTGCCGAATTGCGCGCCAAGATAGGCACCACCGCGCCGGGTAAAACCGTGAAAATCGGTTTACTGCGTGAAGGTAAACAGCAGGAAGTCTCCGTCGTGCTGGATAACAGCGCAACGTCCACCACCAGCGCGGAAACCTTATCTCCCGCCCTGCAAGGCGCTTCTCTGACCAACGGCCAGTTGAAAGACGGCAGCAAAGGCGTACAGATTGATAATGTCACCAAAGACTCTCCAGCCGCGCAGGTCGGTTTGCAGAAAGGCGATATCATCATCGGTGTTAACCGTGAGCGAGTGGAAAACATTACCCAGCTCCGTAAGCTGCTGGAAGCCAAACCATCCGTGCTGGCTCTGAACATCGTTCGCGGCGACGAAACGATTTACCTGCTTCTGCGTTAATCGCCACCGGGAAGATCGCGGCGTGCCGTTTTGCCGAACAACGGACACCCGCCCGGTCTGAGAATCGGACACAGTATCCTGCTGTGTCCGGTAATCTCGTGTTATTCTCGGCATCATATCCATCTTGCACAGTAAAACACGCTTATGCTTGCTAAGTTATTACGTTCCACCCTACTCGGCGTGATCGCCGCAGGCATCCTGTTGGCCGCGGTTCCCACGCTGCGCCCTGCGGCATGGCAGAAGACCGATGACACATCAGCCTCCGCCACACCCGTCAGCTATTACGACGGGGTCCGCCGTGCAGCACCGGCCGTGGTGAACATCTATGACAAAGTCCCCAATACGGATCAGACAACCGAACTCAATATCCGCACGCTGGGCTCTGGCGTCATCATGAGTGACAAAGGCTATATCCTGACCAACAAGCACGTCATTAATAACACACAGCAAATTCTGGTCGCGCTTCAGGACGGCAGGCTCTATGAAGCAATGGTTGTCGGCTCAGATAGCCTGACCGATCTGGCGGTTCTGCAAGTTAACGGCGTCAATTTGCCCGTTATCCCGATCAATACCAGTCGTATCGCGCACGTGGGCGATGTCGTCATGGCTATCGGCAATCCCTACAACCTGGGACAAACCATTACCCAGGGGATCATCAGTGCGACAGGGCGTGTCGGGCTGAGCGCGGTCGGACAGGACAGCCAACAAAATGGCCGGCAAAATCTTTTGCAAACCGATGCATCCATCAACCATGGAAACTCCGGCGGCGCTCTGGTGAATACGCTGGGGGAACTGGTCGGCATCAATACGCTGTCCTTTGACAGGAGTGCCGACGGCGAAACGCCAGAAGGGATTGGTTTCGCCATTCCCGTTGAGCTGGCGACCAAGGTGATGGAAAAACTTATCCGCGATGGCCGCGTCATTCGCGGCTATATCGGCATCAACGGGGTACAGATAGAAGATCTCGAAAGTATCGAAAACGGCAGCCGTCAGGGACGCCCTAACGGTATTCAGGTTAGAACCGTCGATATTGGAGGCCCCGCGGATAAAGCAGGGATTCAGGTCGAAGATATATTAGTCAGCGTTAACAATAAACCGACACGTTCGGTTATCGAAACCATGGATCAAATTGCAGAAATACGGCCCGGAACCGTCGTTCCCGTGGTGATCAAGCGCGGCCCTAAAGAAATCAAGTTAGACATGACGATTCAGGAGTTTCCGGTCAACTGAATTCGGCGGGCAGGGCTGCCCCTGCCATAAAAAAACCGGGTGGATTATCCACCCGGCTGCTAATCATAATACCGACGCCGCGCTCACGCTTAATCGTGTTCTTTTACACGCTCAATGTTCGCCCCTAGCGCCCGTAATTTATCTTCAATGCGCTCGTAACCACGATCGATATGATAAATACGGTCAACGATGGTTACGCCTTCGGCGATACAACCTGCCAGCACCAGACTCGCTGAAGCACGTAAATCGGTTGCCATGACCTGCGCACCGGACAGTTTTTCCACGCCGTGGCAAATTACCGTATTGCTTTCAATTTCCGCCTGTGCCCCCATGCGGATGAGTTCCGGCACGTGCATAAAGCGGTTCTCGAAAATCGTTTCGGTAATGACGCCCGTTCCTTCCGCCACCAGGTTCAGCAGGCTGAACTGAGCTTGCATATCGGTAGGGAAACCCGGATGTGGCGCAGTACGAACGGTTACCGCTTTCGGCCGTTTTCCGTGCATATCCAGGCTGATCCAGTCCTCACCGATCTCGATATCGGCCCCTGCTTCACGCAGTTTAGCCAGCACCGCATCCAGTGTTTCCGGGTGGGTCTGGCGACAAACGACCTTCCCGCCGGAAATGGCTGCCGCAACCAGAAAGGTCCCGGTTTCAATACGATCAGGCAGCACGCGATAAACCCCGCCGCCCAGACGCGCCACACCTTCGATAATCACTTTGTCGCTGCCCGCGCCGCTAATTTTGGCGCCCAGCGTATTCAGAAAGTTCGCCGTATCAACAATTTCCGGCTCACGCGCAGCGTTCTCAATAATGGTGGTACCTTCAGCCAGCGTTGCCGCACTCATAATGGTCACGGTGGCGCCCACGCTGACTTTATCCATCACAATGTGGGCGCCTTTCAGACGGCCATCGACGGAAGCCTTCACATAGCCTTCTTCCAGCGTGATTTTTGCCCCCAATTGCTCAAGGCCATTGATGTGCAAATCCACCGGACGCGCGCCGATCGCGCAACCACCGGGCAAAGAAACCTGACCTTGCCCAAAGCGCGCCACCAACGGTCCCAATGCCCATATTGATGCGCGCATGGTTTTCACCAGGTCGTAAGGCGCGCAAAAAATATTAACCTCGCTGGCGTCCACGTGTACTGAACCATTACGTTCAACACGCGCCCCCAGTTGAGTAAGCAACTTCATTGTTGTATCAATGTCCCGCAGCTTCGGCACATTCTGGATTTCTACCGGCTCTTCTGCGAGCAGGGCAGAAAACAGGATCGGCAGTGCGGCATTTTTGGCTCCGGAAATGGTGACTTCACCAGTTAGCCGGGTTGGCCCCTGCACACGAAATTTATCCATAGTCGCTGTTTCTCAATGTTTCAATTCAATATGGCGTCATATGACGACAAGCTTAAAAACCATTCAGCTTGCGGTCGCGCTGCCACTCTTCCGGCGTATACGCCTTAATCGACAGCGCATGAATACGGTTATCCGCGATGTACTCCATCAGCGGAGCATACACTGCCTGCTGTTTTTTCACCCGACTCATGCCAGTGAAAAGCTCACCGACAGCGATGACCTGAAAGTGGCTGCCATCGCCAGAAACATGGACTTCCTCGAGTGCCAATGCCTTCATCAGCACATCTTTAATTTCATTATTTTCCATCACTCTCGATTTCTATGTCAGGGGGGATGATAAACAGGGTGGTATCTTAGATGAATACGGCATTATCTTAAACAAAGAAATCCCCCTACCCTTCATCTTTCAAGCCGCAGGCGCGTGTCCCGCGGCTTGAAATCTATTGGTATAGACATAACGCAAAAAAGGGGGATTTGACAACGAATTGTCGATGCGCGCTATGCCGTTTGAGACACAGGGATGATTTCATTCAGGTTATACAATGCAATCAGCGTTTTTAGCCGATCGCCAGCCCCAATAATCTTCAGTCCGCCTCCCTGCGAAGCGGACTGGTGATAAAAATGTATCAGCAAAGCCAGCCCCGCCGAGTCAACACGCTCCAGACCAGAAACATCCAACGCCGTTTTACCTGACAGCAACGTATCACGCTGCTCCCAGAGCGGTAACAGCGTTTCGCGATCCAGATCGCCGGTTAATACCAACGTCGATTCCAGTGACTGCCAGCTCAGTGCATTCGCCATGTCTCTACCCAGATTAGTTGTTTTGCTTATCCAGCGTGATCGGCTGCTTCGCCGCGGCGGCAAGCTGTTGGGTCAGGCCGTCAACGCCTTTTTGACGCAGCGTAGCCGCCCATTCATTTTGCTTGGTCGTAATCATGCTGACGCCTTCCGCAATCATGTCATAGGCCTGCCAGTTGCCGCTTTGGCTATTTTTACGCCATTGGAAATCCAGACGTACCGGCGGCCGGCCGCCGTTATCGATAATCGTCACGCGAATGGCAATAATGTTGGCATCGCCCAACGGCTGATCGGGTGCGATTTGATAGGTTTGCCCGTGATATAACGCCAGAGCCTGACCGTATGCCTGTTCCAGATAGGCTTCAAATGCCTTGAAATAGGCATCGCGCTGAGCGGGTGTCGCATCCTTATAGTAACGGCCAAGAACCAACGCACCGGCATATCTGACCTGCACATACGGCAGAAGCTCTTCGCGTACGACATTACGCAGATAGTCTGGATTTTGTCTGATGCGCGGCTGCTCGGTTTTTAAGCGGTTAAAAGTTTTTTCCGCCGCTTCATTCATCAAGCTATAAGGGTTCGTTTGATCGGCAGCGTTGGCCAATGGCGCAACCACCAGTAAAGCCACCATCAGTAAACGTTTAAACATGCAGATATCCTCTTATGGATGTGAATGTGAAGTAACGGGCTGGCTCTGAGTTTCGGGCGTCACCGCCTCGTCAGTCGCCGGGCCAGAACCTGTCTGACCGGCATTATCCTCGCTGGCGCCACCGCTCTTATATAGGAATTGACCGATGAGATCCTCCAATACCATCGCTGACTTGGTGTCCTGAATAACACCGCCGTCTTTCAGTATTGAGGTTCCCATCTCTTCATCTTCAAAACCGATATTCAATGCCAGGAACTGTTCGCCCAGCAGGCCGGAGGTGCGGATTGCCAGAGAACTGGTATCGGGGATATGGTCATAGCGCGCCTGAATATCCATCGCTACGCGGGGAAGGTAGGTTTTCTCATCAAGCGAGATATCCGCTACCCGCCCAATGACCACACCGCCGATTCGAATTGGTGAACGCGCTTTCAGACCGCCGATATTGTCAAACGTCGCGTACAGGCGATAGGTAGGTTCACTACCGATTGATTTGAGATCGGCGACCTTCAGGCACAAAAAGATGATGGCGCACAGCGCAATCAGCATGAATGCGCCAACCCAAACTTCATTTTTCTTTGTTTGCATTGAATCAGTTCCCAAACATCAGTGCTGTCAGCACAAAATCCAATCCCAGTACCGCGAGCGATGAGTGCACAACGGTACGGGTCGTCGCCCGACTGATTCCTTCTGAAGTAGGAATCGCATCATAGCCGTTAAACAGCGCAATCCAGGTCACAGTAATCGCGAAGACGATACTTTTAATCACGCAGTTCAGTACATCCTGCCGCCATTCAACCGCTCCCTGCATGGCAGACCAGAAGAACCCGCTGTCGATGCCTTTCCAGTCCACGCCGACCAGCGCCCCTCCCCAGATACCGACGGCGACAAAAATTACCGCCAGCAACGGCATACTGATTAATCCGGCCCAGAAACGCGGTGCGACAACGCGACGCAATGGATCAACCGCCATCATTTCCATACTGGACAACTGCTCGGTCGCCTTCATCAGACCAATTTCCGCGGTCAGCGCCGATCCGGCACGTCCGGCAAACAGCAATGCGGTAACCACCGGCCCGAGTTCACGGAGCAGCGAAAGCGCCACCATCATGCCCAGACTGGCTTCCGCACTGTAGGTGGTCAGAATAAGGTAACCTTGCAAACCGAGCACCATACCGATAAACAGACCGGATACCATGATGATTAACAGCGACTGAACACCGACGCTATACAGTTGTCTGATCAGCAGCGGCCACTGTTTCCTGAATTCAGGTTTGCCCACCAACGCATTAAACAGCATCAGTCCGGCACGGCCAAACGAGGCACAGGTAGAAATTCCCTGACGTCCTAACGACGCCAACGCCTGTAATAACATGAGTTCGTTAACCCCCTGAACCTAACAGTGCGGTTTTATAATCATCCGCCGGGAAGCGGAAAGGAACGGGACCATCGGCAATGCCATCCAGAAACTGGCGCACCCGGGGGTCATCGTTCATTTTCAGCTGTTCCGGCGTCCCTTCCGCCACAACCTGCCGCTCGGCAATAATATAAGCGTAATCGGCAATACTCATGACTTCCGGCACGTCATGAGATACGACAATACAGGTCACACCCAGCGCATGATTCAGTTCATCAATCAACTTGACCAGCGTTCCCAACGTGATCGGATCCTGCCCGACAAAAGGCTCATCGAACATAATCAGCTGCGGATCGAGCGCGATCGCCCGCGCCAACGCCGCACGCCGCGCCATCCCGCCAGAAAGCTCCGCGGGCATCAGGTCGGCCGCTCCCCGTAGCCCCACGGCCTCCAGCTTCATCATTACCGTGCTGCGCAGCAGCGGCTCCGGCAACCGGCTGTGCTCACGCAGCGGCCAGGCGACATTATCAAACACGTTCAGATCGGTAAATAACGCGCCAGACTGAAATAACATGCTCATTTTTTTACGGGCATTGTACAGTTCCGTGCGTGACAGCGATGGAATATTGTCGCCATCAAACCAGATTTCCCCGCTGTCCGGCGAAAGCTGCCCGCCAATCAGGCGAAGCAATGTTGTTTTACCGATACCGGAAGGTCCCATGATCGCGGTGACTTTCCCTTTGGGAACGTTCAACGTGATATCTGTAAAAATCGGCCTCTCTCCGCGTCGAAAGCTCATGCCGCGGATCTCAACCAGATTGGTATCCTTATGGTTCATTATCTCATATTCCTTACCGATCAGCGTATTAGCTGCGATCGTCAGTTTTAAACGAATTGCGGTGATGCGGCCCTATCTCTAAATCCTAATGGTTGATATCCTGCAAAGCCCGAGTTTTACAAAAACTTACCGTAAGTTCTTGTCCCAAATGGCTGAACAAAACCGCCATAGGTTTTACTTTTCCGCCCTACACAGTCAGAATTAACGCTAATGATGAAAAGCGTTTTTTTGTTCGAAATTCGTCCAGAAATACTGGCTTATCAATCAGTGAACCAGTGATTATACCTTAATAAAGGACGCGGCATGCTTTTTGCGACAGTACTCTTGATCGTTGGTTTGGTATTACTGGTATATGGTGCCGATCGTCTGGTATATGGTGCCGCCATTCTGGCGCGCGTTTTGGGTCTGCCGCCTTTCATTATCGGCCTTACCATCGTTGGTTTCGGCACCTCGCTGCCCGAACTGATTGTCTCCGTGACCGCCGCGCTGAACCATCAGATCGATATGGCCGTCGGTAACGTGTTGGGCTCCAATATCGCCAATATCCTGTTAATTCTCGGCAGTGCCACGCTGATCCGCCCTTTGACCGTGCATTCCGAACTGTTACGCCGTGAATTTCCGCTTATGCTGCTGGTCACCGTTTTATGTGGCTTTTTACTTCATGATAGCTATCTGAGCCGTACCGACGGCGTGATCCTCCTGACCGCCGCCGGGATATTCCTGTTCCTGATGATCCGAATGACCCGTCTGGCGCAGCAGGAAGGCGTAGACAGCCTGACGCGGGAACAGTTAGCCGAACTGCCGCAGGCCGACAGCAATCAAATGGTCGCCGTTTTATGGCTGATTCTCGGCCTGATTATTTTACCCATGGCCGCCCGCATGGTGATCGACAATGCCACCGTACTTGCCCGCTATTTTAATATCAGCGAACTGACCGTCGGCCTCACGGTGCTGGCGATTGGCACCAGCCTGCCCGAATTGGCCACCGCCATTGTTGGTACGCTGAAAAAGGAAGATGATATTGCGCTGGGTAATCTCATCGGTTCGAATATCTTTAATATCGTCATCGTGTTGGGCGTACCGGCGCTGCTTTCGCCAGGTGCGCTCAACCCCCTTGCCTTCGGGCGTGATTATTGGGTCATGTTGGGAGCCAGCGCGTTGCTGGCGGCGCTGTGCCTCAGCAGAAAGCGTCGTATCGGGCAAGGTGCCGGCGCGCTGTTGCTCTGCGCGTTTGTCGTTTATCTCTCGGTATTGTTCTTTGTTTGAGTAGCCCGTGGTCTGATTAGCAAATTGTTTGATTAACCAGAACATCAGGGTATTAACCAAAACATCAAAACAAGCAGGATTACTCAGGTATGTCACATTTTGAACTACAACCCGGTTTTGATTTTCAGCAGGCAGGCAAACAGGTTCTGAATACCGAACGCGAAGGCCTGGCACAGTTGGATCAATACATTGACGATCATTTCACTCAAGCCTGTGAAAAAATCTTCCACTGTCAGGGGAAAGTGGTCGTTATGGGGATGGGAAAATCCGGCCATATCGGCTGTAAGATGGCCGCCACCTTCGCCAGTACCGGAACGCCCGCTTTTTTTGTCCATCCCGGCGAAGCCAGCCATGGCGATCTGGGCATGGTAACGCCGCACGACATCGTGATCGCCATTTCCAATTCCGGCGAATCCCACGAAATTCTGTCGCTGATCCCGGTGCTGAAACGCCTGCGGGTTTTCCTGATTTGCATGACCGGTAATCCCGAAAGCACCATGGGGAAAGCGGCGGATATCCACCTGTGCATCCATGTTCCGCAAGAAGCCTGTCCGCTTGGCCTGGCGCCGACCAGCAGTACGACCGCGACGCTGGTGATGGGAGACGCGATGGCCGTCGCGTTATTACAGGCTCGCGGTTTCACCGCCGAGGATTTTGCCCTCTCCCACCCCGGTGGCGCACTAGGCCGCAAACTTTTGCTGCGCGTCAGCGATATCATGCACTCGGGTGAAGAAATGCCTCATGTTCCCCATGACGCCTCTCTGCGCGACGCCCTGTTGGAAATTACGCGCAAAAATTTGGGTATGACGGTCATTTGCGACGCGGACATGAAAATCCTCGGTATCTTCACCGATGGGGACTTACGCCGAATCTTCGACATGAAGATTGACTTGAACAGCGCGCGCATTGCTGATGTGATGACCGTCGGCGGTATCCGGGTCACAGCGCAAACGCTGGCCGTGGATGCCCTGAACCTGATGCAGTCACGTCATATTACCTCGCTGCTGGTTGCGGAAAACGATCGTCTGGTCGGGATCGTTCATATGCACGATATGCTGCGCGCAGGCGTGGTGTAATATGCCCTCGCAGATAACCCGTCATCGCACGGAAAATACGCAATAGCGAAGTAAACACACTGTAGACCAAAAGAACCAAGGATAAACGTCAATGAGTGAAACCAGGGCACAAACCGATACCTGCTATGGACCTGTCGATCGGCAGGTACTGGATAAGGCCCGTGAAATTCGCCTGTTAATCTGTGATGTTGATGGGGTAATGTCGGATGGCCTGATTTATATGGGCAATCACGGCGAAGAGCTGAAAGCCTTTAACGTTCGTGATGGCTATGGCGTCCGCTGCCTGCTGACGTCCGGTATTGAGGTCGCCATTATTACCGGTCGGTCGGCCAACCTGTTGGCGGATCGCTGTAAGACACTGGGGATCACTCACCTTTATCAGGGACAATCCGATAAGGTTTTGGCCTTCAACGATCTGTTGGATAAACTATCCGTAACGGCCAGCCAGACCGCCTATATCGGCGATGACCTGATCGACTGGCCGGTGATGGCGCAGGTCGGCCTGAGCGTTGCCGTGGCAGACGCACATCCGTTACTGTTGCCGCGGGCTGATTACGTTACGCGCATCGCGGGTGGACGTGGCGCAGTGCGTGAACTTTGCGATTTGATCCTGTTTGCGCAGGATAAGCTGGAGCATGCCAAAGGGTTGTCGATATGAGTAAAACCAAGCGTTGGCTGACAGCTTTGCTGGCATTGCTGGCTCTCATTCTGATCGGCTGGAATATTGCAGATAACGAAACGGCGGCACCGGCAGACACCGCTACCCCTGCGGTACCGGTGTATACCAGCGAGAAAACCACCACTCAGGTTTACAGCCCGGCCGGGAAGCTGAGCTACCGTCTGATCGCGGACAAGGCGGAATATTTCGATGACGAGCAGTTGAGCTGGTTTACGACGCCTATCGCGACATTGTTTAACGAACAGGGAACGGCAACCTGGTCAGTGCGCGCCGATCGCGCCAAGCTGACAAAAGATAAGATGCTCTATCTGTACGGGCATGTCGAGGTTAACAGCCTGACAAACGACTCACAGTTGGAGAGAATCAAAACAAACAATGCCCAGGTGAATCTGGTCACTCAGGATGTCTCTTCCGATGATGAAGTCACCCTGTACGGCGCCAGCTTTACTTCCAACGGGATGAAAATGCGCGGAAATCTGCGTAACAAGACAGCCGAGTTGATCGAAAAGGTAAAAACCTCCTATGAAATCCAAAACCAATAACCTGATGCGTAACACCCTGATCGCCAGCTCGTTGTTAGCCGTCAGCGTTTCCACGCTGGCCGTCACCGGGGATAGCAATCAGCCTATTCATATTGACTCAGAGCAGCAATCTCTGGACATGCAGGGCAACACGGTAACGTTCACCGGCAATGTCGTCGTGAAACAGGGAACGATTGAAGTCAAAGCCGACAAAGTCGTCGTTACCCGGCCACAGGGGGCACAGGGTCGTGAAGTTATTGAAGGCTACGGCAACCCCGTGACGTTCTATCAGATGCAGGACAACGGCAAACCCGTAAAAGGCAATGCCCAGAAAGTTCGCTATGAACTGGCTAATGATTTTTTGGTGCTGACCGGTGATGCCTATCTGGAGCAGGTGGACAGCAATGTGAAAGGCGACCGCATCACTTATCTGGTGAAGCAACAGCAGATGGAAGCCTTCAGCGATAAAGGTAAACGTGTTACTACGGTATTGGTTCCTTCTCAGCTTCAGGAGAAAACGAACAAGAGCTCATCCTCCCCCTCTCAAAAACCGCAACCACGAGTCACTGAATAACTTATGGCAACATTAATCGCAGAAAACTTGGCTAAGGCGTATAAAGGCCGCAGGGTTGTGGAAAACGTCAGCCTTACCGTCAACTCCGGCGAGATTGTTGGCCTATTGGGGCCGAATGGCGCAGGGAAAACGACAACATTTTATATGGTTGTCGGCATTGTCCCGCTCGATGAAGGGCGCATTGTGATTGACGACGACGATATCAGTCTGCTTCCTTTGCACGACCGCGCCCTGCGCGGGATCGGCTATTTACCGCAGGAAGCGTCGATTTTTCGCCGGTTGAGCGTCTATGACAACCTGATGGCCGTTTTGCAAATCCGTAAAGATCTGACCTCGGAGCAACAGGAAGACCGGGCGAATGAACTAATGGAAGAATTCCATATTATTCATTTACGCGATAGTCTGGGACAATCGCTCTCCGGTGGTGAACGGCGCCGGGTTGAAATCGCCCGGGCACTGGCGGCAAATCCCAAATTCATCCTGCTGGATGAGCCATTTGCCGGCGTTGATCCCATTTCGGTCATTGATATAAAAAAAATAATTGAGCATCTGCGTGACAGCGGGCTTGGTGTGTTGATTACCGATCATAACGTCCGTGAAACGTTGGATGTTTGCGAGCGCGCCTATATTGTGAGTCAGGGACACCTGATCGCCCACGGCTCCCCGACCGAAATCTTAGCCGATGAGCAGGTAAAACGCGTCTATCTGGGCGAAGGCTTCCGACTCTGATAGGGTAGTGTTTCCATTGAATAGTATATAAGGAAGTTGGCGCTACTTATGAAGCAAGGTTTGCAACTCAGGCTTAGCCAGCAACTGGCCATGACTCCACAGCTACAGCAGGCAATCCGTCTGTTGCAACTGTCCACGCTTGAACTGCAACAAGAGATTCAACTGGCGCTGGAAAGCAATCCGTTACTTGAGCAGACGGACAACCACGAAGAAATAGAGTCATTCGAGATGGCCGACAGTGATTCGCTGGATACCGGTGAAGCACTGGAACAAAAAGATATGCCGGAAGAGCTGCCGCTTGATGCGACCTGGGACGAAATCTATTCCGCAGGCACGCCCTCCGGTACCGGTACGGATTACCGGGATGAAGAGTTACCGATCTATCAGGGAGAAACGACACAAACCCTTCAGGACTACCTGATGTGGCAGGTGGAACTGACGCCTTTTTCAGATACCGATGCGGCGATAGCGACGTCCATCGTCGATGCGGTGGACAATACCGGCTATCTCACTGTGCCGCTGGAAGATATTCTGGACAGCATTGGAGATGAAAACGTCACGCTGGATGAAGTAGAGGCCGTACTCAAGCGGGTACAACGTTTTGATCCCGTAGGGGTCGCCGCGCGCGACCTGCGCGACTGCCTGCTGGTACAGCTTTCTCAGTTTGCTGAGGATACGCCGCGCCTCGCGGAAGCGAAGCTGATTGTAAGCGACTACCTCGACCTGCTGGCCAACCATGATTTCCGCAGCCTGATTCGCTCAACCCGTCTGAAAGAAGACGTACTGAAAGAAGCATTGGCGCTGATTCAATCCCTCGATCCCCGTCCGGGCCAATCCATCAATACCGGTGAATCCGAATACGTCATTCCTGACGTGCTGGTACGCAAGATCCAGGGACATTGGGTGGTCGAATTGAATACCGACAGCGTGCCCCGGCTCCAGATCAATCAACAATATGCCGCGCTGGGCAATAGCGCCCGTAGCGATAGCGACGGTCAGTTTATTCGTAGCCATTTACAGGAAGCGCGCTGGTTAATCAAAAGTCTGGAGAGCCGTAATGATACCCTGCTCAAAGTGACTCGCTGTATTGTCGAACAACAGCAGGATTTTTTCGAACAGGGTGAAGAATTCATGAAGCCGATGGTGCTGGCCGATATCGCCCAGGTGGTGGATATGCATGAATCCACCATCTCCCGGGTAACCACACAAAAGTTTCTGCACAGTCCACGCGGCATTTTTGAACTAAAATATTTCTTCTCCAGCCATGTGAATACCGACAACGGCGGTGAGGCTTCGTCAACGGCTATCCGGGCGCTGGTCAAAAAGTTAATCGCCGCAGAAAACCCCGCCAAGCCTTTAAGCGACAGCAAACTGACTACGCTGCTCTCTGAACAGGGCATTATCGTGGCGCGGCGTACGGTGGCGAAATATCGAGAGTCTTTATCTATCCCACCATCAAATCAGCGTAAACAACTGGTTTGATCTCAACAGAGAAGGAAGACACTATGCAGCTCAACATTACCGGACACCACATCGAAATTACCGAACCTTTACGCGATTTCGTGAATACCAAGTTTGCCAAGTTAGAGCAATATTTCGACCGTATCAATCAGGTCAACGTGGTACTGAAAGTGGAGAAAGTACAACAAATTGCCGATGCTACAGTCCACGTCAACGGTGGGGAGCTGCACGCTACATCAGAAGCGGAAGATATGTATGCCGCTATCGATTTGCTGATCGATAAGCTGGCTCGCCAGCTCAATAAGCATAAGGATAAGCTGAAACAGCACTAGTTTTTTTCTTGCCCGCGGGCAAGAAAACAGACCCAGCCCATGCATCCTATGGGCTGGGCTCACCAGCAGTGAAAGTGTCGTTAAGTGAATATAAAATGAATAACGTTCCCGTTTTGCAACTCAGTACCGTGTTACGTCCAGAGTGCACCCGAAGTTCTGTCCATTGCCAGAGTAAAAAACGAGCACTGGAAATTATCAGTGAGCTAGCTGCCAAACAGCTTAATCTCCCCTCACAGATTATTTTTGATGCCATTCTCACCCGCGAGCGAATGGGCAGTACCGGCATTGGCAATGGTATTGCCATTCCCCATGGTAAGCTTGAGGATGAAAACGCGCTGGGAGCAATCGGGGTATTTATTCAGTTGGATCAACCTATCGCTTTCGATGCCATTGATAATCAAGCCGTTGATTTGCTTTTTGCCTTGCTGGTTCCGGCAGAACAATGTAAAACCCATTTACATACGCTGTCGCTTATTGCCAAGCGTCTGACAGATAAAGCGATTTGTCGGCGTCTGCGGGCGGCGCAAAGTGATGAAGAGCTGTATCAGATCATGACGGAAGCCGGTTAAGTCAGTGGCAGTCATGTTTACGATGTATGGTGATCCAATCGGGAACCGGAGATTACTTGCAATCCGTGTTTTACTTGTTCATTTTCTAGCAATTCATTATAAACATAATGGCATAGAGAGTTCGCCGTCACGTTGCCAGAGGGGAGTCGTCAGATGGTGCTGATGATTGTCAGTGGTCGCTCAGGGTCAGGAAAATCTGTCGCTCTGCGCGCGCTGGAAGACATGGGGTTCTACTGTGTAGATAACCTGCCAGTGGTTTTATTGCCGGAGCTGGCCAATACGCTTGCGACACGCAATATCTCCGCAGCGGTCAGCATTGACGTGCGCAATATGCCGGAATCGCCGGAAATCTTTGAGCATGCAATGAAACAGCTGCCGCAGAGTTTTTCACCACAGTTGTTGTTTCTGGATGCCGATCGCAATACGCTGATCCGTCGTTACAGTGATACTCGCCGTCTGCACCCCTTATCCAGTAAGAATCTGTCGCTGGAAAGCGCCATTGATGAAGAAAACGATCTGCTGGAGCCACTGCGTTCACGGGCCGATCTGATCATCGACACCTCTGAAATGTCAGTGCATGAACTGGCTGAAATGCTGCGTACCCGCCTGTTGGGCAAACGGGAACGCGAACTGACGATGGTCTTTGAATCTTTCGGCTACAAGCATGGTATTCCTATCGATGCCGACTACGTGTTTGACGTGCGTTTTCTGCCCAACCCGCACTGGGATCCCAAATTACGTCCGATGACCGGTCTGGACAAGCCCGTCGCCGCCTTCCTCGATCGGCACACTGAAGTCCATAATTTTATCTATCAGACGCGCAGCTATCTGGAACTCTGGCTTCCCATGCTGGAAACCAATAACCGCAGTTATCTGACCGTGGCAATTGGCTGTACCGGCGGCAAACATCGTTCCGTTTACATTGCGGAACAGCTGGCGGACTACTTTCGTTCCCGCGGCAAGAATGTGCAGTCCCGCCACCGTACGCTGGAAAAGCGTAAATCATGATAGTCAGACCCAATAATGACGATAAAACAAACGGTTGAAATCAAAAACAAGCTGGGCATGCATGCCCGGCCCGCCATGAAACTGTTTGAACTGGTGCAGAGTTTTGACGCGGAAGTGATGTTGCGCAATGACAGCGGTACCGAAGCCGAGGCCAGCAGCGTTATTGCCATGCTGATGCTGGATTCAGCCAAGGGTGGGCTTATTGAAGTCGAAGCGACGGGCCCGGATGAAGAACAAGCGCTGGCCGCGGTGATTGAGCTCTTTGACGCCGGGTTTGATGAAGAGTAACCCGATCCGAAAACTCTCTGCTCGTCTTCGTGATAGAGATCGCTTTTCTTTCTGACCGTAAGCCCCTACTATCTCCTGATATCATTTTTTCTTATACACCCCCGCTCCCCTGGCGCGGGGGTGTTGCTTTTACGTCATCTGGAAATAAAAACTGGAGAGGAGTATGACGAAACCTAACCTGACAATCAGTGAATTGGACGCGGAACGTCTGGATATGTTACTGGAGCAGCCCGCCTTTGCTGGCAGCGATGTCGCTCAGGCCCTGAATGACGAGCTTGATCGGGCGGAAATTTTACCTTCCGTCAATATCCCTTCGGATGTGGTAACCATGAACAGTCGGGTGCGTTTTCGCGATCTGATCGCTAATGAGGAACACATCCGCACGCTGGTTTACCCGGTTGCAGTGAAAGACAGCAGGGAACACTTGTCCGTCATGGCTCCGCTGGGCGCGGCATTGCTGGGAATGCATGTAGGAAACACCATCGCCTGGCGGTTGCCGAACGGTGAAGAAACGCATATCGAGGTGCTGGAACTGCTTTATCAGCCGGAAGCGGCGGGTGAATACCACCGCTAAACGGCGATAACGCAGAGAATGACAAACCGTCGGATAATGCCGACGGTGACGGTCACTCCCCCGTCGTCACGCGGTTCCTGTTTATTCTCCTGCGATCTTCATTTCTGGCAGTAGCACTGACCCACACTGAATATTACTGCGCGTCTCAATGTCGTTGCCTACCGTGACGATGTTGCGCAACATGTCTTTCAGATTACCCGCAATGGTAATCTCACTGACCGGATACTGAATTTCACCGTTTTCCACCCAGAAGCCGGACGCGCCACGGGAATAATCTCCCGTCACGCCGCTGACGCCCTGCCCCATTAATCCCGTCACCAGCAGCCCTTTACCCATCTGTTTGAGCAGACCATCAAAATCCAGCCCTTGTCCGGCGATGCGCCAGTTATGGATACCACCAGCGTGTCCGGTGCTCTTCATGCCCAGTTTACGCGCGGCATAGCTGGTCAGCAGCCAGGTTTGCAAAACGCCGTCTTTCACAATCTCACGCCGCTGAGTGCGTACCCCCTCGCTGTCGAACGGCGTCGATGCCAGCCCTTTGCGTAAATGCGGCAATTCTTCAATAGTGAGCCACTCCGGCAGAATTTGCTGGCCCAGCTTATCCAACAGGAAGGTTGATTTACGGTATACGCTGCTACCGCTGATTGCCCCGACCAGATGGCCGAACAGCCCTGTCGCCACTTCCGCGGAAAACAGTATCGGCGCCTGCATGGTGGGTAACTTACGCGGCGACAAACGGGATAACGTACGGCGCGCGCACTCTTCACCCACCCACTCAGGCGTTTTCAAATCATCCAGCGAACGACCAATGGTATAGGCGTAATCACGCTCCATGTCACCATTCATCTCGGCAATCACACAGCTGGACATCGAATGACGGCTGGAACAATAGCTTTGCAGCATGCCGTGGCTGTTGCCAAATACTTTGATGCCGTAATGGCTATTGAAGCTTCCGCCTTCGGTATTGGTGATGCGCTTATCCGCTTTCATCGCCGCTTGTTCAGCGCGGGCGGCCAGTTCGATGCCACGATCGGCATCCAGCTCCGCCGGGTGAAACAGATCCAGATCCGGTGCGTCAAAAGCCAGCAGATCCTTGTCTGCCGGACCGGCAAAAGGATCGACGGAGGTGTAACGGGCAATATCCAGCGCCGCCTGCACGGTCCGCGCGATAGCGTCCGGACTGAGGTCGGTTGATGAGGCGCTGCCTTTGCGCTGCTGGTAATACACCGTAATACCCAGCGCGCCATCGCTGTTAAATTCAACGTTTTCAACTTCACCATAACGGGTGCTCACGCCAATACCGGTCGTTTTTGACACGGAGACTTCTGCCGCATCAGAACCCGCTCGCGCCAGTTCCAGCGCCTGTGCAACCGCTTGTTCCAGCGCTTCACGCTGTTGTGCAACCTGAGTGATTATTGTCATTGTTCTGCCATAATGAGTAAGGAAACCGTTTCGATAGGTGACGCCGGGGAAATGCCCGTGCAGCCACAGTCCCGCTGCACGGTCAGGTCTCCGCGCATGAATATTTCCACGCAATTCATCGTCATCCATCCGCATAAAAGGTGTAGCATAATGCTCCTGAGTCTAACAGGATCCGCAGACAATTTCGCACAAAGCCCAAACCTGTTAGGATCAGCCTCTTTTTATGGCGGCAGTCCTTGCCCGCCGTCCTACGGGCCGTCACACTGCGTGACGTTGAAAAACGCGCCTAGCGTTTTTTTACCGGAAATTTTTTAGGAACCAACCATGAGCAAAAAAACCGAAGACTGGCTTGATGACGTCCCGGACAATAATGAAGACGACGATGATGAAATTATCTGGGTCAGCAAAAGCGAGATAAAACGTGATGCGGAAGCGCTGAAAGATCTCGGTGCGGAACTGGTTGAACTGGGTAAGAACGCGTTGGAGAAAATCCCGCTGGATGATGACCTGCGCGCGGCGGTCGAACTGGCGCAGCGCATCAAGAAAGAGGGTCGCCGCCGCCAGTTACAACTGATCGGTAAACTGCTGCGAGCCCGCGATCCAGAACCGATTCAGGCCGCGCTGGATAAACTGAAAAACCGTCACAATCAGCAGGTCGTGCTTTTTCACAAGCTTGAGCTATTGCGTGACCGTCTGGTAGCCGAAGGGGATGATGCCATTCCTGATATTCTGGCGCTTTACCCGCATGCAGACCGCCAGCAGCTACGTTCGCTGGTACGCAATGCGCAAAAAGAGAAGGCTGCGAATAAGCCGCCAAAATCGACCCGCCAGATCTTCCAGTATCTGCGTGAGCTGTCAGAAACCGAAGCGTGATAGCTGGCTCAGGGTGCCCGCGGTGACCCTGAGTTAACGCATCTAATCACCCAACGCATGCTGATATTTATGCAACATGGTGATTAAACGTCCGACTGGCGCCGTGATACCCGGTGACATCCGCCGCTCCGCCAGTTTCTGCTGATACTCCCCAAGTTCATCCAACAGCCGCGCAAAAGATTGGCTGCGTATGGTATCCCGTCGCGCGCCAATCACCTGTTCCGCCGTGGCGCGAATCTGGCGATGAAAAGCGGAGAGCTCCTCATCCCGGGGAATATCCAGTGAACGCAGACGCTGATGCGCGATAATCAACGACAGCGCCAGACGATATTTGGCAATATCACCGGGAAACATATTCAACAGCAGAAATAGCTGCTGATAGAGTGCGGGCAAATGGTTTTCCTTGCGCCGCGCCTGATTGGTCGTTAATGCCGATACCGCACTGTAAACAAAGCGATTCAGCAATGTGCGTCCGGTACGGGTTTTGGCATTATCCCGGATCAACAGAATAACCAGCAGCGCCAGAAAACAACCGATAATCTGCCCGATAGCGTTATCCAGAAACTGGCCGATATGGAACGTCATCGGATTATCCAGCACCAGAATATTGATCGTGCTCGCCAGCGCGCCCAGCGATCCCAGGCGTCGCTTTTGTACTTCAATACCAATGATGAAAGCCATCGCGCCCAGGCTGAAGCATAGCAGCAACAGACTCTGCTGCGTTGACGGCATGATAAGCATGAACATCAGCGCCCCCAGTGGCAGCGCAAAGATTGTTCCATAAAGGAAATCAATCGCCACCATTTTGGGATTTGGCAGCCGCATCGCCAGCGACGTCACCACGGCAATCATGACCATGCAAACGCTACCTGAAGTCCAGCCGGTACTCAGCCAAAATAAACAGCCCAGCGCGGTTGCCACCCCCGTCCGTAATCCGTTAATCATGGCATGGTGAGTTTCGGCCGAAGACGCTTTAACCTCAACATCGCTGTTCAGCACGTCAGCCTCCACTTTGCTGATACGCCCGTTAGTCTGTACGCCTTTGGCCAATAACAGGTAACGTGTTGCGGTCCCCACCCAGCCGCTTACCGTGGGCGGCATATCCTGACTATGGCTGGCAACAATCAGGCGCCGCAGCGATTTCAGACGCCGGTGGATATCCTGCATGGATTCAACCGGCTGTTCGATAACCCATTTCAGGCTGCCTTTCACCCATGAAGGATTATCCTGCAAAATCAGATAGGTTTCGCAAGACTGCGTAATCAACGCCAGCGATTGCGTATGCATGGCTTTCAAACGGCGATTGCTGTTCTGCCAGCGCGACGATTCCATCATCAAATGATTACGCATGCCATTCAGCGCCGTCGTTTTACGCACCAGCGCATGCCAGGCGGCATCAATCGCCTCTTTTTCCGCCTGATTGATACATAATTGCAGCAGCCGATACTGATCCATCAGCAGCGCTTCGATACCGCGGTCAATATCCCGTTTTATCGAGCGCGGGGAGAACACTAAATCGGCCAGAATGGCGCACACGATCCCCAGCACAATTTCACTACAGCGCTCGACGGCAAACTGCGGCGTCAGCAGCGGCGTCCCCTGGGTGGAGACAATAATAATTAACGCCGTATAGCCCGCCAGCCCAAACACATAGGCATTTTCAACTTTGACGAGTGAAGAGATCCAGGTACAAACTCCCGCCCACAAACAACACAGCATCAGCATCAGAACCGGTGCGCGAATCGTCGTAATAATGATGACTAATGCACCGATACAGCCAATAAAGGTTCCGATAATACGCAACATGCCCCGATGGCGGATAGCGCCGGAAAACGGTTCGCCACCCGCCGCAAAGGCCGGCCCGGCAGAGACGATCGCCGCCGTCAGTACAGACCAGCGCGGGGTTTCCAACTGCAAATGGAAACCCAGCAGCAAAGACAGGACAATGGCGAAGCTCAGCTTAAATGCAAAGCGGAAGCGAACAAATATCGGGCTTTTCATGATATCAGCCGAACTCACGCAGGCGATATAACAAGCGAATCAGCGGCGACGGCTTTTTATCATTGTTGACCTGCTCGCCGGTAATGACGACGGTAGCGGTAGTGCCGGCCGGATACAGTTCGCCCATTTGGCGATCCAGCTTGATTTTCACGGGTACGCGCTGTGCCAGACGCACCCACTCCAGGTTGGAATCAACCGTTGCCAGACCTTTACTGTCAACGCTGCTACTGCTGTTGTTCACCCCGGCAGCCACACTGTCTACCGTGCCGTAGAAGATACGCTCACTGCCAAGAGGCGTAATTTCAGCCCGATATCCACGGCGTATCCTTTCCAGCTTGGTTTCTTCCATGTAAGCCAGCAGGTAGAATGAATCTTCCTTCACCAGCGCCACGGCGGTTGAACCGCGGGTAATAAACTCCCCGGTCTGCACATTCAGGTTGGTTACCCAGCCATCGGCGGGCGCGCGCACCACCGTGCGTTCCAGATCCAACTTTGCCAGCGCCAGTACCGCCTGAGCTTTGGCAAGCTGGTGTGTCGCCGTTTCCAGCGCATTGCCCGACTGGTCGATATCCTCCTGCGACATCGCCTGAATGCCCAAACGCGCCCGGCGCCCCGCTTCCCGTTTTTTCTCCACCGCCAGCGCCTGATAATAGGCCACATCGGCTTCCGCCTGCGCCAGCGCTTCACGATAGCGGGGTTGATCCACCACGAACAACACATCACCCTGCTTCACCAACTGGTTGTCTGTCACCCGCACATCGGTGAGCAACCCGCTAACATCGGGGGCGATAGCCACCACATCCGCGGTAAATTTCGCATCACGCGTCCAGGGCGATTCGGTATAAAACGCCCAGATACGAAATACCGCCACAACGGCGAATAACACCACGGCCAGCGTGATAACCACACGACCCAGTTTTTTCATGAGCGTGGCGATAAAGAAAGATTTCACAAAGAACCTCAAAGACCGTAACGGAACAGCAGATAGAACAGGCAGCAGAATAATGCGGTATTAAACAACGCGGGATGCCAGACAAAATCATAAATGCCCGTCGGCTGCAACAGCCGGTTCACAACGAAAAATAACGTCAGTGAAACCAGCAAGACAAAGAAGACCGGCGGGAACGACAGGCCGAACAACACCATAACCGGGAGTGAACTCATCCTCTTTTCCTTATGTTTCATTAGGTATAACGAGCCGGAATGACACGTTACCGTGATTAATTCATGACCAACCGACCAGCGCGTGGCGCATCAGCAGCAAAGGCGTCCCACAGGCTCCATAGCCGATAGGCCAACATGGCATTAAACTGAGACATGTACATGGCGATTGCAGATGCTGACTGCTGATTCGATAAGCGATATTAAATCAGCGTTTTTTACGCTACGGTGATAACAATGAATGACTGAAGGTTTTATATGACCCGTCCGGAATCACCGGATAGGCTATATTATGGATGTTTATTATTATGTTATCTACATAGTGTGATCTAAATCACTTTTAAGCCAGAGTTAATAATGGAACGATTAAAAAGCATGTCGATATTCGCCAGAGTGGTGCAGTGCGGCTCCTTTACCGCCGCCGCACGCCAGCTCCAGATGAGCGTTTCCGCCGTCAGCCAGACCGTCACCAAGCTTGAAGACGCATTGCGGATCAAACTGCTTAACCGCAGTACACGCAGTATTGGTCTGACCGAAGCGGGGAAAATCTATTACCACGGTTGCCGCCGCATGCTGCAAGAAGCCCATGAGGTACATGAGCAGCTTTACGCCTTCAACAGTACCCCCACCGGCACATTACGCATCGGCAGTTCGTCCACCATGGCGCAGAACGTTCTGTCCGTCATGACCGCCGATATGCTGAAAGAATATCCGGGGCTTTCCGTTAATCTGGTCACGGGGATTCCCGCACCTGATTTAATCGCCGATGGTCTGGATATTGTCATTCGGGTTGGCGCGTTACAGGATTCAAGCCTGTTCTCCAAACGACTGGGATCGATGCCCATGGTGGTCTGTGCCGCCAAAAGCTACCTGGCACAGCACGGCACGCCGGAAAAACCGGCCGACGTGGTGAACTTTTCCTGGCTGGAATATAGCATGCGCCCAGATAGTGAATTCGAACTGATTGCTCCTGAAGGCATTTCTACCCGGCTGGCTCCGCAGGGTCGTTTTGTCACTAACGATCCGCAGACGCTGGTGCGCTGGTTAAAAGCCGGGGCAGGAATTGCCTATGTTCCCCTGATGTGGGTGGTTGAAGAAATCCAGCGTGGCGAAATGGAAATTCTGTTCAGCCGTTACCACTCCGATCCCCGCCCGGTGTATGCGTTATATACCCGCAAAGACCATCTGCCGCTGAAAGTGCAGGTCTGTATCAATTACTTGATTGAGTATTTCAAGCAGGTCGCCCTGACGTATCAGGGATATCGTCAGAATAGTGAGGAAGATAAAAAGTAAATTTTGCGAAGCGTTTCCGCCTTTCCCAACTTAGCGCTCTCGCTATGTCAGACAGTGCGTTATATCTCTTTCCTCCTGCGACTTACAAACGTGTACCGGTCCCCAACACGCGGAAACCGACGCGATGCCATCACAGGCAGGGTCAGTAAAATCACCTTTGGAAAAGTACGATACATGACGTACAATTGGATAATAATATGGGATTCAGGGATGCAAAAAAACAGGTTATTGGCTGTTTACGAACGGGCAATGTGCTACATGAAGCCAGAGGCAGCATCAGTGCCAAGAATTTGCTGGCAACGGGACAGGTAACGCTTGAGGATGTTATTGATATTATTAACCGGACTGATGGTTCATCCTACACCTGCTCCCCGCACCATTTCGCTTCACACATTGATGTCCACATCATCAGGGTCAATCACCGCTGTATACCGTGGTATATCAAATGGTATTTCACCGAACCGAATTGCGTTTTTATCAGCGTTCATCATTAAGGCTATGGCATGAAAATTTTCAAAGTGGGCGATACGCAGACCGTGTTATGCAACCTCTGCCGGTCATGTGAAAATGTTACGTTTCAGCTCAAAGATGTGCCGTTTAGCGATGGCACTGGAATAGTGAAGCAAGTGCTGGTGGGGGTATGCGATCAATGTGGAAACGTCGCGGTCGTTCCTCATCAATCCACGCCAATGATCAAAAAAGCACTGGATGTACAGCGTAAATCGCTGGAAAGCCGCGTCCCTGCACACATGATCGATATTCTTAACCTGGCCAGCAGCGAATTAGGCGGCGCGCCTGATTTCGTCCCCAGCCTGATAAAATATTACCTGCACAGTCTGGCAGCCGACCAAGAGGCCGCACAGGATATCCCACGTTTGTTGCAAAGCGATTTGGCGCAGGGGAAATCCGAGAAGCGACTCTCGCTTAAAGGCAGGCATGTCATTCAGAATATTGATACGCTAAAAATATCCACAAAAATTACCAGTACGACCGCGCTGCTCAAGGGCATTGTCCTGAAGATCAATGATGATGTTCTGGTACAACGTAACCCAGCACACATCAGGCGGTTGAAATCGATTATCGCCGCCATTTCCTGAATTAAAAAACCGCGTCAGCAAGCACGCGGTTTTTCAAAAATGCAGTGTGGGAACCGCGTTTAATTACGCCGTACCACCGACCGTCAGACTTCCCAGCTTCAGCGTCGGCTGGCCAACGCCAACGGGCAGGCTTTGCCCCTCTTTGCCGCACACGCCCACCCCTTTATCCAGCGCCAGATCGTTACCCACCATGGAGATCTGCTGCATGGCTTCAATACCGGAACCGATCAGCGTGGCGCCCTTCACCGGCGTGGTCACGCGGCCCTTTTCAATCAGGTAAGCTTCTGACGTTGAGAACACGAACTTGCCAGAGGTGATATCCACCTGACCGCCACCAAAATTCGGCGCGTATAGGCCGTATTCAACGCTGGCGATAATCTCTTCCGGCGTTGACTGACCCGCCAGCATATAGGTGTTGGTCATACGCGGCATAGGCAAGTGTGCATAAGATTCACGGCGTCCATTACCCGTCGGGGCAACGCCCATCAGACGAGCATTCAGTTTATCCTGCATATAACCTTTCAGAATTCCATTTTCGATCAGCACGTTATACTGGCCCGGCACCCCTTCGTCATCCATAGCCAACGAGCCCCGACGTCCTGTCAGCGTACCGTCATCCACCACCGTACAAAGCTCGGACGCCACCAGCTTGCCCATCTGGCCGCTGAATACCGAGGTTCCACGGCGGTTAAAATCGCCTTCCAGACCGTGCCCAACCGCCTCGTGCAGCAACACGCCCGGCCAGCCCGCGCCCAGCACAACAGGCATTGAGCCCGCAGGCGCAGCAATCGCCGACAGGTTAACCAGCGCCATACGCACCGCCTCTTTCGCCCAGGCTTCCACACGAGATTCACCGTCTAGCGTTTCCCAGAAATAGTGATAGCCGCTGCGCGAACCACCGCCGCTGGCGCCACGCTCACGTTTACCGTCCGCCTCAACCAGCACGCTGATCGACAGGCGCACCAGAGGGCGAACATCAGCAGCCAACGTACCGTCAGTCGCCGCCACCAGCACCAGTTCATACACGCCAGTCAAACTGGCCGTCACTTCCTGCACTCTGGCATCAGCAGCGCGAGCGACCGCATCCGCACGCTGCAACAGGGCAATTTTCTCTTCGCGGGTCAGGCTATCAAGCGGGTTAAGCTGTGGGTAAAGCGCAGAATGCGGCACTTCTCCCAGCGTGTGCGCCTGACCATTGCCTTGCTCGCGCACAATGCTGCGTGCCGCCTGCGCACTTTGATGCAACGCATTCAGCGTAATCTGATCGGCATAGGCAAACCCCGTTTTTTCACCATCGATCGCGCGAATGCCTACGCCCTGATCGATATGGTAGGAGCCATCCTTGATGATACGGTCTTCCAACACCCATGACTCGTGGTAGCTCGACTGAAAATAAAGGTCGGCATAATCCAGGCGACGTTCATTTAATAATCCCAGTACGGAAGAAAGGTCATTAAGGTTCAATTTGTTAGCGGTGAGTAATTGCTCACTGACAAACGACAGACTCATATTTTTTTCACTCTTTATTAGATGAAATCGGGTGAACGAACTGCGCTATTCGCCCTTCTTCTTACTTGGCTCACGCAGGACTTCCTGAATCTTCGGCTGATCGATGCTACCGGAAATGTGGTAACGAATCAGCGAAATCTTGTTCCACAGCGGCGCCAGCACCTTACTGGCCGCAAAAACTGCCGCACCGATCACCGGGTTAACGACAAATGCCGTGGCGACCCCCACCGTGGCAGAAATTTCTGGCGCAATCACCGCATCGATATTGACCTGACGCTGTACCAAATCGACATCACCTTTCATGGCGATGTCCGCTTCCAGCCCATCAATCAACATATCGTCGGTATGCAGAACGCCATCCTTAATCCACGCCGTACTACGGATACCATCGAAATAAAAACCGCTGCCAAACGTATCGCTGAAATCAAACCGCAGCTTACGCAGTAAAGCATCGAAACTGACCAGACGCAGCAGTTGCCCGGCCTGACCCGTCCCCATTTCGGCGATTTCCCCCTTTCCTATCCGCGCATGCAGAATACCGCTCAGACTGGCAATGTCCGGCGCCCAGGGAGTGCCACGCCAGTAAAGATCGTAGTCAACATCAAACGCCCCGGCGCGCAACGGTGTATTAATGCCGAACCAGTCGGCATTTTGCTCCAGGCTGTCGCCAGTCAAGCGTCCTTTCAGTGCGGTACGGACCCCCTCGGCGTTATCCTGCCAGCTACCGTTTACCGTCAGCCGCGCCTTCCCGGTATCAATAACGCCGTCACTCAGGGTCAGTCTGTCTTTCTCAGGCTGTAGCGTTCCCTGAACGCGGCCAAAGTTTTGTCCGACAATCCAGCACTGACGACAATTGAGCTGCAACGCAGGCCAATCCTGAAAGCTGATGCTGGGATCGTTCAGCGGCGATTTCTTCTCGGCCAGCGCAATCGGATTGGTCGCTTCATCACCTTTCCATTGAGGATTGTAGTAGAGATAGCGGATATCACTACGCCAGATACCGCGATGCGGAATATCGAGCGTGGCGTCAATTTCGCGTCCCTGAGCCTGCACTTCGTTACCGTTCAGACTATTTCTACTGATAATCGACAAATCATGCCACTGCTGTCCCAGCAATTGCAGTTCTGGCGTGCGCAATGTGACTTCCGTCGGGAAGCGAAAACGGCTGCCTGCGCCATTGCCACTCAGCGATGAACGCAATGATGGCAACAAGCCAAGCCAGCTTTCGCCATCCAGTGCAGGCAGATCGAGCACCAGCGCCGAACTTTCCGGCAATGGCGGCACCGTATCGGCGTTAGTTTTCCAACTGCCACGCGCCAGAGTGACAGCATTCCCCTTCAGTAACCACTGACTGTTAAACCGGTTTCCCTCACCAACGTGACCATTCAGCACAAACCCGTTCAGATCGCCTTTCGCCTTGACCTGCAACGGCAAACGCTCCCCGGACGCCTTATTTAAAGGAGCAGGTAAGTGACTACTCACTTTCTCTAGTTCAGCATCAATATCTACGCTATACGTCGTTTTTCCCTTATGGGGCAAACTGACGGCGACCGTACTTTTCCAGTCCGCCGCCCCGGCGACCTGACTGACAAGCGGCTTCGGCATGCCCGGCACGCGGGAGGGTTGCCACGCCCCCTGCAACCCGACATTCACCAGAAATGCATTTGCCTGCTCTTCCGTCGTGAAATTCACCTGCATGGGCTGATCCAACCAATTGGCATTCAACGTTTCACTGCGCAAGTTGCCGTTGTCATAATGGAAGCGCCCCGTGAGGTTATTTATCGTTGCCGCCAGTGGTTTGATGTACAGACTGTTATTATTCAATACGATATCGCCGCTGGCGTGCACATTCGCGCCATCCAGCGGAATATCAAGGTGCAAGGAACCTTTCACGGGGCCGGCAATTTTCAGTTCTTCCAGCGCGGCGCCCACCGATGATTTAAGTGGCGTCTGCTGAAAATAATTACCGATTTCCGGTCCCGCGCCTTCCAGTTCGCCATCAATCAGTAATCTCTCTTTTTTATAATCCGGAATAACCGCGCTGATGTTCTTGCCTTCCACCTTGCCCAGCCAGGTTTGTGGAGCAAACATCCACAGACCGTTATTAGCGAAATCAAGGTTGATGTCCAACTGCGTCAGGGCAGGCCAACCGGGTTCAAACTCAAACACCGCATTTTTGACCGGCGCCCAGACTTCAAATTGTCCTTCGTTATGTTCGTAGGGGAAATGCTGCGGATTACCGGCAAAAATCAACGTACCATTGTCCACCCGCCCGCTCTTAAGCGCATTGCTCAGGTAATTCACCAGTTCTTTGCCCATAAAAGGCTCAGGGTAATAGCGCCACGCATCAGCCGCATCGGTCAGGCGAATCCCGGCCAGAATATCCAGTCTGGGCTCACCTTTTTCAGGATGTTGATAGCGAAAATCGCCATTAACCCATAGCGATTGGGCCTGAACATCCAATCCGTGGCTCCACAGTTCCCAGCCCTGCGGGTTATAACGCCAGTGAATTCCCCCCTTGACCTGATTGATTTCCAACGGTGCGCGGAACATTTCCTCATAAGGCAACGTGCTCTTGGCCAGATCAATATTCAGTTGCCCTTGTTCGGCACTGCCGCTGACCGAGCCAGAAAAATGATTCGTTCCCGGCAGCCGTTCCCACTGCCGCCAGCTGACATCCTGCCAACTGCTCTGAAAACGGGTTCTTTCCGGTTGTTGCAGAGGGATATCCAATGCCAGCGTCGTGAGCTTACCTTTCGGTTGCAGTGATTCCCAACGCGTTTTCAAGTCGGGTGTGGTGGTAGACAGCAGGGGCAGCAGCGAGCCAAGACGCTCCAGTTCCAGATTCCCGGCCCGAATACGCAATTCCTCCTGACGATCCGGCCCCAGCATCGATTCATCCTTCGGCAACCATAGCGCCGATAATTGCCCGGTCGGCCACGCAACGCCATCTGTCGCAGCGTTCAACACCGGCACATCCAACTGCCAGCCATTTTCCTGACGACTGACATGCAACACCATGTCATCAATATTCAGACGGTGCCCGTTTTCGCCTTCCTTCCAGGTTGCCGTACCCTGATTCAGGAACACATCTCCGCTGTGAATGCTGCCGTCACGCACATTCAGCCAGGCGGCCAGACTGAAATCCGCACTTTCCAGCCCGGTATTACTCTTCAGCCAGCGGCTAAGCCAGGGCTTCATATCAATATCATCGGCCTGCAGATACAGCGTACCGTTATTAAGCAACCCCTGATTATCCCGCAGATCCATTTTCATCTGCACCACGCCATGCTGACCGGTAAAACTCGACAGGCTGATCAGCCCTTCGGCACGGTGGCGATTATCCTGGTTCAGCCAGGTCAGTTGAGGGATGCTCAGCTCCGCACGAGCTCCGGATGGCGTAAGAAAAGAGACGGTGCTATCACGCAGATCAAAATGATCGAACTGACGCAGGAAAAGATCGTTCAATTTTTCCGATTCCATCAGCCCGCCATCCCGACGCTGTCCGTTCAGTGTCGTATTGAGCGCCAGGCGGGATTGATAAAAGGTGAGATCGCGGAACTGCCAGCGTCCGTGCAGCAGAGATTGCCACACATCCAGCGCCAGCGTGATGCGTTTAACCTGCCAGTCGGATTCCGGCAGCGAGGTACGAAAATTGTCAATTTCCAGCGTAGGGCCAAACGATTCCCAGCGCCCTTTTAGCGATCCGAGCTCCAGCGGAACCCCAGAGACAGACTGTGCCCATGCCACCAGCTGTGGCCGGAAGTGATCGAGCTGTGGCAGCACCAATCTTAAACCGCTGACTAACAGCGCAACAATCACAATAAGAGTGGCGCCCGTGACGAATAATATTCCGGGCAGTCGCCTCACGTATTTCTCCTTGTTTTCATCGCTGACGACGGGGGCACGAACTTATATCATCGCGATTTACATCATTACGACATCAAACTGTTCCTGACTATACAGGGGTTCAATCTGTACTTTGACCTGCTTGCCGACGAAAATTTCCACCTCGGCCAGCGCGTGTGATTCTTCACTTTTCAGCGCTTCCCCTACCGCAGGTGAGGCATAAACCAGGAAACGATCGGTATCATAAGCATGGTGCACGCGCACAATCTCGCGCATGATTTCATAGCAGACCGTTTCGACGGTTTTCACCGTACCGCGTCCATGACAGGTCGGGCATTCATGACACAGGACATGCTCTATACTCTCACGGGTGCGCTTACGCGTCATCTCCACTAATCCTAGTTGGGAGAAACCATTAATACTGGTTTTTACCCGATCTTTACTCAGCGCCTGCTCCAGAGAATGCAATACGCGCCGGCGGTGATCCTCATTGTTCATATCGATGAAGTCGATAATGATGATGCCGCCGAGGTTACGCAGACGCAGCTGCCGGGCAATCGCCTGAGTGGCTTCGATATTGGTGTTAAAAATGGTCTCATCAAGATTGCGATGGCCGACAAAAGCCCCGGTATTGATATCGATGGTCGTCATCGCTTCGGTCTGATCGATGATCAGATAGCCACCGGACTTCAACTCGACTTTTCTATCCAATGAGCGCTGAATTTCGTTTTCCACATCGAACAGATCGAAAATCGGCTGTTTGCCCGCGTAATGCTCCAGTTTGCTGGTCATTTCCGGAATATATTCGGCAGTAAATTCCAGCAGCGCATCATAGGTCAGCCTGGAATCGATGCGGATGCGATCCAACGCCGCGCCGGCGAAATCGCGCAGAATACGCTGCGCCAGCGCCACTTCGCCGTAGAGCTTGCATTTGGTCTGGTTGCGTTTTTTACGCTCCATCACCTTGCCCCACAGGCGCTTCAGAAAAGCCGCGTCCTGAGAAAGCTCTTCTTCGCCAATACCTTCCGCCGCCGTGCGGATAATAAAACCGCCCTGATCGTCACAGTAATCCGCGACCGTTTTCTTTAAACGCTCGCGTTCAGCTTCACTTTCGATACGTTGCGAAACGCCAACGTGTGAAGCCCCCGGCATAAAAACCAGGTAGCGGGATGGCAACGTGATATCCGTCGTCAGACGAGCCCCTTTGGTGCCCAGCGGATCTTTTACCACCTGAACCATCAGGTCCTGTCCTTGACGGACCAGTTCGGCAATATCACGAACGTGGAAGTTCTTCTGTTCGTCACCGGCGACACATTCAGTGTGCGGCATGATATCGGAGGCATGCAAAAAGGCGGCCTTATCCAGACCAATATCGACAAACGCCGCCTGCATGCCCGGTAATACCCGGCTCACCCGGCCTTTGTAAATATTGCCGACAATGCCGCGTTTGGCTTCACGCTCAATATGAATTTCCTGCAGGATACCGCCATCAATATAGGCAACCCGCGTTTCTGAAGGTGTGACGTTTACCAGTAACTCAGCAGTCATGTTTTCCTCTTGCCTGTCGCAGCGCAGCAAAATTACTGAACAGCTCATGTGTTTCCACCAGCGGTAAACCTACCACCGCGTGATAGCTCCCGTTGAGCGACCGAACAAAGCATCCGCCTTTGCCCTGAATGCCATAAGCCCCGGCTTTATCCATCGGCTCGCCGTTAACAATGTAAGTTTCAATATCCCGGCGGGAAAGCGTACGAAACACGACGTCGGTCTTGACCAGCGTACTCAGGCTGTCGTCTCTGTCGGCCAATGCCACCGCCGTCATGACCTGATGTTGTTGTCCGGAAAGCATCGCCAGCATATGTGCCGCGTGTCTGCCATCCCGGGGTTTTTCCAATACCTGTCCGTTCAATACCACAATCGTATCCGCCCCCAGCACCGGCAAATCGGCAGGCGCCGCAAGCACCCCGGCAGACGCTTTTTCATGCGCCAGTCGGCGAACATAGGCTTCAGCCGTTTCATCAGGCAAACGCTGTTCTTCCACCGCGATATTCAGCACGGAAAAAGGAATGTCGAGCAGGGACAACAGTTCCCTGCGGCGAGGCGAAGCGGATGCCAGATAAAGCTGAGTCATGATTAACCTTTTATTGCACGGTAAACTGACGACGTATTTTCCGCATCAGCAGGAACAACCACGGCCACAGTACACCGTCAACCACGCTATTCCAGAAAGTTTCAGGCCGAAACGAGATGTTAATCACCAGGAATTCAGCCCAGAATACAATCAAATCCATCAACAGCGACAGCAGCATGACAATCAACGCCTGCTGCCATAATGCCATATTCCTGAAAAGCTGAAATTTAAATGCCACCAGGTAAGCAACAATACTGAGCGCCAGCGCACGTACGCCAAGAGTAGACCCTAAAATCAGATCCATAATGATGCCGAGCACAAATCCGGTACCGACATTAACCCGATGCGGCAACGCCATCACCCAGTAGATCAGAAATAACGTCAGCCAGGAAGGACGATAAACATAGATTTCATCCGGCCACGGCATAATCTGCAATACCATGGCGATTAAAAACGAGAGCCAGATAATCCAGTTGCCGTGTCTGCGATAGCGGTTCATTGACGGCCTCCCGGCGATGTCGTAACGGGAGGCGGCGGCCCCATTTCATCGGGAGCAGGTAATACCTGCGGCATCATCTGCATCAGCCGTTCATTGGCGACCCGATGAACCTCTTCCGGTGGCAACACGGTATTGGTATTTCTGTCCACGCCCCATAACAACAACAGATAACGCAGGCGCTGCAAGCCCGCGGTCGGACGCGCCTGAATAATCGTATAAGCGCGCTGGGTATCAATTTTAACTGACGACACCACGGCGACCGGATACCCCTCGGGGAAACGCCCGCCCAATCCAGACGTGACCAGAACATCGCCAACGCGAATGTCGGTATTATTGGGCAAATGCTCCAGTTGCAGGTCGTCTGTACAGCTATTTCCCGCGGCAATCACGCGGATATCATTGCGCAGCACCTGAATCGGCAACGCATGGGAAACATCACAAATCAGCAGAATCCGGCTGGTAAACTGCCCAACCGCCACCACCTGACCGACCACGCCTTTGTCGCTGATGACCGGCTGGCCTTCATATACGCCGTTTACCCGACCTTTATCGATCACCATCTGATCGCTATAAGGATCGGTGCCGGCGGAAATCACCTGCGTCACCATTTTCTGCTCGTCCTGACGCAGCGGCGATCCCAGCAACTCACGAAGACGGGCATTCTCCTGCTTGAATTGCCCTAACAGCAGCAGATCGCTGTTTTTCATCAGCAATTCCTGACGCAGCGCGGTATTTTCGATCCCCAGCTGTTCACGGGTTGCCAATGATGCCGAGACGTTATCCAGCACTTCACGCGGGCCATTTGCCAGAAAATAAAACGGACTGACCGCAGTATCCATGTACGTTCTGATTTTAGTGAACGTGCCAAGCCGACTGTCAGCAATAATCACAGAAATCGCGGTGACGACAGCAAGAAAAAGTCGTAACTGCAGGGAAGGTCCCCTGCTAAAAATCGGCTTCATAAAATTCGTGTATTCCTCGACAACAATAAAAAATCGCCAAGAGCGATTTTTAACAACGCAAAGCGTTGGCCCGCAGGGCGAGTCGCACGGATGAGACGAGTCAAAAATCGCCAGAAGCGATTTTCAACGTGGCAACGCAAAGGCCCGGAGGATAGCAGGCAGGGAAAACCCAATTATACGCAACCGTCAGGAGACGATGTTGTATAACGCAACGCGTTGTTCCGCAGGGCGAGTCTTATGCATGCCCATACGAAAAAAGGGGTAACCGTGCGGGATGAAAAACGCACACGTTCATCCATACGGTCCCCCTTTTTCCCAGCCAGATTATTCTTCGCTGAACAAATCGCCACCGTGCATGTCGATCATTTCCAGCGCTTTACCACCGCCGCGCGCGACACAGGTCAGCGGATCTTCGGCCACAACGACCGGAATACCCGTTTCTTCCATCAGCAGACGATCGAGGTTGCGCAATAGTGCGCCGCCGCCAGTCAACACCATACCACGTTCAGATATATCGGAAGCCAGTTCCGGCGGACACTGTTCCAACGCCACCATCACCGCGCTAACGATCCCCGTCAGCGGTTCCTGTAATGCTTCCAGAATCTCATTAGAGTTCAGGTTAAAGCCACGCGGCACCCCTTCAGCCAGGTTACGACCGCGGACTTCAATTTCAAGCACTTCATCACCCGGATATGCCGAACCGATCTCATGCTTGATGCGTTCAGCCGTGGCTTCACCAATCAGTGAACCGTAATTACGGCGAACATAGTTGATAATCGCTTCATCGAAGCGGTCGCCACCAATACGCACGGAAGAGGAATACACCACCCCGTTCAGGGAGATCACGGCCACTTCCGTCGTACCGCCACCGATATCCACAACCATGGAACCCGTGGCTTCAGAAACAGGCAGGCCCGCGCCAATCGCGGCTGCCATCGGCTCTTCAATCAAAAAGACTTCACGCGCCCCGGCACCCTGTGCAGATTCTCGAATCGCACGACGCTCCACCTGCGTGGCGCCAACCGGCACGCACACCAGCACTCGCGGGCTTGGGCGCATAAAGCTATTGCTGTGCACTTGCTTGATAAAATGTTGCAGCATTTTTTCAGTCACAAAGAAGTCGGCAATCACGCCGTCCTTCATCGGACGAATAGCCGCGATATTACCAGGCGTTCGACCCAGCATTTGTTTAGCGTCATGACCGACAGCGGCGACGCTTTTCGGAGATCCAGCACGGTCCTGACGAATAGCGACCACTGAAGGTTCATTCAGTACGATGCCCTGCCCTTTAACATAAATCAGGGTATTGGCGGTACCCAGGTCGATGGACAAGTCGTTGGAAAACATGCCACGAAATTTCTTAAACATAACTAAAGGATAATCCTGCAAGCTGGGGGCGAAAAATAAATCCGCCTACTTTACCAACCACACGAAGCAGCGACAAGGCACGAAAACGCTCTGCTCCGGTGAAAAAAGTCTGTGTTGTACCGTTCGGCTTTCAAAAGGAACCCGCACACAGCGGTCTTTCCTCCAGGCGGCGAGGTAGACTATCGCGTTCCGCCCGACAGAATAGTACGAACACAGGACATAAAAGCTAACATTTAATCGGATTGCCGCTAACGTAAGCACATACTAACCCATTCGACAACCGACTCATTCTACGTCAATTTGACCAGGACTTTTACACTAAACACGATAGCGAGGTGAATATTTTTTCAACTCATCCCCCACCGGAAGCGAAGCAGCAAAAAAATCCCCCTGTCCGCCATACACGCCCTTCTCCAATAACGTGCGCCACTCTTCTTTAGTACGAACGCCTGCGGCAAAAACCGTCGTCTGAGTACCTTTACAGGCTTCCGTCAGACTTTGTACGAATAACTGATTTTCCGGACGACGTTCAAGACTGCGCACCAGTCCCGGATGGAGCTTAATCATTTCCACCGACAATGACTTGATATAAGTCGTACTGACCAGCGTTAACCCAGCCTGGGTCACCGCAAGACGGCAGCCCAGGCCCAGCACAAGATCCAGAATCGGGCGCAGACGGCCGATATATTGACAAACATCCGCCTCTGCAAGTTCAAATAAAATGCGCTGCCGCTGTTTTTTCGGACATTGCATCAGCGTTTCCCGCAGCCATCGGATAAATGGCTTTTGCAGCAGCGAGTCAACACTTACCGGCATCGCCAGCGTTTCTTCAGGCCAGCCTGCCGATAACGCAAGAATGCGGGAGATAAGCTGCCGATCGTAACTGGCGGTCAAACCCAGTTGCTGAACTATTGGCATATATTCCGCGGCCAGCAGTTCCTGAGTACCATCGTAGATACGGCTCATCATTTCACGGTGATGTACGATCCCCTCCCGGGTGACCGCCGGTTTCTGATACAGCCTCGGGCCGCCTCTTGCCAGCGTCAGCTCCAGCAGCGTTCGCCATTTCACACTGCCCCGGCCTTTATCCGGCACCTGTCGGTCAAACACGCACCAGCCGTTTCCTCCCTGCAATACCGCGTTACGGGTCGCGTCTTCGACACTTTCCATTACCTGTTCCGGGCTTTGTCCGCTGCGATAAGCACAAATCCCGATATGCAGGATATCTTCACGATCAATCAGCGGGGTCGCGGGCAGAATATCAATGGCTTTAACTAACTGAGCGGCAATATTATCGGCTTCTTTCAGGGTGCGGTGCGGCAATAATACCGTAAAATCATTATTGAAATAACGCGCCAGTAATGCCGAGGGATAGCGCATGACAAAGGTCGACAGCAAATTCACCAACGTATTGCGGTATTCCTGGATCACACCGTTATAACCATGCGTTTCCTGTAATGTTTCAAAATCAGGCACCCGGATCATCATGACAATACCGTGGGTACCGACATCTTCAATGTCTTCCAGTTGAGTTGTCAGCTGATTGTCAAAAAACAGGCGATTGTTCAGGCCCGTTTCCGCATCCTGAGCCGCAAAGGCGCGGATTAATGTATCAACGCGGCTGCGTTCTTCACGCGCGGCGGTTAAATCAGACAGCAGTTGGTCGATCGCGCCGCTGGCGTTTACCGGCCATTCCCTTACAGAACCATGCATCACCGACTCTCGTTCGCCATTCAGAATTCGCAGGGCCCGTTCTTCCAGCTCCTCCTGTCCGGCGGTTTGGTGGCGCAGCCATTGAATAGACAAATAAAGAACCAGCACCATTAAGCCAATGGCCAGAATCACCGACAGCGTCGACATCAGAAAACGCGGGGCGCCAATCAGAGGATCGAGATAAGTGACAACCACCACCAGATCCAGATGGTGCATCAAATCAAGTTGAGTATCGCTATAGAGATAACTGCGGACATCCCCGGCTTCAGGCAGCTGCACCGAATACAAAACCGAATTCGCATCCATAATCTCTAACGCGACGATACCGGCCGTTTTCATCATGGCCGGTAGCCAGAATTTGATGTTCTCGGGCGATTGCACTAAAAGTGCCTGATCGATGCTGGCGGCGACTTCTCTTAACTGTTGTGAAGTTCGCTGCTGGCTATAATAGAAGAGGCTAAAGATACTGCTGGAAAGCATCAGAAAAATCGCCAGTGCCGTCAGCAGCGTCATGAGTATGGAGAACCTGGTCGTAAATCCCATCCCTGCGTCCTATTTCCGGATAAATGTCGTTTCTGCGCGTGTTCTATTTTTATCGGTTCGCTTTATACCCAATAGATTTCAAGATGCGGGCCGACGCCAACCGAATGCATCCCTGTCCGGCGCAGATTGGAACGCTGCCTGCGATGATCCCAAAGGGTGAGACCCAAAGAGAAACCGAGTCATAACGCCTGCTCACCTGCAACCTGACGGATATACTACCTGTTACAAATATAGTCGTTAAATAATTCCACATCTTTTTTATCCTGCGCCGCGTTCATGGATGGATATTGCTCCGGAACAGACGCGGCCCGCGTCGCCCGCAAACGCCCGATCACGCAATCAGGTGGGTTGTTACACCCTGCAAAGAAGTATTTCGTTTGCCCGCGCGGTGTTCCCCACATAATTCATCTATAAATTAAGTAAGCCGCTATGTAAAAGACACCACATTACGTCAGTAATAATAAAAACTGGCGGGAGTACACCATGCATAAACATCGCAAATTGACCGAAGCCGATGTCACCCCGGAATCTGTTTTTCATGACCGACGACGCCTGTTGAAAACGCTGGGGATAACAGCGGCAGCGCTGTCATTGCCTCTAACCGCGAAAGCGGATCTGTTCGCCTGGTTCAAGGGCAACGATCGTCCCAAAGCGCCGCCAGGAAAACCGTTATCCTTTGCTCAGCCAGCCGACTGGCGGCTCAATTTGCCGCTCACGCCAGAAGATAAAGTCACGGGTTACAACAACTTCTATGAATTCGGTCTGGACAAAGCCGATCCGGCCGCCAATGCGGGAGGACTGAAAACCGAAGGTTGGACAATCCAGATCGACGGGGAAGTCGCCAAACCCATCACGCTGGATATTGACGATCTGATTAAACGTTTCCCGTTGGAAGAAAGAATTTACCGTTTCCGTTGTGTCGAAGCCTGGTCGATGGTTGTCCCCTGGGTTGGTTTTGAACTGGCAAAACTGATCAAGTTTGCCGATCCCACCGGCAACGCGCGCTATATTGCATTTCAGACACTCCACGACCCGGAACAAATGCCGGGACAAAAAGATCGTTTTATCGGCGGCGGACTCAGTTATCCCTATGTCGAAGGATTGAGGCTGGATGAAGCCATGCATCCGCTTTCTCTTCTCACCGTTGGCGTGTATGGCAAAACGCTGCCTCCCCAGAACGGCGCGCCGATCAGGTTGATTACACCGTGGAAATACGGTTTTAAAAACATCAAATCCATCGTGAAGATAAGCCTCACCCGCGATCGCCCCCCTTCGACCTGGAACCTTGCCGCACCCGATGAATATGGTTTCTACGCCAATGTGAATCCGCATGTGGACCATCCTCGCTGGTCGCAGGCGACAGAGCGCGTCATTGGTGCCGGCGGTCTGCTTGATGTACAGCGCCAGCCGACACGGCTATTCAATGGTTACGCCGAACAGGTTGCATCACTGTATCGGGGCATGGATCTGCGGGAGAACTTTTAACTTGCTCTGGTGCGATGTACAGATCCCGACGCAGCCTTACGCCCCCAGGCGTCTGTCATCAAGACGAACGATCTCAGGGAAAAGAGCATGCGACTGACGCTTCAACAGATTAAGTGGCTCAAGGTCATTATCCATATAGCCGCCGCGTTACCGCTTTTATGGTTAATCCTAGCCGTCGATCAATCATGGCTGAGCGCCGATCCGGCCAAAGATATCCAGCATTTTACCGGCAGAATGGCGCTTAAGCTGTTGATCGCCACCTTGCTGGTTACCCCACTGGCCCGCTATGCCAAACAACCGCTGCTGATTCGCTGTCGGCGTATGATCGGCCTCTGGTGTTTCACATGGGCCACGTTGCATCTGATCAGTTATTCGGTGTTGGAACTGGGTCTGAACCATCTGGCCTTGCTGGGAGCAGAGTTGATCTCTCGCCCCTATTTAACGATCGGTATCATCAGTTGGCTGATTTTACTGGCGCTGGCCCTGACTTCGCCACGGGTGATGATGCGCAAGTTGGGATCTCGCTGGCAAAAACTGCATAACTTCGTCTATCTGGTCGCCATTCTCGCCCCGATACACTATCTTTGGTCAGTCAAAACGCTATCACCACAACCCATTTTGTACTCGCTGGCGGTGTTGGCTTTATTGTTATTTCGTTATAAAAAGTTTCGCCAGTGGTGGCGCTAAATGGCGCAACGACGTTCATGCTCGCTGTTAAATCCACGCTCTTTTCGCCGATCATATCGGGCTACTGCGGGAATATCTCCGCAGATAAGACCAGTATTTAGCTGCTAATTGCTACGATATGGTTATAATGCACGACTTTAATTTTTCAACGCCGGACAATTTTCACGCGAAAGGTGACAAACGAATAGCTTCGCGCTATTTTGTGCGACACCATTTTTGCAATCTGGGCGAATCGCGGGAGATAGCAGCACAATGGCAGAAAAGTTTCACATTTTGCTTTTGAATGGTCCAAACCTCAATCTGCTGGGTACCCGCGAGCCGGATAAGTACGGCAGTACGACGCTGGCCGAGATTGTCAGTAACCTGGAAACACAGGCACAGGCGCTGGATGTGAGTTTTTCCCATCTGCAGTCCAATGCGGAACATGTCTTGATCGATCGAATCCATCAGGCCAGAGGAAACACGGATTTTATTTTGATTAATCCGGCGGCATTTACTCACACCAGCGTCGCTCTGCGTGATGCTCTGCTGGCAGTAGCCATCCCGTTTATCGAAATTCATTTGTCCAACGTGCATGCACGAGAAGCTTTCCGTCATCATTCCTACCTTTCAGATATCGCGGTAGGCGTGATTTGCGGACTCGGGGCAGATGGTTATAACCATGCTTTACAGACAGCGGTAAAACGCTTGTCAACTTCCAATTAAACAAGAAGAGTACGGAACCACATCCATGGATATTCGTAAAATCAAAAAACTGATCGAACTGGTTGAAGAGTCCGGCATCGCCGAACTGGAAATTTCTGAAGGTGAAGAATCAGTACGTATCAGTCGTGCCCCGGCAGCACCAAGCTATCCAGTAATGCAGCAGGCCTATGCGCCGATGATGCAGCAGCAGCCTGCTCTGGCTGCCGCCGTTGCGCCAGCGCCAGCCGTGGATACGGCAGCGGCTGCACCGGCTGCAATCAGTGGTCACATCGTTCGTTCTCCAATGGTTGGTACGTTCTACCGCACCCCAAGCCCTGACGCTAAAGCGTTTGTCGAAGTGGGTCAGCAAGTGAATGTCGGTGACACGCTTTGCATCGTTGAAGCCATGAAAATGATGAACCAAATCGAAGCCGACAAAGCAGGCGTGGTCAAAGCGATTCTTGTCGACAACGGTCAACCGGTTGAATTTGACGAGCCATTAGTTGTCATCGAATAACGAGGCTTACCATGCTAGATAAAATCGTTATCGCTAATCGCGGAGAGATTGCGTTGCGCATTTTGCGTGCCTGCAAAGAGCTGGGCATCAAAACCGTTGCCGTTCACTCCAGCGCAGACCGCGATCTGAAACACGTATTACTGGCGGATGAAACCGTGTGTATCGGCCCGGCGCCGTCCACCAAAAGCTATCTGAACATCCCGGCAATCATTTCTGCCGCGGAAATTACCGGGTCGGCGGCGATTCATCCCGGTTATGGCTTTCTGTCAGAAAATGCCGACTTTGCCGAGCAGGTTGAGCGTTCAGGCTTCATTTTCATCGGTCCGCGTGCCGATACCATTCGCCTGATGGGCGATAAAGTCTCCGCTATCAGCGCCATGAAAAAAGCCGGTGTACCTTGCGTTCCGGGTTCCGACGGCCCGTTAGACAGCGATATGGATAAGAACCGCGCCTTTGCCAAGCGTATTGGCTATCCGGTAATTATCAAAGCGTCCGGCGGCGGCGGCGGTCGCGGGATGCGTGTTGTACGCAGCGATAAAGAACTGGAACAATCCATCAATATGACCCGTGCGGAAGCCAAAGCCGCTTTCAACAACGATATGGTCTACATGGAAAAATATCTGGAAAACCCACGTCACGTGGAAATCCAGGTACTGGCTGACGGTCAGGGCAATGCCATTTATCTGGCGGAACGCGACTGCTCCATGCAGCGCCGCCACCAGAAAGTGGTGGAAGAAGCGCCAGCGCCGGGCATCACCAGTGAACTGCGCCAGTTTATCGGCGACCGCTGTGCGAAAGCCTGTATTGATATCAACTATCGCGGCGCCGGCACATTTGAATTCCTGTATGAAAACGGCGAGTTCTATTTCATTGAAATGAACACCCGTATTCAGGTGGAACACCCGGTTACCGAGATGATTACCGGCGTGGATTTGATCAAGGAGCAATTGCGTATTGCTGCCGGTCAGCCCTTGTCCATCAAGCAGAAAGACGTTCACGTTCGTGGTCACGCGGTGGAATGCCGTATCAACGCCGAAGACCCGAACACCTTCCTGCCAAGTCCGGGTAAAATCACCCGCTTCCACGCGCCGGGCGGTTTCGGCGTTCGCTGGGAGTCGCATATCTACGCCGGGTATACCGTCCCGCCGTACTATGATTCCATGATCGGCAAGCTGATCACTTATGGTGAAACCCGTGAAGTCGCCATTTCCCGGATGAAAAATGCGTTGGCAGAGCTGATTATCGATGGCATCAAAACCAACGTTGAGCTACAGATGAAGATCATGAACGATGAAAACTTCCAGAAAGGTGGCACAAACATCCACTATCTGGAGAAGAAACTCGGTTTGCAGTAAATATCACCGGTGTTCTATCGTTAAGAAGGTCAAAGGTCGGTGAAAACCGACCTTTTTGCTGTTCGGTCAATTCAAAGCGGGTAATTGTCCGTATAACTCCACTAAGCCATGTCTGCGCGCTTAAAGCTGCCGCCAGGTCTGCATCAGACCAAACAGATGAACACCCCCATAGCCGAGGCAAATAAGCGAACTCCACGTATCGAAGGGAGCGATCTGGCTGCCTGCGGTAATAAGAAGCGGAATTACCGCAAGTCCACGCAGCAAATAAACAGCTGTGATGACGCACAGAGCAGGTTTAAGCATTGGCAGCTTTCGAAGGACGCCGCTTCCTGAAAGCGCATAGACGCTCCACAGTAAGAGGATCAATGTGATACCTGCGGTGACGATCAGCGGATACCACTGTCCCGCAGCAGCGGCCGATGCCATTCGTTCTCCCGCGCCGAAGAAACGATACCACGGCGCTCCGCCAAGCATAACGGCAATGTGGAGTAACGCGGCAATGGCATTCAGCCCCGCAGCGACAATGAGTAAGACATTATATTTGACAGGCGCCTGCGCTGAATTTTTATGAGAACCCGTCATGTTTTCTCCCTTGAGGAACTCAGTCCCCAAAGCGCTAAAAATAATATAACGGCAAATGCCATCCAGTGCGGCACGACGAGGATTGAGCCAAAGCGGGCAAAACCATAGCCGAGAAAAAGCACGGTAAAAGCGAGGTACTGAGCGAATACCAGCAGGGTAACCGGCTTTCTCCATACGTGTTTTTGGGCTGCGTAACACAGTGCGATTGAATTAATGAACAAGATGGCGGAGGTAGCGTGCCAGACAACAGAGCCGACCGCGCTTACATAGTCAGATACGTTGCCTGCGATAATAGCATCATGAATTTTCGGCCCGCCTTTGAATACATGAATAAAAAAAGTGAGGAACGACAGGCCGCATGCGACCAAAAGTGGTTTATTCATAGCATTGCCTTTTATAAACCTTTCTGAGCAGAGTGAGGTTTCATTGCGGTGGTTACTCAAAACCATACGGATGCGTATGTATTGCCTATCTTCTTGAAAATGTCAATACGCTAACGTATGGTTGCGGACATGACGCAAAAAAAGAAAAACAGACTGTCACGTGAGGATTGGATATTGTCCGGCTTTCGCGCGCTTTCCCGAGCGGGTTCGTCTGCGCTCAAAGCCGAGGCGTTGGCACGTGAACTTAAAACAACCAAGGGGTCGTTTTACTGGCATTTCAAAGATGTCGCTGACTTTGAAACGGCCATGCTGGCCTATTGGAGATTACGGGCGAACGAAGGGGTGATTGCTGCGGTAGAACAGGCAAAAGCATCCCCACAGGAAGATCTGCGGACGCTCGTGCGCATCATTACCGACCTGCGTGATGAGAGCAATGGAGGATTACGCTCCGAAAGCGCCATCAGACAATGGGCGGTCACCAACCATTGCGTCGCTGAGGCCCTGCTTGAGGTCGACGCTGCAAGACTGGATTACCTGACCAAACAATTTGTGCGCGCCGGTTTTTCCGACGAGCGCGCGACCTTGTTCGGGCAGGCTATGTATGCGGCAGTGATCGGGTTTGAGTATCTGGAACTGCAACAGCTTGCAACTACGCAAACAGGATTAACCGGATTATTGGACGCGCTGCTCCTGACGGACAGCGCGTGAAGGCCGACAATGATTAATCTTGAACTCATCTACAGGGAAGAGAGAAAAACAAAGGGAATTTTCTATCACCCTCCTTACTCCAGCTTATTATAGGGAAAAAATGGATACACGTTTCATGCAAGCGCATAGGGAAGCCCGCTGGGCTTTTTTCCTGACGCTGGCCTACCTGTTCGCCTGGATTCTGGCGGCTTACCTGCCCGACAGCGCACAGGGCATCACGGGGCTGCCCCACTGGTTTGAAATGGCATGCCTGCTGCTGCCACTTATTTTTACGCTATTGTGCTGGATGATGGTGCGATTCATTTTCCGCGACATCTCCCTGGAGAATGACGATGCAAAATGAAGTGCTTTTACCATTGCTAGGCTATCTGCTGCTGGTTTTCGGGCTCTCGGTATACGCTTACCGCCGTCGTCAGGCCGGTAACTTTCTCAATGAGTATTTCCTCGGCGGGCGTTCAATGGGCGGTTTTGTCCTGGCAATGACGCTTATCGGCACCTATGTCAGCGCCAGCTCGTTTATCGGCGGACCGGGCGCGGCCTATAAGTATGGGTTGGGCTGGGTACTGCTCTCAATGATTCAGTTGCCCACGATGCTGTTGTCACTGGGCATTCTGGGGAAAAAATTCGCCATTCTGGCCAGACGTTACAATGCCATCACGCTCAATGACATGCTGTATGCCCGCTACGGCAGCCGCCTGCTGGTATGGTTTGCCAGCCTCAGCCTGCTCGTCGCTTTTATCGGCGCCATGGCAGTACAATTCATTGGCGGCGCTCGCCTGCTGGAGACCGCCGCCAATATTCCCTACGATATCGGCCTGTTGATTTTTGGCGTCACTATCGCCCTGTACACCGCTTTTGGCGGCTTTCGCGCCAGCGTACTAAACGATGCCATGCAGGGCATCGTCATGCTGTTAGGCACGGTGATACTGCTGGTGGGCGTTATCCATGCCGCAGGCGGCTTACACAGCGCCGTGGATAAGCTACAGCAGATCGATCCCGCGCTGGTGACGCCGCAGGGCAGCGGTCAGATCCTGTCCATGCCCTTTATGGCGTCGTTCTGGGTGCTGGTCTGCTTCGGGGTGATCGGCCTGCCCAATACGGCCGTACGCTGTATCTCCTACCGTGACAGCAAAGCGCTGCACCGGGGGATTATCATCGGTACCATCGTGATCGGTATTCTTATGCTGGGTATGCATTTGGCCGGCGCACTGGGCCGGGCTGTCATGCCAGATCTGACCATTCCCGATCGGGTGCTGCCAGCCCTGATGGTGACCGTCTTGCCTCCTCTGGCGGCAGGCATCTTTCTCGCCGCGCCAATGGCGGCTATCATGTCCAACATAAATGCGCATCTGCTTCAGGCCGCGGCCACAATCATCAAAGATCTCTATCTCAATGTACGACCGCGGCAGGCACACAATGAGCGACACATTAAGCGCCTTTCCAGCATGACGACGCTGTTGCTGGGATTACTCGTACTGGTCGCATCCTGGCGACCACCGGAAATGATCATCTGGCTCAATCTGCTGGCGTTTGGCGGTCTGGAAGCCGTGTTCCTGTGGCCGCTGGTGCTGGGTCTTTACTGGGAACGTGCCAATGCCGCAGGTGCGCTGAGCGCCATGTTCAGCGGCGCCATTTGCTATGCCTTACTGGCCAGCTTCAATCTCCAACTGGCCGGTTTTCACCCCATTGTGCCATCGCTGCTGCTGAGCCTGATGGCGTTTATGGTTGGCAACCGGTTCGGTCATCAGGCCGCTCAGCCGGTTGCCGCTTCAACTTCACTTTAAATGTAATAGAGACTGCCATGCCGTGGATTCAACTGAAAATTAATACCTCTGGTAGCCATGCGGAACAACTGGGTGATGCGCTAATCGAGAGCGGTGCGGTATCCGTTACGTTTCAGGATACTCACGATACGCCGGTGTTTGAGCCACTGCCTGGGGAAACCCGTTTATGGGGTGATACCGACGTCATTGGCTTATATGACGCGGAAACCGAGATGGTCGATGTTGTCGCCACGCTGGAACAGGAACCGTTGCTGGGCGTCGGTTTTAAACACAAAATCGAGCAGTTGGAAGACAAAGACTGGGAACGCGAATGGATGGACAATTTCCATCCGATGCGTTTCGGCAAGCGTTTATGGATTTGCCCAAGCTGGCGCGACATCCCCGATCCGACCGCCGTCAATGTTATGCTCGATCCCGGACTGGCTTTTGGCACCGGGACGCACCCGACAACCGCACTTTGTTTGCAATGGCTGGATGGACTGGACCTACAGGGTAAAACCATTATCGATTTCGGCTGTGGCTCTGGCATTCTGGCGATCGCCGCGCTGAAACTGGGCGCTTCCCGTGCTATCGGCATTGATATCGACCCTCAGGCGATTCAGGCAAGCCGTGATAACGCGCAACGAAATAACGTCTCTGACCGCCTTGAACTCTACCTGCCGAAAGACCAGCCCGCTAACCTGTCGGCAGATGTTGTCGTGGCCAATATTCTGGCCGGCCCCCTGCGTGAACTGGCGCCGCTTATCAGTGATCTGCCTAAGTCAGGCGGCTATCTCGGCCTGTCAGGCGTCCTGGCCACACAGGCCGAGGGAGTGGCAGAAGCCTACGAAGAGAAATTCACCCTCGACCCTGTTGCCGAACGTGAAGAATGGTGTCGTATCACGGGCCGGCGCAAGTAATCGCGCAGACCGGCAATCCACTGTAACCGGCGTTACAGTGGATTCTGTGCCCGCTGATTACCACCTTTTTACCCTGTCATAGCCTGTTGTCGGATCAGTTTGCGATGACAGCCAATAAATCGGATAAGATTTACCGTGGTTTTTTTGCCGCATCATCAAAGGATTGCTCTGGAAAATCCGACTTCAGATGACGAATGCCGGCTAAAAATGGCACCGTGCGCAGATAAAATTCTGTTGCCAGAGGAATATTTTTTAGAGCAAAAAACAAGCATGATCATTCAACTTATTGTTAAATATATATAATATTTCCCTATAACTTCACAAACTGCATTTTCATTGATCGATAGCGGCAAATTGGTCAAAGTTTGGCCTTTCATCTGACGTAAAAAATGCGTAATATACGCGCCCTTGCAGACACAGTATGGTCACTTCTTTGTCTATGCGCATTGGACAATTTCAGCTTACCAATCGCCTGGTAGCAGCCCCGATGGCGGGTATTAGCGATCGCCCGTTCAGAGCACTCTGCCATACAATGGGCGCTGGAATGACCGTGTCTGAAATGCTCTCTTCCAATCCGGAAGTGTGGCGTTCAGATAAGTCACGTTTGCGCATGGTACATAGCGATGAACCGGGTATCCGAGCCGTGCAGATTGCGGGTTGTGATCCGGATGAAATGGCTGTGGCGGCCAGAATCAATACTGATTTCGGCGCACAGATCATCGACATCAATATGGGCTGTCCGGCAAAGAAGGTGAACCGCAAGATGGCAGGATCTGCATTATTGCAGTATCCGGATTTGGTTAAACAGATCCTCTCAGCGGTAGTGAAAGCGGTAGACGTACCGGTGACACTGAAAATCCGTACCGGCTGGGCGCCAGAGCACCGTAACTGCGTAGAGATTGCCAGATTGGCCGAAGATTGTGGTATCCAGGCCCTGACCGTTCATGGACGCACCCGTGCGTGCCTGTTCAATGGTTCGGCGGAATACGACAGTATTCGGACAGTTAAGCAGGCCGTTTCCATTCCCATCATTGCGAATGGCGACATTACTGACCCGCATAAAGCCAGAGCGGTTCTTGATTACACTGGGGCTGATGCCCTGATGATAGGACGAGCCGCTCAGGGAAGACCCTGGATCTTTCGGGAAATCCAGCATTATCTGGACACAGGGGAGTTGCTGGCACCAATGCCGTTGGCAGAGGTCAAGCGCTTGTTGATCGAGCATATACGGGAATTGCACGACTTTTATGGTCCAGGCAAGGGATTTCGTATTGCTCGTAAGCACGTATCCTGGTATCTCCAGGAGCACGCTCCAAACGACCAGTTTAGGCGCACGTTCAACGCCATTGAGGATGCCGGCGAGCAGCTGGAGGCGTTGAAGGCATATTTTGAAAATCTTGCGTAAACAGAAAAAGAGCTGACAGAACTATGTTCGAACAACGCGTGAATTCTGACGTACTGACCGTTTCCACCGTAAACTCTCAGGCTCAGGTAACCCAAAAACCCCTGCGCGACTCGGTTAAACAGGCACTGAAGAACTATTTTGCTCAACTGAACGGTCAGGACGTTAATGACCTGTATGAGTTGGTATTGGCTGAAGTTGAACAGCCGCTGTTGGACATGGTGATGCAATACACCCGCGGCAACCAAACCCGCGCAGCGCTGATGATGGGTATCAACCGCGGCACCCTGCGTAAGAAACTGAAAAAATACGGCATGAACTGATACTAATCAGTTAACTGTTTGAAAAAAGGCGCTTCCATCTCTTTGGTTAAGCGCCTTTTTCTTGTGCCTGACGGATTGTTGCCACCTTAATCACCTCCACTCTCACTTTCAGCTGCACCGCGCTTTTCTCTGGTTAATCCACCGCGGAATCATGGTCAAAACAGCGGATGAAAACTATATTCATTGTTGATATAAACCATCGCTTTATATGATTAGCAAAACCATATGACATAACGTAGATTCGCTTGGTTTAAAGCTAATAATGGCAGATTGCCGTCCTGATGAGGTTTCCGTAATGAAGAAAATCAGTTTTGCTTTACTGGCTGGCGCATTGTTCGCAACCAGTGTATTCGCGCAGGCACAAGATGACCTCAGCGCTATCAAATCTGCGGGTGTCATTAAAATCGGAACAGAGGGCACCTACGCGCCTTATACCTATCATGACAAATCAGGTGAACTGGTTGGTTTTGATGTGGAAATTGGCCGCGCCGTCGCTGAAAAACTGGGCGTCAAAGCCCAGTTTATTGAAGGCCGCTGGGATGGCCTGATTGCCGGTATTGATGCCAAACGCTATGACGCCGTGATTAACCAAGTCGGCGTGACCAAAGAGCGTCAGGCCAAATACGACTTCTCTAAGCCGTATATTGATTCAAAAGCCGTCTTGATTACCCGTGGTGACAATACTTCTATCAAGGATTTCGGCGATCTGAAAGGGAAGAAGTCCGCGCAAAGTTTGACCAGTAATTACGCCAAGCTGGCAACCAGCCACGGTGCGGAAATTGTCCCGACAGATGGCTTTAACCAGTCACTGGATCTGGTACTCAGCGGTCGTGCCGACGCCACGTTAAACGATAATCTGTCCTTCCTCGATTTCAAAAAACAAAAGCCGGATGCCAATGTTAAAATCATTGCGACCTCCCCTACCGGCGAACCCTCTGCTATTTTAGTCCGCAAAAACCAGCCACAGCTGGTCGATGCGTTGAATAAAGCATTGGATGAAATTAAAGCGGATGGCACCTATAAAACGATAGCTGTGCGATACTTCGGTCAGGATGTATCTCAATAATCGCATTGTTATCGGAGTTATTTTTCATGCCGCCTTGGCTACAACTTATGGCAGACTCCTTTTGGAGTCTGCTGTCTGCGGGACTTAAATTCACCGTTCCCCTCGCCATTCTTTCCTTTATATTTGGATTGGCCGTTGGCGTGACCGTTGCGTTGATTCGTCTCTATGGTCCAAAACCGCTGAAGTGGCTGGGTGACTTCTACGTTTGGGTTATCCGTGGAACACCGCTGTTGGTGCAGCTTTTCCTCATCTTTTATGGGCTTCCCAGCGCCGGTATCACGCTTGATGCATTTCCCGCTGCATTAATCGGCTTTACTATCAGCGTCGGCGCCTACAGCTCTGAAATCGTCCGGGGAGCCATCCTGTCGGTTCCCAAGGGCCAATGGAGCGCCGCTTACTCTCTTGGCATGAATGGCACACAGGCAATCCGCTGGGTCATCTTTCCGCAATCCGTTTTTGTATCGTTGCCGCCTTTATCCAACACGTTCATCTCGTTAATTAAAGACACATCGCTGGCCGCCGTCATTACCGTTCCAGAAATGTTCCTGTCCGCACAGCGGATTGTTTCCGTCACCTATGAGCCGCTGATTCTCTACATCGAAGCCGCCTTGATTTACCTGATGTTCAGCACCGTGCTCAGTCAGTTACAGGTGAAGCTGGAGAAATATTACCAGCGTCATATTGTGCATTGATTTTCTGTTCGCCAGCCTGCGCCGATGTTCTGGCTGGCCTATCCCCATTTTCAATATCCTGAAGACAATCCTTTTTTCTTGCGGCGCTGAAAGGCATCACACTGCCTTTAGCTATCGCTTTACTCAACGCCGCCGCGAATCAATAGTTCCCAAACCATCATTTTTTGCGCACTAAAACAGGGCAAGGTAACTACCTTGCATTTATTTTGGTGCATCAATATTTCCTGAATATTGCACCCAAAAACAGATTATTTATAACATTTACATTAATTATCAAATAGATAAATAGTTGGCATCTTGTTTGCTTAGCTCTTGCCACGGCAGTAAGCCGACTGACAGGAATGGTGCACCTAAAATTGTGCGCCGCAACACAACAGCATATAACTATCTAGCTACTAGGATGATTATGAAAAAAGTGATTATTTCTACTCTGGTTGCCGGCGCTTCATTATTTGCCGCGATTAATCAGGCTCATGCTGGCGCAACCTTGGATGCGATTCAGAAAAAAGGCTTCGTACAATGTGGTATCAGCGACGGGTTACCCGGCTTTTCTTACGCAGATGCCAGCGGCAAATACTCTGGTATTGATGTTGACGTATGCAAGGGTGTAGCTGCAGCGGTATTTGGCGATGCAAATAAAGTAAAATATACCCCGCTGACCGCTAAAGAACGTTTTACCGCCCTGCAATCCGGTGAAGTCGATATCCTGTCTCGTAATACAACCTGGACTTCTTCTCGCGATAGCGGCATGGGTATGCTCTTTACTGGCGTAACCTATTATGATGGCATCGGTTTTCTGACCCACAATAAAGCTGGGTTAACCAGTGCGAAAGAGCTGGATGGCGCAACCGTTTGTATCCAGGCTGGTACGGATACCGAACTGAACGTTGCTGACTATTTCAAAACACACAAAATGCAGTACACCCCGGTGACCTTCGACCGCTCTGACGAAAGCGCCAAAGCGTTGGAGTCCGGCCGCTGCGATACGCTGGCTTCTGACCAGTCCCAGTTGTATGCGCTGCGTATCAAACTGAGCAATCCGAGCGAATTCATCGTATTACCAGAAGTGATCTCTAAAGAACCGCTGGGACCTGTTGTCCGTCGCGGTGATGAAGAATGGTTCTCTATCGTTCGCTGGACGCTGTTTGCAATGTTGAACGCCGAAGAAATGGGCGTAACATCCCAGAACGTCGATCAACTGGCAGCAAAACCAACAACGCCAGATATGTCTCATCTGCTTGGCCACGAAGGCAACTACGGTAAAGATCTTAAATTACCTAACGATTGGGCTTTCAAAATCATCAAACAAGTCGGCAACTACGGTGAAATCTTCGAACGCAACGTCGGTATGGGCAGCGAGTTGAAAATCAAACGCGGCCTGAACGAGCTGTGGAACAATGGCGGGATCCAGTACGCGCCAGCCGTACGCTAATTACCTGCAGACACCGGGTGCAGCCACAACAGGTTGCACCCTCTGTATCCCCGTTATCGAGGCTTCAACATGCTACAACGCCCAACCGTGAAAAGTGATTTATCACTAACTAATCCAGCGGTGCGCGCCTGGCTGTATCAAATCATTGTTGTTATCGCCGTATTAGCTACCGCTGGTTACCTGTTACACAACACCGTTACTAACCTGGCCCAGAGGGGAATCACGTCCGGATTCGCCTTTTTAAACAACACCGCGGGCTTTGGGATTGTCCAGCATCTGATTGATTATCAACAGGGCGATACCTACGCACGCGTTTTTCTCGTCGGATTATTCAATACGCTGCTGGTGTCAGCTTTGTGTATTGTTTTCGCCTCTATCCTTGGTTTTATCATTGGACTGGCACGCTTATCGGATAACTGGCTATTGCGGAAAATCTCCACCATCTACATCGAAATCTTCCGTAATATTCCGCCGTTATTGCAGATCTTTTTCTGGTATTTTGCCGTACTGCGTAACTTACCAGGACCACGGCAATCCATTAATGCTTTTGATATCGCCTTTCTCAGTAACCGTGGTTTTTACCTGCCTTCCCCAGAAGCAGGACCGGGAGCAATAGCATTTTTCCTTTCCATTATGATTACGTTAGCCACGGCGATTGTTGTCTTTCGTGCCAATAAACGCTACCACACCCTAACAGGTCAGCAACGCAAGACCTGGCCCGTCGTTTTGGGCGTATTGGTCGTACTGCTCGCATTGAGTCACGTGGTTTTTGGACGGGCGATTCATTGGGATGTACCTGAATTAAAAGGGTTCAACTTCCGCGGCGGGATGGTATTAATTCCTGAACTGGCGGCTTTGACGCTGGCCCTTTCGGTTTATACCTCATCGTTTATTGCCGAAATCATTCGCTCGGGGATCCAGTCCGTTTCTCATGGTCAACATGAGGCCGCACGCTCTCTTGGCCTGCCAAACCCGGTAACCTTACGCAAAGTTATCCTCCCACAGGCACTGCGTGTGATTATTCCTCCGTTGACCAGTCAGTATCTTAATATCGTCAAAAACTCTTCGTTGGCAGCCGCTATCGGTTATCCAGACATGGTCTCACTGTTCGCCGGATCGGTGCTGAACCAAACGGGTCAGGCAATCGAAACTATCGCTATTACGATGTCGGTCTACCTCATCATCAGCCTGCTGATATCCCTGTTGATGAACATCTATAACCGCAAGATTGCTCTCGTTGAACGTTAAGAGGACTCATGACGATGATTCAACCTATTCAGAACCGTCAGGCCCCTCTTTTCAGAGCGATCCATTGGGCACGACAAAATCTTTTTTCCAACGTAACCAATAGCCTGCTCACACTGCTTTGCCTGTGGCTGCTATGGATTGCCATTCCTCCGTTATTAAACTGGGCAATATTCCAGGCAAACTGGATTGGCACTACCCGTAACGACTGTACACGAGACGGCGCATGCTGGGTCTTTATCCATGCCAGATTCGGTCATTTCATGTATGGGCTTTATCCGGTAGAGGAAATCTGGCGCATTAATTTTGCATTGGTCATTGGTCTGCTCAGCATCCTGCCAATGTTTTTGCGCCATCTTCCGCATCGTGGACGCTACATTGCAATCTGGGCTGTTGCCTATCCATTGATCGCCTGGTGGCTGCTCTACGGTGGCTTCGGCGGGCTTCCTCGCGTGGAAACCCGTCAATGGGGCGGGCTGACGCTGACATTAATCATTGCTGCGGTTGGTATAGCTGGCGCTTTACCGCTTGGTATTCTGCTGGCGTTGGGACGTCGTTCCACATTGCCTATCGTTCGTATGCTCTCCGTTGTGTTCATCGAGTTCTGGCGCGGTGTGCCGTTAATTACCGTATTGTTCATGTCCTCGGTCATGCTCCCGTTATTTTTAACGGAAGGAACCAGTATCGATAAGCTACTGAGAGCGTTGGTGGGGGTCATTCTTTTTCAGTCTGCCTATGTTGCCGAGGTTGTCCGCGGTGGCTTACAGGCATTACCGAAAGGCCAATATGAAGCAGCGGAGTCACTGGGATTAGGCTATTGGCGTATGCAGGGATTGGTCATTCTGCCACAGGCGCTGAAAATGGTGATCCCTGGATTGGTGAACACCATTATCGCTCTGTTTAAGGATACCAGTCTGGTGATCATCATTGGTTTATTCGATCTCTTCAGCAGTATTCAGCAGGCAACTGTCGATCCGACCTGGCTTGGTATGTCGACCGAAGGCTATGTTTTTGCCGCCATGATCTATTGGATCTTTTGTTTCAGCATGTCGCGCTATAGCCAACATCTGGAAAATCGTTTTAACACCGGACATAAGTCGCACTGAGGCCATCCATGAATCAGAATTCTTTAACGCAATCAGCCGATCACATGATCACACTAGAGAATGTAAATAAGTGGTTTGGGCAATTCCACGTACTGAAAGACATCAACCTGCAGGTCAAACAGGGTGAGCGGATTGTACTTTGCGGCCCGTCAGGCTCAGGGAAATCCACGACCATACGTTGTATCAACCATCTGGAGGAGCATCAGCAAGGACGTATTGTCGTTGATGGTGTGGAGTTAAATGGTGACTTGCGGAACATCGAAAAAATAAGAACAGAAGTGGGTATGGTATTCCAACACTTTAATCTGTTCCCACACTTAACCGTATTGCAGAATTGCACGCTGGCCCCTTGCTGGGTACGCCACACGCCGAAAAAAGAGGCTGAAGAACTGGCAATGCATTACCTGGAGCGTGTTCGCATCGCAGCCCACGCACACAAGTTCCCAGGTCAGCTGTCCGGAGGACAACAGCAACGTGTCGCGATTGCGCGTTCACTGTGTATGAAACCCAAAATCATGCTGTTTGATGAACCAACCTCGGCACTGGATCCTGAAATGGTAAAAGAAGTGCTGGATACCATGCTTGGGCTTGCCGAGGACGGAATGACCATGCTGTGTGTAACTCATGAAATGGGTTTTGCAAAAACTGTTGCCGATCGGGTGATCTTCATGGATCAAGGAGAAATCGTTGAGCAGGCCTCGCCTGATATCTTCTTCTCCAGTCCGCGTTCTGAACGCACCCAAATGTTCCTGGCACAAATCCTTCACTAATAGAAAAGATACCAAGCAACGTTCCGCAAAAGCCTGCCAGAGAGCAGGCTTTTAGCTGCCCGTTTCTGTAGCTGGGTCCGATAAGTACCTGACTGCTTATCTAACAAAGCCCCCCGCTCCCGAGTAGCGCTACAACGCAAAAAGCCCCCGTCTTTCAACGAGGGCTTCTCACTATTTGATGCCTGGCAGTTCCCTACTCTCACATGGGGAGACCCCACACTACCCTCGGCGCTACGGCGTTTCACTGCTGAGTTCGGCATGGGGTCAGGTGCGACCACCGCGCTATCGCCGCCAGGCAAATTCTGTTTCATTCCAACCGTCGCACTTTTCTCTGCAACCACCGGAACCAATCTTTGAACAAGCTGAACTTCTCTTTCCGTCT